>CBDTVZ010000001.1:0-79597 GCA_965363995.1 uncultured Eudoraea sp.
AAGAAACCGTATTTTTACCCCTATCCGGTTTGTCTGTCATCCCTTCCTCTTTCGCTCGGATATCCTCAACGGACCAGGTTAGATCCCGGTTCCATTCCATTGCGTTCATAGCTAAATCAAGATGTGCGTCAAAAATAAACATAGGCATTTTTATATTTGCATTTGATGATCTCTTGCTGCAATTTTCCATGCTCCGGTTATCTGACCATCTTCAACCGTCAGAACTTTTGAATATTTAGCCACAGTAGGGCAAATATGCATGGGAATGGCGTAAAAGACATCACCTATTTTTAAGTTATCACTTTTGGAATAACGGAGTACTAAATGTTCTTCACTTTGACCAATTTGTTCTGCATCTTCCAATCCAAAGATTTTTACCCTTGGAAAATCCATCTCAGGAGCTATAGATTTATGCCCCAGATCTAAACAGATAATTCCTTCTTTGGGTTTGCTGATAATTCTGGTAAGTAACACCGCCGCCGGTAAAAATGGCATATCCCTAAAAGAAGTTCCATATCGCTCATCCCAAAGCAATGTTGTTCCTGGACTGGTCTCGACATTATGTCTTGCCGCATGAATTGGAAATGTAGGCGATCCTCCCATAACTAATGTTTCTACTTCTACCCCCAAAGCTTTAATTTTGTTTTTAAGACTAATAACCAAGTCAAAAGCAGCATCACAAGCCTGTTTTCGAAGTTTTATATCAGTATCCCTGATATGCCCATCATATGCATGCAGTCCACAGGCATCTAAGTTTGGGTCTTCTGCAATTTGCTTGAACAATTTAACGGCATTGTCATTAGGTTCTATGCCTGTTCTGTTCATGCCGGTGTTGAGGTCCAGAAATAATGGTACAATTATCTCGTTGGAAGCAGCCATTTCTGAAATAAGGTCAACAGAAACTTCATTATCCACAATAGTAGAAAACAGTGAATCGGGATAGGTGGCGATCAGTTTAAAAAACCTGTTTAAATTAGCACCAACAGGCTGCATGGACAATAGAATATCTTTGGCACCGCATTGTGCTAAAAGCTCCGCTTCTGCAATAGTGGCACATTTAAATTTTTGTATACCCTGTTGCATTTGCATCTCTATAATCTCGGCCGTCTTATGGGTTTTTATATGCGGACGAAGTCTTGCGGAATCCCCAATCATTGAAATCATCAATTCAATATTTTTTTCTATCCGGTCCGGATAAACTAACAATGAAGGTGAAACAACGTCTTCTGGGTTTTCAATTTTGTACCATTTTCCATTCCTCATTTTAAAAAGGTATTAATGTAGTTGAAACATAGCTTCGATTTCAACAGGGATATTTCCTGGTAGCATCATACCCACGGCACTTCGGACACCTACTCCATTATCGGTGCCAAAAATATCTGCCATTAGCTCGCTAAAACCATTAATAACTAAAGGGTGTTGTCCAAAATCAGGTGTAGAGTTCACCATCCCCAATACCTTTACGACCCTTTTAATCTGGTCCAAATCTCCAAAATGTGTTTGTATCGTAGACAGCATAGTTAAACCAACCTGTTCTGCGGCTAGTTTGGCCTGCCCCAGGGTAAGATCTTCACCAACCCTCCCGGTGATTAATGTTCCATCTGATTGCATAGGTCCCTGTCCGGATACATAAAGAAAGTTGTCTACTACCAGGATAGGTTTATATAGTCCGGCAGGAGGTGGAGCAGGAGGTAATTTTAACCCCAATGATGCTATTCGTTGTGAAGGTAAATTGTTCATATGCTTGTTTTAAATGAATGTGTTTAAAATCAATACTCCAATAAGTCCCATTACTCCAACAGTAGTTTCCATAACAGTCCATGTTTTAAGTGTATCTCTAACCGACAAATTAAAATACTCTTTAAACAACCAGAAGCCCCCATCGTTGACATGTGATAACATTAAACTTCCTGATCCAATGGCCAGTACCATTAATTCTGGACTAACGCCTGTTTTGGATACCAAGGGTAATATTATTCCCGCAGCAGTTAATCCTGCCACCGTGGCAGAACCCACACAGACCCTGATCAACGTTGCTATGAACCAGGCCAATAGTAACGGAGAAATAGTAGATCCGCTTAGCATATTGGCTATATATTCACTTACGCCACTATCTACAAGGACCTGTTTTAATGCACCAGCACCTGCTATAATCAAAAGTACCATTGTAATTCCTGAAATGGAACTGCCTACAGAATTCATGATTTCAGGCATTTTTTTACCTCGGGCAAGTCCCAGGGTGTAGATTGCAACCAGTACAGAGATAAGCATCGCTATTACAGGATTACCAAGAAAATCTATAATGGGCTTAAGATAGAAATCCTCGGGAAGAAAGAGATCTGCCAAGGTCGCAATTCCAATTAGCAGGATGGGTAATAAAGCGGTAAAAATACTAATTCGCATCCCTGGCATTTCATGATCTTCCAGTATTCTGGGATTTACAAATTCCTTAAGAGGGGTTGCCTTTATATTTTTTATGGTCCTTGAAAATAAAGGGCCGGCAACAATTATTGCCGGGATAGCCACAATGATCCCATATAACAGGGTTTTACCCAGATCGGCATCAAACATTATTGCTATGGCTGTGGGAGCAGGATGGGGGGGGAGATATCCGTGTGTAACGGATAGTGAGGCCAGCATAGGTAAACCTACATATAAAAGTGGAAGCCTGGTTGAGGCCGCCACTGTAAATACCAGGGGTATTAAAATAACAAAGCCTACAGAATAGAACATAGGGATACCAACAATGAATCCGGTTAGTACAAGGGCCCATTGTATATTTTTTATACCAAATTTACTTACCAGTTTTGAAGTAATGCGTTGTGCTGCTCCGCTATCTGCAACCAATTTGCCCAACATGGCGCCCAAGCCTAAAATCATTACTAAAAATCCCAAAGTATTCCCTATTCCATTCTGGATAGATTGTACCACATCTTCAAGCTGCATTCCCTCTGCAATACCAACAAATAATGAAACAAGGATAAAAGTTATAAATGCATTGAGTTTAAATTTGGCAATTAGTATAAAGAGAAGTATTATCCCTATAATAACTATAAGCAGTGGCATATGGGTTGTTGGTTATGATCTATGAAGTACTAAATATAACATTTCAAAAAAGAAATAGCAGCGTTTGGCATAAACAAAAATAAAGGGCCAATTTGGCCCCAATTATTTTAACTTTTACTTTCGGGAGAAATATATTTATAAACGAGTCCCGCTAATAAGGCACCTACTATCGGAGCTACCCAAAAAAGCCATAACTGGCCAATGGCCCAGCCACCCGCAAATAAAGCCTGACTCGTACTTCTGGCTGGATTTACAGAAGTATTGGTAACAGGGATACTTATAAGGTGGATTAGTGTAAGTCCAAGCCCTATGGCTATTCCTGCCATTCCTTTTGGAGCTTTGGAATGAGTTGCGCCTAGAATAATAATTAGGAACATAAAAGTCATTACAACCTCTGTAACAAGAGCGGCTAGCAAACTATAACCACCCGGGGAATGTTCTCCGTAACCATTGCTGGCGAATCCTCCAATTTCAAATCCGGGTTTTCCGGTAGCAATTACGTATAATATCCCGGCTCCGGCAATACCTCCCAATACCTGTGCAATAATATAAGGAACCAATTCCTTACTTTTAAAACGCCCACCAATCCAAAGTCCAATAGAAACCGCCGGATTCAGGTGGCAACCGGAAATATGCCCAATGGCGTAGACCATAGTCAACACAGTAAGACCAAATGCAAGGGAAACCCCTAAGAAACCAATTCCAAGTTCGGGATACGCTGCCGCCAGGACGGCACTTCCGCATCCACCCAGCACCAGCCATAGGGTGCCGATAAATTCTGCTAGTAATTTTTTCATCTTTTTGTTTTGTTGGTTAATAAATAAACTTACTCAAGATAAACATTTTTACCAAAGAGTGGAATTGAAGACCAAAATATAAACTGATGTTAATTACTAAATACTTTCGAGTAATAAATATTGAATTGCTTTTATTATCTTGTGAGGGAAAACATCAATTTTGCCCGTTTACAGGGCTTTATCAAGAACTAAAAACCTGATAAATGTCATAGGAAACGTAGGTTTCTAAGTCTAGTTTTGACCAGTTTTATCCTATTTATTAAGCTATTATTTATCTTACTATTCATGAGGTATTTGTTATTATTGAACACGGTAATTTTACGAACCCCTGGTACTTGAAATAAATCATTAAGCCTGAATATTATTACTTTATCTGGTATTATAATCTAAAAATTGCTTTAAAAGTTCTATTAAGAGAACAACTAATTAACAATTTTAACCAAACAATATGACTGAAACTAAAGGAAAATGGCAATTAAAACACAGTATTGTGTTAATGCGCGTACTTATTGGCTGGCACTTTTTGTATGAAGGTGTCATAAAACTCTATAACCCGGACTGGACCTCATTTGGCTATCTTGCCACAGCACAAGGTCCTCTGGAACCCATATTTTTGGCAATTGCAAAAGAACCATTAATAGGTTGGGCAGACACCCTTAATTGGTTGGCACTAATGTTTGTAGGGATTACACTTTTATTGGGGATATTTGAGAAAAAAGGTGCTTTAGTGGGGATTTTATTACTCGCTTTATATTATCTGGCCCATCCTCCTTTCCCCTGGCTACAGCAAGTAAATGTTGAGGGAAGCTATTGGTTTGTAAATAAAAATTTAATAGAACTTGCGGCCTGTATGGTTATTTATCAATTTCCTACCGGACAATTTTTTGGTCTAAAATACTTATTCAATAAAAAAAAAGAACAAACTAAAACTGAAACCTTATGAAATGGACTAGAAGAGATGTAATTAAAGGCTTAGGCGGAATTCCAATACTTGGTGCTGTATGGTGGGCAGGTGCTTCAAATACGGCTTCCAAAAACAGGGAGCGTACAGCCATTCTTGAACAATTAAATATACAGCCTTCATTACCTTCTGCAGTAAAAGCATTTAGCGGTGAGCCCGTAAGAGTAGGAATAATTGGTTTTGGTATTCGGGGAGAACAATTATGCAGAGCATTAGGGTTTGCAACCGAAGAATGGTTGGAAGAAATGAGATTAGCTGCAGTGGAGGATCCGAATCACTCCCGTTTGAAAGATTTTATGAATCAGGATAAACTGAATGTAAAAATTACTGCGGTTTGCGATGTGTTTGATGTTAGGGCTGACAATGTAATTAATTCTTTTTCCACTGAAGATACCAGGGTGATTAGATTTAGGACGCATCAGGAAATGATCCGTAGCGGTAAAGTAGATACGGTAATTATAGCCACTCCAGACCACTGGCATGCCCCCATGGCGATAGATGCTCTGGAAAATGGGATACATACTTATGTGGAAAAACCAATGACACATACCGTAGATGAGACTTACAGGCTTAAGGAAGTTGCTGAAAAGTCTAAGGCAGTGCTTATGGTTGGTCATCAGCACAGACAAACTTTAAGTTTTCAAACGGCTCAGGATATTGTATCTAAAGGGGTACTTGGCCATGTTTCTCTTGTTCAGACCAATACCAACAGGAACGATGATAACGGCGCATGGAATTATCACATAGAGGAAGAGGCAAATCCTCAAACAATAGACTGGGATCTCTTTTTAGGGTCTGCACCAAAAATACCCTTTAATAAGAATAGATTTTTCAGGTGGAGAAAATGGTGGGCATATGGATCCGGTCTTTCCGGAGATTTGATGACCCACGATTATGATCGTCTTAATTGTGTATTGCAAATGGGTATCCCTTCATCCGTAATGGCTTCAGGAGGAATTTATACTCATAATGACGGACGTGATGTTCCCGATGTATTACAGGTAAATATGGAGTTTCCACAATTTAGTACAGGAAGTAGCCAGAAAAAGGGCAAGGAAAAAGGAATGGCTTTTGTCTACAGTGCAACTCTTGGCAATGGCTTTAACAGGCCAACTCTTCTTATGGGACATGACGGCACCTTGGAATTAGGCAACCGGCTCACGGTATGGCCCGATAGCAGCTCTACAAAGTATGCAGATCAGATTGAATCTGAGAAAATGAAACCATCGGTTCCGGTTTATAGCTACAATCCTGGGGCCAGTGTGCCAGACGCTGTTTCCTCTGCAACGTCGCAATATTTTGCAGATAAAGGTCTTATGTGGACCTATATTAATGGAGCAAGAGTTGATTCAACATTTCTTCATTTAAGGGAATGGCTCAGTAGTACCCGTAACGGAGGTGCAGTGAGCTGCGGAATAAATGAGGGATTTGATGAAGCAATATCAGCACACATGGCTGGACTTTCCTACAAGCTTGGCACAAGAATACACTGGGACCCTGTTGAACAGCGCATTGTGCCGATTGAAGGAATTGATTTTGACGAGGTGCTATTATCCAGTACTTAATAGGGAAAGGCGCATTCCGCATAGGTGAATCTGCTAGATTATAATTCAGGTAATCAGGACTGTTTTTAGTCCTGATTACTTTTTTATCGCCCATTTTTTGAATAGCAGAGATTTATAATTACAGCAGTTGGACCTGATAAATATCATATTAACTACATTTTACATGGCGTAATTTTGGGTATATCATAATTCAAATAGTCATGCAAGTTAAAAAAAACCCAAAAGTCGATTTAAATAGAAATAGTGGGCTGTATTTTGTAATAGGACTTACAGTCGTTCTATTTTTGACCTGGCGTGCTTTAGAATACAAATCGTATCCTACAGACACCACAACTCTGGACATTGCTCAGGCCGTAGATGACCTTAAAGAAGATGTGCCGATAACAGAAATTATAAAAACTACACCGCCACCGCCACCACCTGCTGCTCCTGAAGTAATTGAAGTAGTAGAAGACACAGAGGAAATAGAAGAAACTATTATTGAGAGTACAGAAACTAGCCAGGAATCAGTGATTGAAGATGTAATGGACGTTGGCGATGTGGAAGTTGGAGAAGAAGAAGAAGATATCGTTGTCCCCTTTGCAGTCATAGAGAATGTTCCAATTTATCCTGGTTGTGAAAGTGCAAAAGGTAATGATGAACGAAAAGCCTGTTTTCAAAAAATGATACAAGCTCATATCGTTAAAGAATTTGCCTATCCTGAGAGCGCCCTTGAACTGGGAATCAAAGGAAAAGTATTTGTTCAGTTTATGATTAATTCTAAAGGAAAAGTAGAGTCAATAAGGACAAGGGGCCCGGACAAACTATTAGAGAAAGAAGCACAACGTATTATTGCTGCGCTCCCTGATATGACACCTGGGCGGCAACGCGGAAAATCTGTTAAAGTACCTTATAGTATACCAATTAACTTTATGATTCAATAGAAATAGAGCACATAACTATTTCCCGAGGATTGATTCAAATAATACCCAGGTATTGGAAAGGATCAATCCTCATTTTGTTTATAATCTGCTAACCTCTGTGGTCCTTCGAGTAAAACCCGCACAATTTGAAGCGTACCATCTTCCTTTGTGGCTATCTGCCACTTTATAAGTGAAATTAATCCGTTTTCTATTTCAATCCCGGTAATACTTCTGGGGTGCACGCAGCTTCCATCATTAAATAATGGGATATCACCGGGTTCAGGGAATCTGGGCCTATGGGTATGACCCATTACAGTTATTTTTAAGTTATTTCGCAGAATCCATTTCTTGATCCTTTTCTCCACCTTTATTAATTCACGGTTGTTTCGGGCCGGACTAGTAGGATCTGCAATTCCCCAGACTTGTAAGGGTTTCCAAAGGATGCGTACCAAAAAGCGATTGAACCGCCATCCATGATAATTCATAAAATCTGCCTGGTGCCCATGAGTTAAAAATAGCTCCTGACCACTCTCTCTATGTTTTAAAACTATTGCCTCATGAAACTGCAATTTATCTAATAAAGCAGCTTCCTTTTCATCCTTAGGCTCAAAGTAGGTATAAAGATTTTTTTTTACATATTCCGGCTTTCGATACACCATATCGTGGTTCCCGTATATCATATGCAACCTGTTTTCCTCGTGAAAACGTTTCATTAGTAAATAAATATTCTTATGGGCTTCAAAGATGGGTTCAAAAGTCAGATTCTCCCAGAGTTCATCCCCGTCACCCAGTTCACAATATTGGAATCCATTGTTAAAATAATGTCTTAACGCATGATAATAGATATTCCTGTTATTGGCAAACTCATCAGCAAAACTATTATCACCCCTATGACAATCACTAAAAAGAATGAACTTTGAGGAGTCATCAAATGCTATGATTTTGGCCCTTTTGTAAGCGTTAGTGAGTCTGTTATCTGAAGACATGAATGAAATTTGTATAAATATCCAAAAAATGCACGGAACACCGTTAAAATTCCTTTAACAAAAAGAAATCGAATAGTTTTGTAATTTTATGGTCAATCTGTAGACATATATCATTATGGACTCTATAAATAAAGAAATGCCACTGCAAATGTTAGTTAGCTTTGAAAAGCTATTAAAGCAGTATGATAATATGGCCAAAAGTGATGATGTATTGCTATCATCCAGGGCCAAGTATATATTGGAAACACAGGCGCCATTTCCGGAATTAAGGGATGGTTTTTCAGATATTACACTTCTTGAAAAACATAAAGATGTTATTCGAGTTATTTTACAGGATTCGTTTGCCGAGGTATTAAGTGAGAATGAAATTAAGGCTGCTTCTATGCCTTATTTTGATATTGTATTTAATAAATCCAAAAGATTTAAAAAGATTTTGCAAAATGCCGGTAAGGATTTTAAACCTTTTATTCGTGATCATGATGAAGGGATAGACTATATAATGGCCAGTACTGTGATCCTTAATTTCCATTATGGCTTTAACCTTGATTTTAGCAGGCCATACTTTTATGATATACCAGATGCGAATGGAATTATGCATCATTATCGAATTTTGTATAATGCTGATTTTATCGAATTATTTCCAACGGATTTGGCTAAAGATTTAACCCAGACAGATGTTGACAAGCTTTTAGAAAACCCGGAAGATCTTGAACTCTGGAAGGAAATGATTCCTCCAAATAGTTTTATTTCAAAAGGCTTTGTAATATCCAATATGTTTGATGTTACTGCAGAGCAAACCATATCTGAAATTAAATCAAGTCTTATCTCAAGTGATAAAAGAGGTAGTGATAGTTTTATATTGGAACTTCAGGAGACCTTCAGATCCTTCTTTAGGATTAAAGAATTAAAAATGGGTTTTGTCACCTATAACTCAAAAGATGATCAGTTAGAACGTGTATTTGGCAGGGGAATAGAAAGCTTTCTCCTAAAGGAGAAAGATAATGAGCTTTGCAATGATGCCCTGTGTATAGGATCCTATGATAAAATAGTGAATCAGAAAGGCTATTTTGCAGTATCTGACGTTGATAAGTATTATAAATTATCGGAAGGGATTGAGCCCTACAAAGGCTTGCATGAGCAAGGAATAAAAAGTGCCATTTTTGCTCCTATCGTGAATGAAGGTGAGCTTTTAGGAGTACTGGAACTAGTATCCACGAAAAAAAATCAGTTAAACGGGGTTAACGCGACAAAGCTGGATGATGTAATGCCCTATATAGTTGCGGCGGTTGTTCGCTCTAAAATTGAAGAGGAAAATTTAATTGATGCCATTATTCAAAATGAATGTACTTCGGTGCATAAATCTGTTCACTGGCGATTTGAAGAGGAAGCCAAACAATTTATTATTGACGGACTGGAAGGCAGGCAACCTTCATTTAAAGAAATAGTTTTTAAAGATGTATATCCTTTATACGGTCAGATAGACATTAAAGCATCTTCACAAGCCAGGAATACAGCGATTCAGCGAGATCTGATGATTCAATTGTCGAATATCAAAGAAGTATTGAATGCCGCATTGAAGATTGAAAAATTACCTTTATATGAGGAACTTATATACAGAATAAATAATTTTATTGAAGACATAAAAGAGACCTTATTTTCGAATAGTGAACAGACTATATTCGACTTCGTCTATGCAGATGTAATACCAATCTTCAATCATCTTAAAAAACAGAGCAAAGAATTAGCTAAAATGGTTGAAGAATATGAAAAAACCATTAATCCCGAAACGCATTCTTATTACGATCACAGGAAACAATATGATGATAGTGTGATGCAGATTAACAAAAAACTGGCATCTGTAATTGACAAGCACCAGGAAACGGCACAGGAAATGTTTCCTCACTTTTACGAACGCTATAAGACAGATGGGATAGAACACAATATGTATATAGGTAGTTCTATTGCGGAAGACAGGGATTTTGATCCTTTGTATTTAAAAAATATTCGATTATGGCAGCTGCAGGTTATGTGCGAGATGGAAAACAAGTATTACAACCTTAAACCGGAATTGGACGTACAGCTCGATGTTGCTTCTCTTATTCTTGTTTATAGTACCTCCTTATCTATTCGCTTCAGAATGGATGAAAAACAATTTGATGTGGATGGCACCTATAACGCCCGTTATGAAATAATAAAAAAGCGTATCGATAAATCTTTTATCAAAGGCACCAATGAAAGGCTAACCCAAACAGGGAAGCTATCTATAGTTTACTCTCAGAAAAAAGATGAGCTGGAATACCTTAGGTATATCTCTTTCCTGAAATCCAAAGGATATTTTACTAATAATATTGAAATAGTGGAACTGGAAGGTCTTCAGGGGGTATCAGGGCTCAAAGCAATAAGGGCTGAGATTCTTTATAGCAAAAATACAGAAGATGGAAAAACCTTTACGTATGAGGATTTGATGGAGGAATTAAAAGCCTAACAAGGCTACCGTATCAGGACGTGAAATTTGACCAAAATAAAAGAAAGCAAGAGCAAAAGCGACTACTGAAACTATAATGCCAATCATAAAAATGGTATATGTCCAGCGTAAAATATTATATTTTCTGTTTAATACTAAGCCAAGAAAATATAAGTCTTTAGTTAATGACGAATAAATATATTCTTTATCCTTTACCAATTCTTGCAGGGCCCATTCATAGTCTTCTAATTTCATTTTATGAAAATTGCCAAAGAATAAGAGATTAACTTTTTTATTTGCCACATCTGCCTTACTAAATTTACCACCGGTAATATTAGGACGCGTTGCAATAACCGCCATCACCATTGAAGTAACTGTGAAAATCATAAAAATTAGCGTGGGGTATATTAAGTAGGTATTAGACGGATTATCCAATTTAGGTATTAGGTTGGATAATACCACAGAAATGATAATCGCGTTAATTGATAGTAAAATATTTGCTTTGGTATCTGCAATGTCACTTAAAGTCAGGTGATTCTTTAAAGTAACCCTGAATAAAGTTTGTATACCCCTATCCGGGCTTTCATTCTTATATTTCGCCTTTAATTGTTCTTTTTTAGCAAATTGCTTTTCTTTTTTTAACTCCTTTACAAGAGTTCTAAGATTCTTTTCTTTTTTGTCCTGCCAATTTGCTTTTGCGTAATCGGTATAATATTGATGTTTTGTTCTGAACATTTTAATGTTCTCCTCAATCCATTCTTTAAAAGAATAATTAGCAATGCCCAACAAGGAAAGTTCTTCCCGCAGCAGTTCACAAGTTTCCAAATAGCTTTTTTGAGCAAAATGTGAGGCATCGGCATCACGGATTATTTGTTCGCTTAAGTTCTTGGGTTCATAGGTCATATGGGTAGCCATAATGCAAGCCTGAACCTGTTTTATTCCCTTGGCATCATAACCCTGCTTCTCAAGAAATTCCTTAGCTATTTTACAACTATTGCGCTCGTGCTGCTCATGACCCTGAGTATAACCGGTATCATGCAACCATGCGGTTAATAATAAAACTTCCTTTTCCTTAGCGTCCAGTGAACCGGCTTCTATTAACTCCTCCGTGCTTTTCACTACCCGCTGAGTGTGCCTCAGGTTATGATAAAGATACTTTGGATCTAATTCTGTTGATAATAAATCAACGGCAAAGGCTTCAGTTTGTACAAGAATTTCAGACATGTATCAAATTTATAAAACAAAAATTACAAATTATACGGTTTCTTCTAAAGTTATATAACTAAAACCAAGTTTATTTCTATATGTATCAAAATTAATTAGGATAGTAATTCTCAGACAATTCACTTAAACTTAGACTAAAGAATGACCTTTTGGTTAATTGTTTAAAATTCTATTAGATTTCCTATCTTTAAAGTTGTGGTCTTTTATATATCGCAATTTTTTTAAAGTCAAAAAGCGCAAAATATTTGAGTTTTTACTTTGTATTTTTGGCTAATATATTTTGATTTATTAATTCACTCAAAATTAAATATCTTTCTATAAATATGAATCGTATCTACAGGCCATTAATTGCAATAGCCAGTTTTGTGTTTTTGAACTCTTGTGCCACCCACAAGCTCCAGTACAAGGAAGAGGATATGATGCCACAACAATCTGAAAGTGAACTGCAACACTCTTTCTATTTAATAGGAGATGCGGGGAATTCGCCATTAGGATCAAAATCTGAGGCACTCCAGTCTTTTGAAAAAGTATTAAAGGACGCCTCAAAAAATAGTACTGCCTTATTTTTAGGCGATAATATCTATCCAAAAGGCTTGCCAAAAAAAGGCGCAAAGGGCAGGGAGTACGCAGAGCATCAGTTGAATGTTCAAACAGAGGTTGTAAAAGACTTTGCCGGGAGGACAATTTTTATTCCGGGAAACCACGATTGGTATAACGACGGTCCAAAAGGCCTCAAACGACAAGAGGAATATGTTGAAGAAAAGCTTGGGAAAAATACTTTCCTTCCCGAAGATGGTTGCCCAATACGCAAAGTAGAAATTAATGATGAGGTAGAGTTAATCATAGTAGATACTGAATGGTACCTCACCAAATGGGATAAATTTCCTACAATAAATGATGATTGTGAAATTAGAACCCGTAACCGTTTTTTTCTTGAGTATGAAAGTCTTATAAAAAAGGCCAGAGGTAAAACCACTGTTGTTGCCTTACATCACCCATTGTTTACTAATGGCCCTCATGGCGGACAGTTTTCAGTAGGACAGCATATGACCCCAATTCCAATTTTAGGGACTTTAAAAAATGTTATCCGACGTACTGGCGGGGTTTCTCCGGGAGATTTATCGTACAATAGATATGATGAGTTTAGAGATCGTATAATTACCTTATCCCAGGATAATGATAAAATAATTTTTGTTTCAGGACATGAACACAGCCTTCAATATTTGGTTGAATTCAATTTGCCGCAAATAGTTAGCGGGGCCGGTTCTAAAACAACACCTACCAGGAATATAGACAGCGGCCAATTTTCTTATGGATCTCCTGGTTATGCCAGATTGGATGTCTTTAAGGATGGTTCTTCCCATGTGAGCTTCTTCTCAACAAAAGACGATAAAATAGTATTTGAAACTGAGGTATTAAAAGAGGATCGTCCAATTGCACCTGATTATCAAGATAACTTCCCAAAGGAAAAAACAGCTACAATTTATACTGTAGAAGAAACCACTAAAAGCAAGTATTTTAAATGGCTTTGGGGAGAACGCTATCGCAAATTATACAGCACGGAAGTTACTGTGCCTGTTGTAAATCTGGATACGCTATTTGGAGGCCTGAGCCCGATACGAAAAGGAGGGGGACACGCGTCCATTTCTATACGTTTAAGAAACAAGGAAGGGCAGGAGTATATTATGCGGGCAATGCGGAAAGATGCTTTGCTTTATATACAAGCTGTTGGTTTTAAGGACCAATATGTTAAGAATGATTTTAAGGACACAAAAACGGAAGAACTTGTATTGGATGTATTTACGGGGGATCATCCCTATACGCAATTTATTATCGGAGACTTAGCCGATGCCGTTGGGATATACCATACCAATCCTAAGTTATATTATGTGCCAAAACAGAATGCCATAGGCCGTTTTAACGATGAATTTGGGGATGCACTGTATGCTATTGAAGAACGAACGACAGACGGGCATGGAGATAAAGCCAGTTTTGGCTATGCCAATGAGATGATTAGTACTCTTGATATGTTGGATGAGTTGAAAAAGAATGAAGATCACAAAATAGATGAAACCACTTATGTACGTGCCCGACTATTTGATATGTTAATAGGAGATTGGGATAGACATCAGGATCAATGGCGCTGGGCAGTTTTTAAAGAAGATGGAGTAACTACCTATAAACCCGTGCCAAGAGACAGGGATCAGGCATTTTCAATTATGAATGATGGTTTTACGCTGGGACTGGCTACTTTACTGGCAGCCCCTGCACGTGTCTTAAATTCATACGAAGAAGATATTAAAGATGTACGTTGGAGTAATTTAAATCCATATGTCCTGGATGTTGCCGTGATACAAGAATCAGACAAGGCAGTTTGGGATGAACAGGCGGCTTATGTAGTCTCTCATTTAACAGATGAGGTCATAGACGCCGCATTTGAAAAGTTGCCTGATGAAGTGAAGGATGAGAATATGAAGGATATAAAGCGCAAGTTAAAAGGAAGACGAACTAATTTGCCTAAAATTGCCGATAGGTATTTTAAAGTTGTAAATAAATATGCCGTGGTACGAGGCACCGATAAAGATGATTGGTTTGAGATAGAGCGAATGCCTGAGGGGCGAACCAAAGTTACTGGCTATAGGATTAAAAAGGACGAAAAAGGTCCGGTGTTTCATGAAAAAATATATGAAGCAGGTAGCACCAAAGAAATTTGGGTGTATGGTCTGGACGATGAGGATTATTTTCAAGTTACAGGAAAAGGAGACCACCTTATAAAACTACGAATTATTGGCGGTTCAAATAATGATAGTTATGAGGTGTTAAATGGGAAAAAGACCAATATTTATGATTTTAAAAGTAAACCCAATACGCTGATAACCAAAAAGGGCAAACACCACATCAGAGACGATTACGAGAATAATAATTATGATTATAGGAAACCGAAATATAGCGTTAACGCAGTGCTCCCAATAATAGGAATTAACCCTGATGATGGTTTAAAGATAGGCGTAATTGCAGGGCATACTACCTATGGGTTTGAGCGAAATCCGTTTACCTCCACCAACAGGATAGCAGCTGCCTTATATACGTCTACAGGGGGCTTTGATGTACGATATCAGGGAGAATTCGCTAATGTAGTAGGTAAATGGAATCTGGCTCTTGAAGGTGAATTAACCAGCCCTAATTACAGTATTAACTTTTTTGGATATGGGAATACTACCCCGAATCTTAATGCTGATGACCCAGAAAATTTTAATAAAGATTTCAATCGGGTCAAAATAGGTACATTAGGTGGTTTTGCTGGATTGGCATGGCACGGCGAGAATAATGGTGAATTTAGAATAGGGGTGAATTATAGATCCTATGAACTGGAAAAGACGGAAGGAAGATATATTAATTTATTTTCAAATTTGGTGCCTCAGGAAGAGAAAAATAATTTTATGGGTGCCGAAGCCGTTTACAGTTATACTGATAGCGATAACGCTGCTTTTCCAACCCTGGGGATGGAGGTAGAATTAAAAACCGGAATAACCTCCAATCTTGAAAATTCAGATACATTTGGGTATGTTATTCCTACCCTGGGTTTTGCCTATAAAATATCTTCAAATGGTCAATTGGTTTTTGCCACAAAGTCTAAGGCCCATCTAATTTTTGGTGATGATTTTGAGTTTTACCAGGCAGCCAGTATAGGTGGTAACGATGGCCTACGTGGCTATAGAAACCAGCGTTTTACGGGAAAATCTTCCTTTTATCAGACTTCAGATCTGCGCCTTAACTTTAAAAGGTTTAAAACCGGAATTGTGCCCATTGAAGTTGGTATTTTTGGTGGTTTTGATGTAGGCAGAATCTGGGTTGATGACAGCCTGGTCCTGGTCCCTTCTTTTAATGAAAATAGCTGGAATACCTCATATGGAGGTGGTATTTTTGTTAATGGAGTGGATATTATCACTGCAAATCTAGGGATATTTGGTTCGGACGACGGCATGCGAATTTATTTTGGATTTATTTTGGGATTATAATTAGATACTGATTTAAATATATAAGTTGCTCCATGCAATTAGGTGGTATATTTTTATTAGCTTGGACCCCTTAAATAATCAATGTATTAATTACTCCAATTGTTATGAAAAAAAATCTTACCATATTAGTATTACTTGCTTTCTCCTTTGTGTTTCAAAACTGCGGCAGCGTAAAAGTTCGGGATTCCTGGACAGCCGAAGAAGTGACAGTTGCTAAATTCAAGAAAAAGAATATTCTGGTTTTAGCCAGAACGGCAGACAACACGTCCAGAATAGCTTTTGAAGAAGCACTGGCCAACGAATTGAGGGCGGAAGGCTATAAGGCCACTGAAAGTTTTAAAAAATTTCCAAAAATTTACACTAACAAGGAAATCACTGAAGAAAGAGTGGCTTTTATACAAAGCATCCTGGATAGTGAAGGGTATAATGGAATTGTTATTGTAGCTGTAAAGGATCAGGAGAGTACAACAACAACATCCAGTAGTGGGATTTATGTTGGAGGCGGATATGGGGGCTATCCTGGCTATTATGGCGGATTTAATAATTATTACAGGACTCCTTATGCATATGGTTCTTATTATAATTCATTTGGGGGCTATATTCCCACTTCTACATCTACCAGTACCTCTACAACTTATATTTTAGAGACAGTTTTTTATAATCTTGATGAGCCTCAGGAAAACCAATTAGTGGCCGTTGTAACTTCTGAATTAGATGATCCCAAGGAAGCATATAAAACTGCTGAAAAGTATGTAGAAACTATGGTCAAAAGCTTCCAGCAGTAGCCAGACATTCCTTAAAGCTGTTTATCAGTAAAAGGTGACCAATTATAGGACAATAGGGCTTAATGCTTACTTAAACTTAAACCGAAGTACTTCATATTTATAGAATGACTATGGTTCATTTTTTAATTTAAGCACGAAATCATTTTTGTTTCTTCATATTTAAAAACACCCCTTAGACTTCTTTGATTTATCTGTATATTTAGACTAAGACAAGCTAAATATCTGACTTATGAATACAAAAGACAGTGTTACCCCGGTACTCAGGATTGTATCCTTGCTTTTAATATTGGCCTGGTGTTTTTTGATTATCAGGCCTTTTTTGATTATTGTCATTTGGGCAATTCTTTTAGCAGTTGCTTTATATCCTATCTATAAATGGTTGGTTTCAAAGTTAGGTGAACATCGTAAGAAGTTTGTCACCTTCACATTTACGTTAATTGCATTGCTTCTGTTTGTAATCCCTGCTTATTTTATTCTTGAGAATATTTTCGAATCTATCTCAACTATTGTAGATCAGGTTCAGAACGAAGGATTGCAAATACCGCTGCCGGATGTGAAAATTAAGTCCTGGCCTGTAATAGGAGAGAAACTTTATGATGAGTGGTTTGCTCTCTCAAATGATATAAAGCAATTTAGTGTGGCCCATAAAGATGCACTTTTGGAATATGGTAAGGATTTCATAAGTTCGGTGAAGGGGTTTTTGGGTACCATCATAACCTTTATTATTTCATTTTTCGTTGCCATGGTTTTAATGTTCAACGCGGAAAATGGGTACAGGATGTGCCTGGGACTGTTCCGGAAGTTACTGGGGGAAGATGGCGAAGAAGTGGCTTTAATTTCCAGAGACAGTATTAGAAGTGTAGTTAAAGGAATCCTGCTCGTGGCCCTTATTCAGGCTGTACTGGCATTTATTGGATTCAAGGCCATTGGAATACCTGGCGCAGAAATATTTGCTTTATTGGTTTTGATAGCTGCCATTGTTCAGCTCCCGGTAATTATTGTAATGGTGCCCCCGGTAGTGTTGGCCTTTTCTATGGCAGAGCCAACCTATGCCATTATTTTTATGGTATACTGCATCCTGGTAGGATTGGCAGACAATGTATTGAAACCAATTCTCCTGGGGAAAGGGCTGAAGACGCCAATTATAGTTATACTGATAGGGACCATTGGAGGAATGTTGTTGCACGGTATTATCGGTCTATTTGTTGGTCCTGTGATATTGGCAGTCGCATACCAGTTGTATATATACTGGATGAGAACGGCAACCTAAAGTGCTAATACAAAACCGGTAACGCGATAAATCTAAAATTAGAAGTGAATAAAAACTAAATTTTCTAGGCATCTGGTATATAATAAAATGGGAGGACTGGTTGGAAGAATGAATGATAAATAATTGCCATCACTGCGAGTGGCCTTTAAACTAAAGAATTATGAAAACACAGCGAACTTTTATTATCGTTATGCTGATCTCAGGGTTTTTTATGAACTGCAAGCAGGCTACGCCTTCCGAAGCGACTGCTGTTACTGAGGTAAAAGAAGACCCTTTACCTTCTTGGAATGAAGGGACTACTAAAAATTCAATTATGCGATTTGTAGAGACTGTAACGAAAGAAGGGTCACCAGATTTTGTTCCTGTTAAGGATAGAATTGCCACCTTCGACAATGACGGGAATCTTTGGTCTGAACAACCCGCCTACTTCCAGCTTTTTTTCGCGATAGACAGAGTAAAGGCGACGGCGGAAGAACATCCCGAATGGAACACTAAGCAACCGTACAAAGCTATTCTTGAAAACGATATGAATGAGCTTATGAAACAAGGGGAACACGGGCTTCTTGAAATTGTTATGGCTACCCATTCAGGGATGTCTAATGAAGAGTTTGAAGAAGTGGTTAGGACCTGGCTGGCAACTGCAAAACATCCCAGATTTAATCAGCCCTATAATACGCTGATCTACCAACCCATGTTAGAATTACTTGAATATCTAAGAGCAAATGAGTTTAAAACATTCATTGTCTCTGGCGGAGGTGTCGATTTTATGAGAGTATGGACTGAGGATGCCTATGGTATTCCACCATACCAGGTGGTAGGAAGTACCGGTAAAACAGAGTTTGATTATAATAATGGGCAGGCTTTAATAAGAAAGGTAGCTGAATTGGATTTTATTGATGACAAAGAAGGAAAGCCAATTGGCATCAATAAATTTATAGGTAAAAAACCCATTTTTGCCTCTGGGAATTCCGATGGAGACCTCCAGATGCTTCAATATGCAGACGCAAATGAATACCCAAGCTTTATGCTTTATTTGCATCATACCGATGCCGATAGGGAATGGGCTTATGACAGGGATTCGCATATAGGAAGATTGGATAAGGGCCTTGATGAAGCAGCCGAAAAAGGCTGGACGGTTATCGATATGAAAAATGACTGGAAGCTTATTTACCCTTTTGATTTACAATAAGCAGTAAACACATTTACCCTTTACATAATAAGATATAGCCTTTAATTTAACCATAGAGATACAAATAATTTAGATACCACACACTTGCACTAGCAGTCATTTTTAAATGACCCCAATTTCTTTCAGGGGCTTGATTATTCTTCTTTAAGGACTAATTTGATTATCTTGAATCTCCTTGCATCATTCAGGAAATTGCCATGCCTGGGTGATATAGCGAACCCAATTATGATAAACATATAAGTAAAGGCAGCATTTAATATAAAAGAAACAATGTCCAAAAAAACATTTACCAAGAAAGTAGCAAAGCAAATAGCTAATAAAATCATTGATCAATGCAAGGTAGATCCTAAAGAGGAGTTCAAATTGTCTGACCATAAAACCTATTGGGAGGAATTTGAGCAAGAATTTGGGCAAGATGATCGTACCATTAAAAAGTCGGCAAAAGCATTGTTGGAAAAGAATATTTCAGCCATGACTGAAGCTCAGGATCTGTTTTATGCCAGCGGTAAATATTCACTATTGTTGGTTTTTCAAGCAATGGATGCAGCCGGGAAAGACGGAACCATCAAGCATGTTGTGTCAGGAATAAATCCTCAGGGATGCCGCGTAGACAGCTTTAAGCAACCATCTTCCAATGAACTTGCCCATAACTGGCTTTGGCGGTATACCAAAGCAATGCCTTCTAAAGGGATGATAGGCATCTTTAACAGGTCGTATTATGAGGAAGTTTTGGTTTTGAAGGTACATCCGGAACTCCTTCAAAATGGAGTTCAGTCAGACGGACAAACAGCGGATTCGATATGGGAGGCTCGTTATCACGATATCAACAACCTCGAAAAACATCTTATTAATAGTAATACCATCATCTTAAAATTCTTCTTGAATGTGTCTAAAAAGGAACAGAAGCGTCGCTTTATAGAGAGATTGGAAAACAGGGATAAAAATTGGAAATTTTCAGAATCAGACCTTTCAGAGCGTGGAAGATGGGATGATTATATGGACGCGTTCGAAACTGCTATAAATGCTACCTCTACTGAGAATGCGCCCTGGTATGCGATACCTGCGGATAACAAATGGAGAATGCGCTCTATTATTTCACAAATAATCACGGATACCATTAATTCTTTGGATATGGAGTATCCTAAAACTACCTCGGAGCGTAAAATAAAATTAGAGCAGGCGCTGGAAAATTTACTAAACGAAAAAGATTAATATCTTAATTCGCAGATTTCAGGTTTGGATTAATGGGTTTAATTCCAATTCTGGTATAGGGATTTTCAAATTGTTCTGATAGTTTTAAATATTAAACGAGCACTATTTTCTTATGTGGTTACAAATTGCCATTTGCATACAAATTATCCTGGAGATAATAGCGATTTATATTTTAATTAAAGACGGACAATCGCCTGTTCGTATCTGGACGTGGATACTTATAATTTTGGTCTTCCCAATTTTGGGAGTAGTGCTATATGTTTTTTTCGGGATGAACCTTAGGAAACAAAAAATGTTCGATCTGAAAAAGGAAATTGACTATGATCAGTTTGAAAAATTCATAGATCGGTATTCTGAGGCAGCAGAACAAAAAATTTTAAAGCGGGATGATGTTACAACACGTTATATACATCTCATAAGATTGCTTACAAGAGTTAATAGCTCTTTACTCACGTTTAACAACAAGGTTAAGATACTCAATGACGGACCGGAAACTTTCAATGCAATTTTTGAGGCTTGCGAAAAGGCAGAAAGATATATTCACCTGCAATACTATATTTTTATCGACGGGGAATTGGCAGATCGTTTTGCCACACTTTTTGCAAAGAAAATAAAGCAGGGCGTTGAGGTTAGGTTAATTTATGATGCCCTGGGCAGCTGGGATTTATCGAACAGGATGATCAGTAGATTTCGCGAAATAGGGGTAAAAATATTTCCTTTTATGCCGGTCCGATTTGGAAGGCTGGCCCGTTTGAATTATCGAAATCACAGGAAGATTTTAATTGTGGATGGGATTATTGGATTTACAGGAGGCATTAATGTGGATGACAAATATATTAAGGGCGATGAGGATCTGGGCCACTGGACAGACACTCATTTAATGATTCATGGAATGAGCGTAAATTTTCTGCATTTTGTGTTTCTTTCAGATTGGCTTTTTATCACCAGGGAAAATCTGATTAAACCTGAAATGTTTAATGTGATGGACCCAATTGGTGAAACTCCTGTTCAAATAGTATCCAGTGGTCCTGACGCGGATTACCCAAATATTTTGCAGCAATACCTCTATATATTATATCAGGCAAAGGAATATGTCTATATCGTGAATCCTTATTTAATTCCGGATTCCAGGCTTTCTATGGCCATTAAAACGGTTGCACTAAGCGGGATAGATGTACGGATAATAGTTCCTAAGAATTCTGAATCGTCCATGGTACATTGGACGGTACAATCTTTTTTTAGCAGGTTCTTAAGTGCAGGTGTAAAGATCTATTTATTTCAGGAAGGGTTTATTCACTCAAAGGTTATACTTTCAGACGATTCCGTTTGTTCTATTGGAACTGCCAATTTGGATATTCGGAGTTTTGAGCAAAATTTTGAAGTGAATGCCCTAATTTATAGCAAGGAAGAAACAAATACTATGAAAAGGCAATTCTCTGTATTTCAAAAAAACAGTAAGCAGCTAACCCAAGAAGAACATGCAGCCAGACCTAATATAGATCGGGTAAAGGAAAAATTGGCAAGATTAAGCAGTCCTTTGATGTAGACCCCCTATTTCCTTTTTAAACCATGTAGGTTTCAGATGTGTAAAAGATACCGTGTAGTTCAACTAATAGAAGAACTAATTTAATAAGAAAAGGCCCGGAAAACCGGGCCTTTATAATGTTGTGGTATATTTTTTCTATTGAACTGGCACAAATGAAAAATGTTGTCCCCCCAAAGAGGCTTCAACCATTAATCCGCCTTTTGCCATTGTAAAAACGGCAACGCCTTCCTGGTAAGAGAAATCCGCAGTGGCACCAACTGTAATTGCGGTAGCTGTGGCCTGAGCATTAAACTTTAATTTACCACTGGCAAAACGGCTATAAGCTTCCTGATTTTCGAAGAAAATAATCTCCCCATATTGCTCCGCTCCTGCCTGGAGACCAAAAGATCCCTGGCCCAGTTTTGAAGAGCCTTTTATTACTTTGTTTTGGTATACAAGACCTTTGCCTCCTGCTCCTCCTATTACTAATCCTGCCTTAGTTATTTTGGGAAAAATAGCATAACCGAAAGATTCGTCCTTATAGGTTTGTAATTTGGGAACTCTTTCAATCATGTCAGACAAAGTAGAATTGCAATCTCTTTCCAGATCTACATTCCAGCCCGCTATTTGTCCGTAAGAATTAAATGAGAAAGCAAGGCCTGCAAGAAACAATAAAAAAGATGTCTTTTTAAAATAGTTAGTGTTCATTTTTGTTTTTTTAAGTTATTAAATTATTTTTGGGAACTTTTTGATATACAGTATTTTAGTGTTGTTAATAGCTAAACATTATATGTATTTAGCAAGCTAGGAAAGATACAAAAAACATGGGAAAGCATCCCAAATTTATCGATATATTTCAGTTAATTAGAGATCAATTATTATGCCAAAAATATTTTAATAGATTAATTGAGATATGGCAGCCGAATTGATTAATAGACTACTTACTTTTAAAACCTTTTGCAATAGAATTTGCGTACCCGGACGCTGTATGTATTACATTATCCGGATTTTCAATAGATGCAGTAATCCATGCCTCAAGCTGCTTGCCATCTTCCTTATCCAAATTATAGATTACGGTTTCTAGAGTATAGAGTTTTGAAGTAATGGTACTACCTTCTACATTTAATGCTACTTGATCTACGGAATATGTGCCCGGCATGTCCCAATAGGCATAAAATCCTCCATAAACGAAAGGCATACTTGCTCCGCCATAAATCACCGGAGCATCATATTGTTCCGCACCTACTTCACGCGAACTCACCTCAATATCCTTTAATAAGGTAAGCACTACTCCATTATATCCGTCTTTTTCCAAAATAAAGCGGATATGTTGTTTTTGATCATCAGATACCTTAGTGTTTGGTTTGAAATCGGGATATTTTTTATAGCTGGCTGTTGCGTTATACCCACTGGAAATAAGTTTTTTGGTAATAGCATCTTCATAAGCCACCCTCACATCCTTCTTTGTTGATCTGCCAACAACAAGAATTTTTTTATTCTGCATTGTATCAACAGTATCAGATTTATAAGTTTTAATTATTTTAAAACTAGAGCAATTAGTCAAAAGCAGTGCAGTAAGGAATAAAATTAAAGGTGTTATCTTTTTCATGTTTTTTATTTGAAGGGCTAATTTATAGATAATTTTTGGAATCATTGTTACCTGATAAATTCAGCCGTACTAATTTTCCCGTTTCTAAGAATAGTCATTGAAATGACGTCTCCTTCTTGAGCTTCGGCTATTTTCTTTCTTATTTGGAAAATAGAGTTGATATCGTTAATAGTTATACCCCCCAATTCAAGAATAATGTCCCCGCCAATGGTAAGTTCTGTTTCTTCAATTTTGGCCGGGATATAGCCGCCCTTCAGGCCCAACGCCCTTGCGGATCCTTTAGAGGATAAACTTGTAATCAATAAACCAGCCTCTTGCGGCACATTTAGGGCCTTTGCAAGATCTCCATCCAGTAATGTTGATTCCATGCCTCCCCAAATACCTGGCTCCTGCATAAGTAATTTATTTGCCACATTAGATGACATTGCAAAACCAATTCCTTCAAATCCACCGGAGTTACTATAAATCCTGCTTGCGATACCTATAACTTCACCTCTCATATTAAACATAGGACCCCCGGAGTTACCCGGATTTATGGAAGCATCCGTTTGCAGAAATTCAATCTTCACAAAATCATTGCTTAAATGTACGGGAACAAATCTGCCGCTGAGTATTCCCCGGGACAGTGATTGTTTAAAGCCATGAGGCGCCCCAAGAACAAAAACATCTTCTCCAACAGATACCTCATCAGAATCTCCAATGGTGGCAACTTTTTTATTCTTTAGCTGGAAATCTCCTTTTATTTTTACGAGGGCAACATCAGCTTGGGCAACGGAACTTATCACTGTTCCCTCATAAATGTCACCGTCAAGAAATTCAATTTCAACTTCTTCTGCAGATTGTACTACATGAGCTGCCGTCCATATAAGGCCTTCTTCCGATATTAAGACACCGGATCCCTGTGATGCCTCTGTAATCACCTCAATAAATTCTCCAGCACTTTCCCTGGAAACGCTAATTATGTTTATTACTACCACAGAGGAATTAATATCCTTATATAACTCCGCAAGATTTTGTCCGTTTGCACTAAGGGAAACAAAGAATGTAAGCGCTAATATTATTTTTTTCATTTAAATTTTTTTGAAGAGGGTATAATTAAGATCGCAGCTTTTATTAAATTTTCCAATAAGTTAAATACCAGCTCATTTCCAATTTATTTGTCCAGGATATAGTTTCTTTTGTTTCCAGAACTTTACTTATGGGTTAATACTCTGGTCAATTAAGGCATCCGTAAGCTCTTTGGAATACTTCGCGATAGCTTCTTTAATATCGTCAGGGTTTTTCAATTTAAATCTTCCAACCCATTGCAAATTGTCATTCTGAGCTACAGTTATATCGTACAAACAACTTTCTACAGTATAATCCACCGCTGTTTCTATTCGATCCGGTTCCCAGGAAGTGGCAGGGTAATAGCTATAATACGCCCCAAACCTACCATATTGAGGCGGATGATATTCAACATTACTGCCTCCCGGAATAACATCTTTATACTGCTCTGTGTTTATTACATTGGTAATTAATACACCAGAGAAACCAGCATCAAGTAATTGAGAAATTAAGGTTTTAATTTCCTTCTCCGACATTTCTTTGGAAAAGTTTTCGGTTTTAATAACATCCACGGAAGATTCAGCTTTTACACCCCGTAGCTCCAGCTCATTAACTACCAAGCCTTCAGCCCTAATGCGGGCTACTTTGTCTTTGGTATGGGCTACCACCAAAATCTTATCATATTTTTTTTTGATATTACTTACGTTAGTGGATTCTCGTAGATAAGCATTACCACAATCTGTAAGTAAAAAAGAAAAAAACCACAGTAAGATAAGGTTCTTAATCATCAGTGCCTGAATATTTTTTTAAAATTGAATTTGAAAATTAAGCTTATTCACAAACTTTATCAAGGTGTTAGTTTATATTCTATCCAAATTTAATTAGCTCCTATGCTTCCTGAACCATTACATCATAAAGTTGTGTGGAATTCTTTCTGCCTCGCAATACAAATTCCCCTACATTTTTAAAAGTGTAATCCTTTATATGTTTGACTCTTTTATATGCCTCTTCGGAAATAAGTAATAATCTATCAAAATTTTTGCATTGTTCCTGAATTCTGGATGCAACATTAATAGTATCTCCGTGATAAGCTATTTCGCGCTTTATATTACCTACTTCTACTACCGTTACGGGTCCAAGGTGTAGCCCTGCCTTAAATATTGGCTGTACGCCATATTTAGTTTCGAAATATTGTTTTTGACCTTTTAGAATGGCATCATAAGCATAAAATGCATAAATACATTCTTCTAAAGTATCATCTTCATCTATCTCCCATGTAAGCACTACTTCATCTCCGACATATTGGTAAATATGAGCATTATGAGCATCTACAACGGACAAATAATGAAAACAATCCTGGATGAACCTGCTGTACTTTAAATGCCCCAATTGTTCTGCTATGGTGGTTGATGATTTTAAATCAAGAAACATAAAAGCGCGTAATTCTTCTTTTGGGGCGTAAAATTTACCCATCACCAACTTCTTCAAATTTCCTTTTCCCAACAATCTGTTTATCTGGATAAAAAAAATTATTACGCTATTTATTAAAATGGAATAAGTTAGGTTGGCCAGAATTATAGGACTGGTTAGTAATTTATAGAAAGTTTGATTATGAATAAATCCGGTGATGGAAAGAATGGAATATATAAGAAAATATATGCCGATCATTATAACAATATGAGTCGTTATTGAATGAATTACATATCTCCTAAATGAGATACTTCGTATAATGAATTTTTCATAAAGAAATTGAAGAGTACCAAAAATAGAACCTGCCAAAATTGCGACGCTGACAACTATTACTGTTACATTCACCTGTGAGCTTATGCCTATTCGAGTCAAATAAGAAATTTCGTCTCCGCCTACTATTAATCGCCATATCAAGAGACCAATAAACCAGCCAAATATAAAAGCTGAAACATTCTTAGTCCAATTGTTATTCATAAGCACCAAATTAATTTCCTTGTAAAATTACAATTCTATGCTATAAGTTAGGTCTTAAAATTACTCTTTCATTTGTAAGTTGAATAGTAAATAATGGTATTTCAATTTGATCTTGTAATATTTATATAAAGTTTTAAACGGTTTACTGATAACATATCCCTAATTTTGGGCCAATTTGGATCAAAAAAATAATTATATTTACAGAACTGAATATCTTTCCAAACCTTATGGAATATTTTATGAAGTTTTAATTAAAAGATTCCAACTTTAGCGAAGAACTAGTAGAGAAATGAAACGCTTATTTAATTTATACCCGCACAGATTTACTTTATTTCTTATTAGTCTTCTTTTTATACTATTTGGAACACTTTTAGTTCCACTTGATTTGTTTGATACCTATGTAACGCCTATATTTTTTGTAGTCAATATCCTGGCCGGGATATTGTTAATTTCAAAAAAAAAGAAATTGCATGGGTTTTTTATCGCCTTATTTATTATATCCATATTAGTTGTATTGTTTTCTTCTTATTTAGTTAAAGATGAAAAGGTATATCGCTACATTGAATTTGCGATATTGTTTTCTTTTTATTGTTTTGTAACTTTTGAGATTATTGCACAAGTATGGCAAAGTACAAAAGTAAACAGAGGGGTGATCCTTGGACTAATGTGCGGATATATTTGTATTGGCCTGGTTGGCTTTTTTATTTGTATGGCTGTTGAATTATTAGAGCCTGGTTCTTTTTCCGGCCTGACGGCGATTGACTTAAATCCCGAATCAAATAGAGATGGCTTAGTATATTACAGTTTTATTACTCTCTTAACCATTGGTTACGGAGACATAAGTCCTGTTTCGCAGTTGGCCAGAAACGCTTCGATTTTGATAGGACTTATGGGACAGTTTTATCTCGTTATTGTTACTGCTGTTGTAGTAGAAAAATATATCAGGCACAGTGGCAAGACGGAATGAAAAGCAGGAGAATTTGCAGCTGTCAGATCAATTTAAAATGCTTCATTAACACCAAAGTAAATACCGCTTTGGCCGCCTGTTCCAATTCCATAATCGAGTCTTAGCCAGGTACTTTTATCCTTAATAAGCTTAAAACGAATTCCCCCTCCAAAACTGGGTTTTAAGTTATTAAAACTGAACAGGTCACCAGCCTGGTCATTTACACTGCCAAACAACCCAAAACCGGCCAACGTCCATCGCTCTTTAAATCGCCATCTGTATTCTGCCTGTACTATATACATATGCTTGTCTAGAAACCTGCCATTAAAGTACCCCCTGGCATTTTTGCTGCCGCCATAACTGGCCATGCCCTGAAATGGTACGTCACCATAATTGTTTTCCATATAAAGACGAAATGCCAAAATGCTTTTTTTTGCTATTCTTTGATACGTTCTTAAATCTAAAATAAATTTATTAAATGCATGTGTTGCCCCAAAGAGCTCACTTGAAAATCGCGCTGCTAAACTAAGATAGTTCCCAGACTGCGGGGCACCAATATCATCTCTTGAGTCTAAGTTGAACAAAGCACCCAATCCACTGATTATTGCTCCCTCGCTACCTGGGATAGTGCCGGAATCTAAAATACCGCCTTCTAAGATTTCGGTAATGCTATAATTTGCAAAATTAAAGGAGAGTCCAAAATTAAGATTAGGGGGTATTCTTTTTAGTAGGCTTATGTCAAATTTATGAGCGGTTTGGTTATAGGATTCCTTATTACTCTCAGGAGTTGTAGGTCCAATTCCCCAAAATGAATTTGGGAAAATCCTAAAGGAATAAAACATATCAATAAAATAATTTCCTCTCCCCAGATAGATTTGAGGGGTAATCTCAAAAATAAACTGACTCTCAGAGGTGTAGATCGCACTAAAAAAAATATTGGACAAACGCTGGTTGTATTCGTTGGTTTTATTAAGAAGGAATAACTGGCCACCTCCTCCAAATCCAAATTTTGTTTCAGGAGTATAAAAAACAATGGGTATTGCCACCAACTGAACACTTTTCCCTTGTCTTATGGTATCTGACTGAATAAAACCACCTTCATTTTTATCCTGTGAATATAGTTTCAAGGAAAGTACTACAATGAGCAATGTTGCGAGTAAAATATGTTTTTTCATTATAAGAAAAAGTCGTCAAGAATTACACCGAATCCGAAAGTAAATGATAGGTTACTAATCGTAATATTGTCTGAGCCAATCACACCATTTATGTCAACCGTATCCGTACCAATCCAGGCATATTGAAGATTAAAACCAATATTAAAGGATATTAAATCTCGGATGACATAGGAATATCCCAAACTAACCAAAGTACCAAATCCATTTCCGTCCGTTTCTTCCCCAAAATCAGGAATTTCATTTATGCTGGCAAGGCTGCGATAAAGGACAAAGCCGGGGGAAACATTCAAAAATAAAGACCCATCTTTAGTTTTAGAAAAATACCGGGCAATTTGAGGACCTATATATAAAGATTCTCCTACAATTTTAAAATCCCCTTTTGTTTCCTGCTTACCTGCCTGAAAAGTAACTCCCAATAGCCATCTGTCTTTAAAGAATTTCCCGGTAGACAGGTTTATTCCAAATTCATTTGAGATTGTTTTATTTTTGGTTGATTTCAATTCATTACTATTGCTGCTAATGCTTCCCGACAAAGAAGTTAGCCAACGTCCTTTGCGAAAGGGTGTTAAAGTGGAGTCTGCAGTGGTTGAGGGAGCTGTATTTTGAGAACATACCATAGTAATATTGAAAACCACGCATAGCAACACAAATAGTTTGGTAAAGACTGAGAATTTCTGCATTGCTTATAATTTAATCCAGGTTTTTAAAGTAATGTTAAATTTACTCAAAATGCTTCTAAACTTCCTTGCAGATACTAGTATTTATTTTAGCAAATAAGATATTAATATTTACTGTATATTTGCCGGAAATTATTTTGCAAGAAAACAATAAAAAGAAAAAGCCCATTTAACACAAACGAATATGAGATATTTAAAAATAATTCAATTAGTAAGTTTTCTAACCCTATCTGCTTTTGTATTTCAGGCACAAGCGCAACGTATTGATTTATCTGTTGATTATGGATATCAATTGGGAACCAAATTAAATTATGGAGGTTCTAATTATCTCAAAGCATCCGATGGAGGTTTTTTTAGCGGGATGGTGGGTTTAGAAGTAGGAAACGGGACTATGCTAGAACTTACATATATGAATATGCAGACAGATTTATTGATTAGGGATGTTTTAGCTAGCCCAACAGAAGATCGTTTGTCAGATTTAGTTTTGGACTGGATTCAAATTGGAGGTTCTCGGTATTTTGATACAGGGAGTGACATAACCCCATTTATTGGAATGAGTGGAGGTGTTACCATTTTTACTCCCAAGAATGAGAATTTCGATATTGTAAATAATTCTTTACCCTCTTCTACACAGTTTTCTTTTCTCATAAAGGGTGGGGCTATTTATAATGTAAGTGATGTAGTAGGAATTAAAGTACAAGCAGATCTGATGTTTCCTGTATCATGGGGAGGTGTTTATTATGGTGCATTTGGTAGCGTATATTCGGGAGGAACAACTGTTATGGGAGCGTTTTCAGCAGGTCTTGTATTTACTCTAGGGGGTTAAGATTAAGGAATCACTTAAATACTATCGACCACGCTAATAAAAGAGTATTAGTTGTCGCGCCAACATCCTCCAGGGCTTTGGAATAAACATAAGCTAATTTAAGGCCCTGGTTACCTGAAAAACTAGCTCCAACGGAAGCGGCACCAACAAAGTTTGCTCTCCGATCATCATTGAATTGTTGATTAACAATTGAGGCTGCTCCTTGATTAAATCCGGCACTTATAGAGCCCCAATAACGCTTCTTAAATTGTCTTACAAGATGAGTTTGAAGGGCAAAAAGCGCCCTTTGTTTTAATTCACCATCATTAAAAAAATCATTATTCTTGGTAAAGAGTACCAGGGAGGCGGTAAGTTCATATGACCAGGGACCCCAATAATGGACCATCCCTGCCTGCGGTCTTATAACGAAACGGTTACTGCCCAGATTTATTAATTTAGTATTGGAGTATTGCCCTATAGGCACAGTTATGGCTAAAGAAACACCAAAGGTTGTAAAAACCGGGTGGGCAGCTCTGTATTCCTGCAATTCTTTGGGTCCTGAGGGTGGAGGCCCTGTTAAATTTAAGGAAAACCTCACTCGCGGATCGGCGAGACCGTTTCTGTCAACACTCGTTGGGACACCATTTAAAAGACCTTCCCAACGGGAAAAAGAAATAGGAAGTAAAACGCCTACCCGTGCTAATTTATTACCCAATCTAAAGGGGCGAACATAACCTGCAACGAACCCGTTACCTGTATAGATTACATCTTCGGCTCCTATGACGGGATCAAAAAAGACATCACCGGAAGTATAGGCATATCCTGCAGCTATTACATTTACACCCAAAGGAATGGAAGACCATCGGCGGGGTTCCATATCCTGTGTATAACCTTGCTGCAGACAAAGCATAACACAGTATATTAGAATATTTTTAAGAATTAATGATCTTTGACCACAACATGTCATTGGCTGGCTTGGATGTGTTTTTACTTCTTTATTTTAACCAGATACTTGTTAATCATTTGTTATCCCCCATCTTCTATAGGCCGACCTTAGAAATTCTCCATAAATTTCCTGATGTATTTCAAATTGTTCCGGAGTGAGTAATTCTTTTAATTCCTCATCCTGTTTGGCTAATAAGCTGTTTAATTCTTTTTTAAACCTCTCCTCCGAATAGCCTTTATCCTTATCATCTAAGCGAGCAATTTTAGCAACATAATAAACAAGAATACCACTGTATTGGTCCATTTCTTCTTCCGTTAGGTCCATTTTTTTGACTTCACGATGATACCAATTTTGAATGTTGTCAATTTCCTCTGAGGAATAAATTCGGACCTTTCGATCTTCTTTACTGAGGTCTTGAGCAGTAAGGTTAAAAAACAACAAGGTAGATGCAATAAATAAAATACTTTTAAAATAAGACATGGAATAATCGTTTTAACATAGGTTATATAACAAATTTAATGTTAAATTATTACTTTTCATACGCTTTGTATCTATTTCAATTTTAGAACCATAAAAATAGACTTCCCTGATTCACAATTATACAATGATCTATCAGAGGGATAAAAGCACAATTAAAACAGTGCTATTTAATTTTATAAGAGTATAAATTTCTCCCCGTTTTATGGAGTTCTTCATCCGAAAGCAGCAATGTTTCATTATTTAGGAAAGAAATAGATTCCAGTTGGGTTGTACTGCCAAGATCAATTGTTTTTAGATCTCCTTCGAAGAAATTTGAAAGATTAAAATTAGTAAAAAGCCATAATTTACCGTAGCCTAAAAGGGCGATTGTTTTACCGTCCTGGGATATATCTGCGGCTGTTATTTTACAGGTGGAAAAATCTGTACAGGGAATAAATTCTCCGAGGTAAGTGGCCTTATATTTCCCTTTTTTCGCAGGAATTCTGTATATCAACGCCTTACCACTAAAAGGATGGGACCTGTTTTTTGTGATAAGATATAGGCTGTCTTTTGCGTAAAAAATGGCCTCTGTGTCATAGTGCAGATTTTTCTTTTTAGGGGGAAATTTTGTTTGTTCAGGAAAGTTGAATTCTATGCGTTCTGCTTCAATCTTGTCTCCTTTTCCCTTATCCGGATTGGGTATTTTATATATAACCAGATCTTTTCTTTTATTTGCATTATTTCCTGTATCAGCTATATAAACATTACCATCAATATCCCGGGCCATATCTTCCCAATCCTTGTTTTTGGCATTTTTCACTTCGAGTTCGTTAAGGTACTTACCCTTAAAATTTATTTGATAAATCTTATCTGCACCTCCACTGTCGTTAATCATCCAAACAGTGGAATCCCGGCCTACGGCCATCCCCGAATTTTCGTCCAGTTTTTTAGGGAGTTTAGTAATGTAAGTAAGTTGACCATAGTTGGAGCAACTGAATAATAAGCTTGCGAATAAAAAGTATAAATACCTACTCATTGTTGTTTTTTAAGGGCATATAGATTTCCGCTTTCCAATTAAGTCCATCACCTCCCATATTAGGGTTGCTATGGTAAACTTCTACAGGCAGACCTGTAACTTCAATATCATTTTTCTCGGCATAATCCAAAAGAGCATACCAGGCCCTGTCGGAAGTTATATAGTTGCCATTGTAAATAGACATAAGTGCATTTCTTGAAGTGAATTGCTTATACTTCAGGTCTGGATGTTGTGGTAATGAATCCGACTTAATAATCGGATAACAGAAATCAAACTGTATACTGTCTGTTTCCCTGTCCCATTTGGTAACTTCTAAAAATCGCTTTCCATTTAATTCAATTTTGTTACTGGCAAAGATGTTATTTAGTAAGGGATAGTTTTCCATCATTCCCATTGCTTTCGCAAATTGAGTGGTCTTGACCGTAACATAAGCACAATAAGTAGAAGTTAATTCTTTCGGGCCAATAATTTTAACCCTAAACTTATCAACATGTGCATTTAGGTTTTCATTAAAATCCTTAACTGTACTTATGGTTCGTTTTTCAAAATCGGTATTAAAAAAAGGGATCGCAATTTTGTTTCCAAAACTATGATCAAGATCCTTTACATAAACTTTCACCTTTGAAGTAGAGTCTGTTAGTGGAATAATATCCCATTGATATAAATAAGTAGAATCGTTGAATTTTATATTTTGTTCCAGGTGAGTTAGACCTTCCTGTTCCACTAATTGTGCATCTTTCAGGGTAGAACTCCAAATTTTAATAGATTGGTTAATAGTCCCGGGAAACGTCCTGGCTTTGAAAGTTACGACGTAATCATAGGGTTTTATAAATAAATACCAAATAAGGCCTGCAAGTAGCATTGCCACTAAAACTAAAATGACTTTTTTCATATTATTAATTGGAAACTAAATTGGGTTCCTGGTCATTGTAAGGTTTTCCAAAATGAACTTACCTAAATCCCTTCCTTGTTTTACACCAACCGCAACGGCCTTTCTGTAATGAATTCCGCCGTACATTCTGCTAATAGCCGCCTCATCTGCGGCTTCGTTAAATGAATTAAAACTTCTGGCAGGCAATCCATAGGGTACTTCAGTATCATCATCAAATGTAAAATTGTCACCAAAAATATCCGTAAGTGCAGTTGCAGCGGCTCCGGAAACCACACTATGTCCACTGGTGTATTCAGGAAATGGTGGAGTTTGCAATACTGGTTTCCAGTTTTCGTCAATATGTTCGTTGATAAGGGTTTCAGGCCGGATAAGATTGCTTCTGTACTTTTCATCCCAACAACTAATAAAGGCATCGGCTATGGCCATGGATGTTTTGGTATAGGCGTATACTGTTTTGTTAAAATCACTATTTGTGTTTTTGGCAGCAATTTTAACTATACCAATCCAGTGGGCTCCCGGGGAAATTTTCTTAGTAGCGAACATCAAATGACCACGTGTCACGGAAACATACGGATTACAATCCCAGAACTGTGCTATGGCAATTTCTTCAGAGGCATCTCCTTTTTCCGTGATTTCCATGCTAATGTCATATACTTCTTTTACTTCTTTGTAAAATTCTGAATCTTCTTCCATGGAAAAAGGAGGGGGAGGGGAGGGGATAAACTGGTTTGACGAATCTATCACAAAAGGGCGTATTTTGTTCCAATGCGGCTCTATCCCATCCATATAAGCCGGAGGGGTTGGTTGCCATCTTGAAGGGTCATCAGTATCTACAGTAAACTTGGGCATTGTCCTTGTTTGATTATAATTGTCGGCACTCATCCATTCTGCAATATGCTCGGCAACCTGCAGTCCGTACTCTTTAGAGGCATTAAATTCTCGTGCGTTTTGAGATTCCCAGACAGTATATAGACTATCCCTAAACGAAGCCAGTTTATCCTCAGAAAATATAACTCTAATGCTTACATCCATATGTGCTATTAAGGCAGATAAAGAATAATTTACCGGTTTTGATGTGTCTGGTTTGGGAATCGCAGTTAGATCGTGCGCCTGACCTTCCAATGAGAGGTAATGTTCGTCGTTTAGCGCTATTATTTCATACGCGGCGATATTGGGATAGGCATAGATCCTGCTGGCAACAGGGGGAGAAAAAATATCATGTATCATAATCTCCGTAACCTTATTTATAGCCATATGTAGTTCATTGGGTGTAACAACAATGGGTTTTTCGTTCTTGTTGCAGGCCACAAGAGTTATCATTGCCAGCAATATTCCTAATGTCTTCTTCATTTTCAATTTTGTTTAATTAATTCATAAACGCGGGCTTTCTCGTTATTGAAGGTTACCAGTAAATAAGGTTGGTTGTTTAATTTAATTATATCAAGATGACGTGTTGATTTTTGAGAAAGATCCAGTCCCATTTTATGCCCCAAAATTATGTCATTTTTGCTTTTTATCATAGCACCGGGAAAAGAACCAAATCGTCCATGATAAGGTTTAACCCCAAAATAATTCCCTGCTGCTATAACTTCTTCAGAACCATCCTGATCAAAATCGTAAGCAAGAAAATCCATTATGGGTGCCAATTGTAATTCATTCTCAAATGGCACAAAAGTAAATTTGCCATTATTATTCTCCAGATATCCTGATCTCAATTCAGATACTTCTAAAACAACTGAGTTATCCAATGTTTTTTTATCAAATATCTGCTCAATGGTTTTGCCTGCAAAATCACTGTAATTAGTAAATTTTTTCCGCAACTCCACTATTTGTCCGGCAATACCATCTAATCCTTCAAGTGGAAAGTATTTTCCGTTTTTAGGAATAGCAACAATAGTTTCCGTACTGCCATTTCCATCAAAATCTGAATAAAACATCTTTAAGGGTAAGTCTTCAGATGCTCTGAACTTATTATTTACTCCCCAATTTCCTAATAGATAATCCTTGTCACCATCCATATCAATATCAAAAGCCGTTACACTTTGCCAAAGCCCATTTATTTCCCTGTCTAAAATTTTCTTTTCAACAAGAACACCATTGATATTGGCAAAAAATTTGGGAGACATCCATTCACCAACTAGTATTAGATCCTGGATTCCATCCCCGTCAAAATCTTCCCATACTGCATCGGTAATCATCCCCGCATTTTGCAGATCCTTATTTTTTTCAATGGTGAATTGGCCATTGTTATTTTTTAGCAAATAGGAATTTGGTATTTTACCAAAGTCGTTGGATATGGCCTGGTTGCCAACAAAAATGTCAAGGTCCCCATCACTATCAAAGTCATTTGCTTTAATCACAGAAGCATTCTCAAAATATTCAGGTAGTAAAGCTTGTTCAAAAACGGTATCGTTCTGAACATAATAACTGTCCAGTAATGGGGCCATTTTATTGTAGAAATCTGCTCCGCCGGAACCCAGGATCAGGTCCGTTTTTCCATTGCCTGTAAAATCGGCAATAACAGCTGTAACATCTTCTTTTATGCTATCTCTGTAAATTTCAGGAATGCTTTCTTCTACATACAAAGAGTCTGTTTGAAAAAAGATTCTGGAAGGTATAAATTTGGAGCCTCCAAAGAAAATATCGGCTTTACCATCATTATTAATATCCCCAATAGCCGTTGCGGGTCCCCTATCGGAGATTTGGTAAGGGATAAGTTTTTGTCTGTTAAAATCTATATAGTTATCTTCTTTATGTATAAAGTTGATCCCAAGATTATCTTCTACCTCCCTGAAGATTCTAAGCTTCGAGGGCTGAAGTGATCCATAATCAAAGGGGTTTGTATTTTCAGGTGAAATAATTATTGTTTGATTTGTATTTACGTTTTTTACATTCTGAAATTGTCCATCAGGCCAGACTATTTTTAGAGAATCTATCTTTTCGGTTTTAGCGTAACCAAAATGAATTATAGGTTCCGAAGATGATTGAAATCCCCTTACGGGATATAATTCCTTATACTGCAAAACACCATTGTGATATGAGAACACTTTGGTTCCAATTCCAAATGGGTTGGCGGGTGAATATTTTAATTTAATTTTCAGGTAATTGTTTTTCCCATCCGTTTTATTGATATATAAACTGGCAGGGCTATTTATATTATTAGTAACAAGATCCAGGTCACCGTCATTATCTAAGTCTGCTACTGCAGTAGCCCCGGAAATAAGTGTGTCGTTAACTATCCATGACCCTGATTTATCTTCGAATAAGAGGTCTGATGATCCTTTAAATACGTAATTATGGACATTCCCCGAGGGCATCATATTAAGGGCCTGTTGGTCTACCAGTTTGGTATTATTAATCTTAGTTTTGATCTGGTCACTAGAGACAAAGTTTATAAAATCAAGATCATTGGGACGTTTTGGGATTCCATTGGATATAAATAAGTCCTGTTCACCATCCTGGTCAAAATCCCCAAATAGACCGCTCCAACTCCAGTCTGTGGCAGCAATACCACTGTATAATGCTATTTCTGCGAAGCTACTTCCAGGTCGATTTAATTGCAGCATGTTCCTGGTGAACTGGTAGTGGTAACCATATCTTTTTGTTCTTAACTTCTGGGTTTGAATATTGTCATCACCTTCTGAAGATTTAAGAACTGTTTCATCTTCAGGCAACATGTCCAGGGAAAGAATATCCGGCCATCCATCATGGTTAATGTCTGCAACATCACTCCCCATAGAAAACCTGGTAGTATGCCCGAAATACTTCTTTATGCCTTCGGTGAACGTTCCGTCTCCATTGTTTAAGTAATAGTAATCATCTTCATGAAAATCATTTCCTATATAGATATCGGGGTAACCATCCTGATTAAAATCTGATATTGCTATGCTTAACCCATATCCATTGACGCCTCCATAGATGCCAGCCTCTTCACTAACATCAAGGAAAGTACCATTCTCGTTTCGAAGTAACTTGTCTCCGGTCTGGTAATTTCTTTTATTACGAAGGTCTGCCTTACCAAAAGATTCTGGCGTATGTACAGCCTGGTTTAAAAGGTAGATATCCAGATCGCCATCAAGATCAAAGTCTAAAAATGCGGCTGAAGAACTGAAGGAGTCAAAATCCAGACCATATGCCTCAGCACTTTCCACAAAAGTTTTATCTCCCTGATTGATAAAAAGTTCATTGTAACCTTTAAAACCGTTAATTCCAACCATTGCGCATACATAGATATCCAATAGCCCATCACCATTAACATCACCCATTATAGTTCCCGTATTCCAACTGCTATTACCCTCTACATGGGCAAGTTCTGTAATATCTTCAAATTTGAGCCCTCCTTTGTTCAGATACAGTTTGTTTTTAACCATATTTCCAGAGAAATAGATGTCAGCAAGGCCGTCGTTGTTAATATCTCCTACAGCAACACCACCTCCATTAAAGAAATACAGATAATCCAATATATTGAGATCATCCGTTTCTGTTAATGTGTTTTCAAAAGTTATAGCCGTTTCTTTGGGAGGGGGATTTTTAAACAGTTCCCCTTCTTTCGGGCCACAGCTTAAAGATAAAGAGACCACAAAAATTCCGAGGAGGTATTTATTCATCGATCGCAAATATCTTAGGTTTATTCTCATTGATAGCAACTATCAAATAGGTCTTTCCTGTTTTATCTTTAAACTGCTTCAATTGTTTAATCTCATCTCTTATATAAAAACCACTGGTATCATAGTCCTGCCATTCAAAGCCTAAAGCTCCGTCACCAAGCAGAACATTACCATAATTAGCATCCAATCTTGAATACTGAGGTTTAAATTCAAAATTATTACCTCCCATTATCAGGTCTAAATTCCCATCATTATTAACATCGGCACAGCTAATATCCAAAATACACGACAATTGGCTTCTGGAAGGTAGCTTTATAACAGAAAAATTACCATTACCTTCATTAACGGCAATTATGGATTCTGAGATGACTGATTCTTTCATGATTGAGTTCCCAAAAATTTCTGCAGGAAATAATTCCTCAATGGTCTTTTTGGAATATTCTGAGGCCTTCAGGTTTTGCTTTTTTAAAGCAACCATTTGAGTGGTTAAGTCCTTTTTCTGATGGTGAGGATAATCCTTGCCATCAATATTCTGGGTTACTATTTGTTCAATTGTACCATTATCATCAAAATCATTGATCCACATTTTCATTGGCCTATCTATACCGGGCTTATAGTGGAGGTTACTTCCCTGATTGCCTAAGATCAGATCGTTATCTCCATCTTTATCTAAATCCACGGCTTCTGCAACATTCCACCATCCAGACAGACTATCAAGGGTCGAATTTTGGAAAGACAATTGTCTGCCCGAATTTTTAAAGATCTTTGGCGTCCCCCAATCTGAAACAGTTATCAGGTCTTTTTTCGAATCCCCATCTATATCTGCCCAAATTGCGTCTGTAATCATTCCCGCATCTTTAAGGTCATAGGCATTTCTTTCCGTTACATTTTCAAAAGTACCATCACCCTTATTCTCCAATAACAAATGTTTAGGATCAATTCCATACGTACCTACTACACTTCTGGAGCCTATAAAAAGATCTGTATCACCATCATTGTCATAGTCTGAAGGCGCTATGGTTGAAATATTAGCGAAAGTCGAAGGAAGTCTTTCCCCTGACTTCACAAAAGACCCATCGCCGTTGTTTAAATAAAGACGAGCCACATAGTTCTTTTCTTCCCCAACCTGATTGCCACCTGAACCTACAATTAGATCTAAATCTAAATCTCCATCAGCATCAAAAAAAGTAGCTGCTGTATCTTCATATTCGGCATCTTTTTCTAGCGAGTTTTGATTTGTAACTCTTAACGTCCCATTTCCACTATGTTTGTAGACAATCCCAGATTGGTTTTTAGCCCCTCCAATAAAGACATCCTCGTTGCCATCGCCATCGATATCGCCTACAGCCAGTGCCGGCCCTTCCTGTGAGAGTTGCATATAAATAAGCCCCTCGTAATCAAAATCATTATAGACATTTTCTTTATGGGCAATAAGTTGATTGTTTTGAATTTCTTTTAATAATGAAGGCTTCTTCTCTTTAATTAATGGAGTATATACCTCCATGGCATCGGAATGCTTAAAGGTGAGGAATTGATTAGCAGGAATTTCTTCTAACTTTTCCGTTTTATCATCCGGCCAAATGACTCTCAGGGAATCAATTATTTTGGAAGTTCCTAAACCTATGGTCATTACATGATCCATGGAAGATTGAAAACCCCGGGAAGGCACTAATTCCTGGAGGATTACATTTTTGTCATAGTAAAGCATAACCGTAGTTCCAACGGCAAATTTATTTTCTTTTTGACCCTCAAATCGTAGTTTTATATAGTTGTTTTCCGTGAGCGAATTAGCATTATTTTCATAAACAAAGGACTCCATATTAACATTATTAACTACAATATCCAGATCGCCGTCATTATCCAGATCTCCATAGGCCGCACCATTAGATAAACTAGGTATTTCAAACCCCCAATCTTTATTAGCGTTGGAAAAGGTAAGATCGCCATTGTTTCTATAGGCGTAATTTGGCTGAGGTCTTACGGGCATTTTATTGATAATGGAATCTATAGACTCTTTCTTGCCTGTAAGCACCATATTCTGAATGATTTCATTGGCAAAAAAATCGATAAAATCCAGGTCCGTAAGATCGTGATTAATACCGTTTGTAATATAAATATCTCTAAGGCCGTCATTATCCATATCAAAAAGAAGTCCTGCCCAACTCCAATCTGTTGCATCAACCCCGCTGAAATAAGCTATTTCTGAAAAGGATCCATTTCCATTGTTTAGCTGTAAAGTGTTTTGAATATATTGTTGGTAAAAATCCTTGCTTTGTTTTAATTTATAAACATTATAACCTTCAAATTCCATAATCGATTTAACTCGTTGATCCGGCTCCGGAAGCATATCCGTAATAAAAATATCTGCATTGCCGTCGTTATTAATATCTGAAATATCAATACCCATTGCAGATAAGGAGAGATGGGAAGTCCGGTTCTTTATATCTTCTTTAAAGGTGCCATCCTGATTGTTGATGTAAAGATAGTCCCGTTCGTAAAAGTCATTAGATACATAGATATCAGGATAGAGGTCTTTATTGATATCAGTAATCATTACCCCCAGGCCAAATCCAATCAGGCTGCCATAGATGCCGGCATCTTCACTAACATCAACAAATTTTCCATTATCATTCCTCAAAAGCATGTCGCCGACACCCTTAAAAATATCCGGGATGCCCTCCCAATCCTGAGCCCTAATTTCTCTTTGCTCTGCATATCCCAAACTACTTACAGGGATGTTGCTATTGTTAAGGATATATGCGTCCAGATCGCCATCTTTATCGTAATCAAAAAAAGATGCCTGGGTGGAAAACCCGGTTTTGGCCAGGTTATAATCAGCTGCTTTTTCTGTAAAAGTCAGGTCACCGTTGTTTATATAGAGGTCATTATCATGGTTATTTCCCTTCATATTACCCGCGTTACTCACATAAATATCAAGCAACCCATCCTGGTTAATATCAACCATAACAACTCCGGTAGACCAAGGCTTAGATCCTTTTACACCGGCTTTTTCAGAGATGTCCTCAAACTTTAATCCACCCTTATTGAGGTAAAGTTTGTTGGAGACCATATTTCCCGTCATATAAATATCGGGCAATCCATCATTGTTTATATCTCCAATGGACACTCCGCCACCATTGTAGAAATTTCTATACTTAAAAATGTTGAAGTTTTTTTGGTTTTCAACTTTGTTAAGGAAGTCTATACCGGTATGTGAAGAAGGCAGCAGCGTAAAGAGGGTAGGATTGACATTCTTAATTTCCTTATAATTTTCTTTTTCTGAATTACACGATATGGTAATTGCAAGTAAAAGTATAAGACCTGCAATTCTTTTTAATCCTGATAGTATCATTTTTGTATGCTGCTTGTTTTTTTCCTAATTAATAGTAGAATCCTTATTAATGGTTATGTTGCAGTTGTAACTTCCCTCTATAATTTTATTCCTAAGATCTTTTGCCTGTCCGGCATCATTAAAATTCTGTTTCCCAACCTCTACAAAACCATCTTTTTAATCATTTCGCAAAATTACACCATGTTGTGCATCCATCCTATCCAATTGGGAGCAAATTTCATGATTGCCCTCAACAATTAACATAACTTTAAAACTATCTTAATTAAGGATTTCAATGGTTATAAATTTCACCCCGGAGACAGGAGAAACAGGAGGCAAATGTTTTAGTAAATGTCTATTCTAAGCAAAATGTCAGAAATTGAAATGTTGTCCGGGTTTACTTAATATTGATTGGTATGTACGGGAATAATAAAGGGTTGATTAAATTCAACCCTTTATTTCAATTATTTTTAATAACAAACAAGAATTAATTCCAGAAGAGTGCATAAATAGTAGCGATAATGATCATCGCCGCAAAGGCCCCAACATTGAATTTTGCACTGGTATTAAACAAACCTTTTGTAAGCGGAATGCCTTTTGGATCATCCTCGCCTTTATTTTGATTAAGACTGACAAAAACTATAACCAGCATCGTAAGTAGCGCCGTGTATGCCATCTGGTCCAAAAACGGGACATCCGCAAAAATAGGACTATCAGACCAACCGCTGGGGGCTACTTTGAAATAAAAAGCTATAGGTATAGACACCAATGCACCAACTATAGCGCCTCTATTGGTTGTTTTCTTCCAGAATAAGCCTAACATAAATACGGCCAATATTCCGGGACTTACCAATCCTGTCCATTCCTGTATAAACTGGAATGCCTGATCTATTCCACCCAATAATGGTGCCATGACACATGCAATAGCAAGTGCTACGGCTGCTGAAAGACGACCCACATTCACTGTTTTCTTGTCAGAGGCATTTGGATTAATATATTGCTTATAAATATCCATGGTAAAAATGGTGGATGTAGAATTTAACATAGACGCCAGGGAAGAAACAATGGCAGCTGCCAAAGCTGCAAAAGCGACTCCTTTAAGCCCGGTTGGTAAAAATTGCAATAACCATGGGTAAGCCTTATCTGCTTGTTCAAGGGAAGGTAGATTTTGCTGCCCGACTTCTCCAAGACGATTCATAATCTCGGCATCATGGATCATTACATATGCTGCAATGCCCGGCACAACTACTATAACCGGAATTACTATTTTTAAAAAGGCAGCCAGAATTATTCCCTTTTGTGCTTCTCTTAAAGACTTAGCTGCCAGCGCTCTCTGAATGATATATTGGTTAAAACCCCAATAATATAAGTTAGCCACCCACAGACCACCAACCAGTACCCCCAATCCAGGTAAATTAGCATATTCCGGATTGGACTTATCCAGTATCATTACAAATTTTTCAGGGACAGTTTCGTAAACTATTTTGAGACCTTCTATAACTCCCTGCCCGTCGGAGACTGTATTTAACGCTAAATACGACGTTACTAAACCTCCGAAAACCAGAAAAATAACCTGAATCACATCTGTCCAGGCAACGGCAGAAAGACCTCCGTAAAGGGAATATGCTGAAGCGAATAAGGACAGCCCAATTACACCGTAAACCATAGGAATCCCCATTATGGTCTCCAATGCCAGTGAGCCTAAATACAATACGGATGCAAGGTTTACAAAAACATAAAGAGCAATCCAGAAAACTGCCAAGATTGTTTTTAAATTTGTTGAATACCTTTGCTCTACAAACTCCGGGATCGTATAAAGACCTTTTTCAATAAAAATTGGCAGGAAAAATTTACCGACGATAAGTAAAGTGATTGCCGCCATCCATTCATAGGATGCTATGGCTAATCCTACCGCAAATCCTGATCCGGACATCCCGATAAATTGTTCAGCAGAAATATTGGCTGCGATCAGGGAGGCTCCAATGGCCCACCAGGGTAAAGATTTACTGGCAAGGAAATAATCTTCGGCATTCTTCTGATGCCCTTTTTTATCCCTGGACACCCACAAGCCTACTCCTAAAATTAAGAAGGCATATGCGATAAAAATAAAATAATCCCAAAATCCGAAAGCTGACGTCATAATTAGTTTGGTTGCTGGTTTAATAAGTACTAATTGCTCAATTTAGGTCAAATTCTCTTTTAATGAAAAAATTGATTTGAATATTATTGCCTTTTAACTTTATGTCTAGAGGTGTTGATTTATTATATTTTCAAACAACTCTTGTTTACCGCTCTGTAATTCTAATTCTCCATTTGACTTTGCAATGTCATAAAGATCATCCAGATCTAATTTCCCAAGTTCATAATCCTTTCCTATGCCTGAATCAAAGGACTGGTAACGCTTTTTTCTCAGATCAATATAAGGGGAAGAAGTCATAATCCTGTCTGCAATAAGCAGTGCCCTGGCAAAGGTATCTGCACCACCAATATGAGCATGGAATACGTCATCCAGATCAGTAGAATTTCGTCTTATTTTAGCGTCAAAATTAATTCCACCGCCTTGCAAACCTCCTGCTTTCAAAAATGTGAGCATGGCTTCAGTTACTTCAGTAATATTATTAGGAAATTGATCTGTGTCCCAACCATTCTGGTAATCACCCCGATTTGCATCAATACTCCCCAGCATTCCATGGGCGGCAGCAACTTCCATTTCGTGTTGCATAGTATGACTTGCCAAGGTGGCATGATTGACTTCAAGATTCAGTTTAAAATCGTCCTGTAATCCGTACTGATGCAGAAATCCAACTACCGTAGCAGCGTCAAAATCATACTGGTGTTTCATGGGTTCCATTGGCTTTGGTTCTATAAAGAATGTTCCCTTAAAACCCTGTTGCCTTGCATAATCTCTTGCTGTTGCCAAAAATCTGCCCATATGGTCCAATTCTCGTTTCATGTCTGTATTTAACAAAGACATATAACCTTCGCGTCCTCCCCAAAAAACATAATTCTCGCCATCGAGAGCCATGGTGGCATCCAGGGCAAGTTTTATCTGCCCTCCGGCCCTTGCCAATACGTTAAAATCCGGATTAGTAGAGGCTCCATTCATATATCTGGGATTAGAAAAACAATTGGCTGTACCCCATAAAAGTTTTACTCCTGAAGCTGCTTTCTTCTCTTTAATATAGTCGACTATTGCGGAAAGTCTCCTTTCAGATTCTGAAAATGAACTCCCTTCTCTTATCAGATCAAAATCATGAAAGCAGAAATAGTTAAACCCCATTTTTGTAATAAACTCAAAGGCAGCATCGGCCTTGGCTTTTGCCGCATCGATAGGATCACTATAATTATCCCAGGGAAAATTTTGTGTACCCGGACCAAAAGGATCGGCCCCTACACCACAAAAGGTATGCCAGTAGGCCACTGCAAATCTTAAGTGGTCTCCCATGGTTTTACCCGCCACAAGCTGATCCGCATTATAGTATTTAAAAGCCAGGGGATTATCAGATTCTTTGCCTTCAAAACGTATTTCCTCTATTCCCGAATAAAACTCCTTGTTTCCAATAAGTGCCATTTTAATTATCTTTTAATGTTATTTCCAATTGGTTTTTCCAGAGTTTGTAAGCCATTTTATATTCCTTTTTATCGGATGGGGGCGAATAACTCTTAACATAATCATTGTCCATTATTTGTCTTCCAAAAGTCTCCAAATTACCTTTATGTAACATGCATGCTCTTGCAGCTCCTATGGCGCCGGTAGTATTATAAATTTCAATTTCCTGATCTATTAAACTAGCAATAGTATTGGAAAAAACAGGAGATCTGAATAAATTATCATTAGCTGCCCTGATTACTTTGGGTTTAATACCATCTGCCTTAAGAATTTCCATACCATATACAAAAGAAAAAGCAATACCCTCTAATGCAGCCCTGCAAAGATGTGCCCTGGAATGAATATTTAGGTTTATATTTCCCATTTGTGCTCCTAAATCTTTATTGTCTAACATGCGCTCCGGACCATTGCCGAAAGGTAAAATAATAACTCCTTCAGAACCAATTGGTACATTTGCCGCCAACTCATTCATTTCCTGGTAGGATGCAACCTTTAAGTTATTTAATAGCCATCTGTACATAATTCCAGCACCATTCACACATAATAATTTACCAATGCGTCTGCTCTTGGGCGAATAATTAACATGGGCAAAATTATTGACACGGGAACATTCTTTAACAGAGAGCTTGTCAGTAATAGCATAAACCACTCCAGAAGTACCGCCTGAAACTGCTACTTCACCTGGATTAAATACGTTTAGTGAAAGGGCATTATTAGGTTGATCGCCAGCGCGATAAAGGATAGGGGTACCTTCTGCCAGGCCGGTTTCCTTGGCTCCGTTTACAGAAATGTGGCCCTGGTTTGAAAAAGTAGCTACAATTTCAGGGATAAGCTCTTCATTTAAATCATAATAATCAAAAAGCCAACTGCTAATTTGTTCCTCTTCAAAATCCCAGAATATACCTTCCGAAAGGCCGGAAATGGTGGTATTAATTTTTCCAGTTAACTTATAAGCAATATAGTCGCCAGGGAGCATGGCTTTAAAACTGTTTTTATAAATATCGGGTTCATTTTCCTTAACCCATTTTAACTTAGACGCTGTAAAGTTAGCCGGGGAATTCAGCAGTTTTTGAGCACAGCTGTCGTGCCCAAGCTCATCAAATGCTTTCCTGCCAATATCAACAGCTCTTCCATCGCACCATATAATTGATTTTCTTAAGGGAATACCATCCTTATCAACTAAAACAAGGCCGTGCATTTGGTAAGATATGCCAACTCCTTTTATTTTACCCGGATGAACTTTAGTTTCTTTAATTATTTGCTTTGTGGCATTACATAGATGCGCCCACCAATCATCAGGATCTTGTTCTGCCCATCCTTTTTTAACGGAAAGCATACTCATTTCCTTTTTAGGTTCACCTATTACGGCCAGGCTTTTACCAGAGGCTAGTTCCACTAAGGCTACTTTTATTGAAGAACTTCCAAGGTCATAGCCTAAGGTGTACATACTTTTTAATTGGTTTATGATTAGGTAATATATTGTTTTATGCCAAGTAACCAAAAATAAAAAACCCTGATCTATATGATCAGGGTTTTTTAAAAATATATTAAAAATAAATTTTTAATATCCGGGATTCTGAACCAGATTAGGGTTAAGAATAACTTGAGTCGCAGGAATAGGGAATAGCTCGCGATCTGGATTACCAATAGCATCAGGGGCTTTAAATTCCCAATCGCGGGTGTATGTGCCAAATCTAATTAAGTCTTGACGTCTCCAAAACTCATTATAAAGCTCCCTTCCTCTTTCATCTATCATATCTTGATCTGAGACACTACCTAGAGGAGTAGCATTTCGTAAAACTCGAAGTTCGTTAACCAAAGCAGTAGCGTTTCCTCCACTTCTCATGACTGCCTCTGCTTTCATTAAATGGGCATCCGAATATCTTAAGAAAATATTATGCTCTACAAAGGCACCATATCGAGGGCCATATTTGAGTACCCTAATCCCTGTTACCTGACTATTATCATTTAGGTCGGGCGCGCCTGTTGCTGCGTTGAAAAATTCTCTTGTAAAATCCAAATTAGTTCCACCGAATACAATTGGGGTCCCGTCCGGGTCATATTGTTGACCTAAAAGGAAACCAAAACCAATGTTCGTGCCATCTGCAATACCATCACCGTCAGAATCAATGGTGCCATCTTCGCCGGCAGGTGCTCCTTGAAGTGGCACACCACCTCTTCTTTCTTCCTGGTCGCCTCCTACAACATTGCTTGCAGGGCCTTCAAACAAATCATAAAATTCGGAAAGCGTAGCAAAACCATTCCATCCTCCAGATTGTTCCGGTGTAATATTATTATAATGCAGAGTATTCCAAACTCGTTGACCTATACTAGTTTTGATCCACCAAATGGTTTCACTATCTGTGGTTTCTCTAAAAATATCGAAAAAACCTGAATGCAAGGCATAACCATCGGCGGCTATTTCATCTACCAGGGAAATCACCTTAGCCATATCAGAAGCATCGGGGCTTCCGGAGCCGTTGTAAATATGCCTGTTCAAATGAACTTTGGCCAATATGTATCTGGCAGCAGCTTTGGAAACATTAACATTCTCTGCACCTGATGGCCCGGTAGCCGGAAGTCCTGCAATAGCCGCCTCCAAATCGGAAACTATTTGAGCTACAGCATCTTCACCGGTAAGAACCGCAGGGTCCTGCAAAGGAGGATCCTCTGTATTCCTAAAAGGCACTTGTCCAAAATTGTCTAATATTATAAATACTGCCAAACCTCTGAAGAAAGCAGCAGTTGCCCTCGAATCAGGGGAAGAAGCAGACCTGCTGTCTAATACTTCACTGGCAGTTAGTTGTAACTCATTCCATGCATTCCATGTGTCCAAAATGAATTTATGATCAGGCGTCCATGAATGCTGGTGCAATTGTCTCCAAATTCCATTATCTCCCCAGTCAGATCCTCTTGTAGGAATCAATTGTTCATCTGTTGTAACCACAGTTAGGGCATATAAACCTTCTTGGGTATTAATCATGCCATTAATAGCATTATACATGGCGGTAACAGAACTTGCGGCTTCTTCGGCCGTTGCAATACCCTCAAAGTTTGGTGCAAGTAAAGAATCGGTTTCCTCGATTTCCAGATCGGTGCACGAAAAAAGTAGCGCTAAAGCTACAAACGAAAATAATGTAGTTTTAAATTTAGTTTTTAAATAATTAATCATCGCAGTTTTTTTTAAATTAAAATTTAGCATTTATTCCTAAAGTAACCGTTAATGGTCGCGGGAATGTTGTATAGTCAATTCCCTGACTTGGAATTCCGGAACCTCCAATATCACCTGTATTAGCATTTACTTCGGGATCCAGGCCAGAATAACCTGTAAACAGTAATAAATTCTGTCCGGTTAAAGAAAACCTTAGGTTCTTAAATGTACCTTCTTCACTAAGAGGCACAGTATAGCCAACGGTTGCGTTTTGCAACCTAACAAAATCTCCTTTTTCCAAATATAAGGTAGATACTTCCTGTGTTAAGAGATCTATACCTGTGGGATCTACATTTCTTGAGGTTAAAAAGGTGGGCCTGTTTAAGAAGGCATTTCTTGTATTGTTGTAAATAGAAAACCCAAATTGTCCTGCAAAGAAAATATTGGCATCCCATCTGTCTGCTTTTAGATTAAGGGTAAGCCCTGAAGTGACATCAGGTACGGCATCCTCGCCTACAAAATCTTTGACATCTGGATTAAAGTCAGGATTTCCACTGGCATCCTCAGAATAGGTTGCCATATAATAGGAAAAGATGGATATTCCCTCACCCAAGCGCTGTGCAAACGCATTAGAAAGTCCGGGACCCCTAATAGGAGATAAATCTGCCGTTGTACCGTTCAAACCGGAAACTTTATTGTCATTGTAGGAGATATTAAAGGCTCCGGAAAATGTTATTTTGTCGTTTTGTATAAAATCATAACCCAGTGCCAATTCTACCCCTTGGTTGATTAATTTACCATCCGACAGATTTTTAAAAACAAAAGGATCAAAAGCTGGTGCTGCCGCCGCTTGTTTAAACAAAAGATCGGTGGTTTCTTTTCTATAAAGGTCAAGTGACGCCGTAAAACGGTCAAAGTTGATACCAAAATCAAACCCAACATTATAATCAAGAGTCTGTTCCCATTTTAGATCTGGATTTTGAACTGCAATGGTTTCCAGCCCCGGTCTGTTAATACTACCATCATTATTAATGCTTGGATCTGCGAAGCGCTGTCTTTTAACATACTGCGCATAACCAAGACCATCCTGGTTACCTGTTATACCTCCACTTAACCTCAGTTTTAAGGTAGAAATTTTGTCGCCAATGAAATCCTCTTCATTAACTTTCCACGCAAAGGCCCCTGAAGGGAAATATCCATATTGGTTATCGGGTGAAAACTTAGATGATCCGTCTGCCCTGAATGTGGCAGTAAACAAATATTTATTATGCAGTGTGTAATTAGCCCTTGCAAAGTATGATTGTAATTCATCCGTATTGTCGAAGGTATTCCCCCAGGCTGAAACATATCTTTTTGTAATATCCGGGCTAAGTACCCCTGCATCGTCAAATGGAATTAGGCTGTTAACAAAACTGCCATTAGGATCGTATCCAAATTGCTGGAAGGAACCTGAAATACTAGCTGCAGCACTGCGAATAGTTTCCTTTAAGTCACGACCCATTTGGTCCAGGTAAGGGTTAGATGAACCCCAACCCTGAGAGTTGATTCCTTGCCTGCGGAAATCCTGGTATGTAAATCCTACAATGACATCTAAATTAGAATTAGTCCAACCCTTCTTCCAATTTACTGTTGCTTCAAGCAATTTACTGGAAGCCTCCAATGTATTGTATGAAGATTGTCCATTACCGCTAACCCGATCCAGATTATTAATAGCAGGTGCAAAAGTTGCCCTGACATTAGCATCGGACCTGTCATAACCAACAGCTACCTTGGCGTTTAAATCGTTACCATTCCTGTCTACAAGAATATCATATCCTGCCGAAAGATTGATCAGAAACCTATCAGTATTGGTCTTCTGTTGAAAATTAGCCAAATAGTTGGCCGGGTTTAACTGGTTACCTGGAATCTGAAAACTAGGATCATCGGGCCAGGTAGGATTGGCTGCATAGGCGGCACCAATTACGTTACCACTGGCACCGGAAGCACCACTTACAGGAGGAGCTTCATCATTTACCCGTGAAAGTGAAGCTTGCAGGGAAAATTTTAACCTGTCATCAACAAAACGCTGATTAACATTTACCCTTCCCGTAATTCTTTCCTGAGAAGAATTTTGAAGAACCCCAAATTGTTTACCATAACCAAAAGTAGCTCTTATATTACCACTACCATAATTATTGGAATATGATAAGTTTGAAACCGGAGAAGCCGACGTTCTGGTTATAACTTTCTGCCAATCTGTATTGGCACCATAATCTAAACCATCCGCAATTGCCTGTGATCGTAACTCTGCTTGTTTCGCCAAAAATGCTGGTCCGTCATATAGGTCAAAATTTTCCCTGGGAGTAGCAAAACTAAGCGTTTGATCAAATTCCCAAGTGCCACCTTGTCCGGATTTACCAGTTTTTGTGGTTACAATTACTACCCCATTGGCTCCCCTGGACCCATAAATTGCTGTGGCTGAGGCATCTTTTAAAATAGAGATACTCTCAATGTCAGCAGGGTTAATAAAATTTAAAGGGTTCTTAGAAGCATTTTCGCCACCTTGCACGTCTCCTCCACCCGGAGTGGTAGATTCTGCTGATAGCGGTATACCATCCACAACAAACAGCGGACTATTGTTGGACCGAATGGAGTTGGCACCCCTGATCCTTATTTGTACCCCTGCACCAGGCTCACCGCTGGCCTGGGATATCTGAACCCCGGAGGTTTTACCCTGGATCAGTTGCTCTGGAGAAGCAATAATACCACCATTAAAATCTTCTGATTTAATTGCCGAAACTGCACCGGTTGCATCTTTAACCGTAGTAGTACCATAACCGATAATTACTACTTCATCCAATGCCTGCGCATCTTCTCTTAATATTATATCGACGTTAGTTCTTTCATTTACATCGACTTCCTGAGTACTGTAGCCAATATAACTAACAACGAGTACGGCATCGCTTTCCACATTGTTTAATGTAAAGTTACCATCAAAGTCTGTCTGTGTACCGTTGGTAGTTCCTTTTACAACAACACTAGCCCCTGGTAAAGGACCATTTTCATCAAAAACTGTACCCGATATTTCCTGCGCTTTTGCAAGACCGAAGCTTAAAATAGCTCCAACCAATAAAAAGCTCTTTAGTAGCGTAATCTTCATAAAAAGTTAATTTTGAGTTTAGTTAATTATTTGTGCCAAAGGTTAAACCTATGTAAAAAATATGTTAATATCTTACTCTTATTAATACTTATTAACTACGAAAACGGTTTCGTGTTAATAACTTTTGTAAAGTGTGATTCTGATAATATAGGGTTGGCAAAATTATATTATCCTTTTTTTATTGGTTCAATCTTTGTTAAAAACGTAGCAAATATAATATTTTTTATTCTATAGTCTTATAAAGATATTATTTTATATGGTTATTAGCATTTTCATATGTTAAAAAAAGAATACATTTATAGGATGTCTAGTTTTAGTTGTTTTAACATTTGGGCCACTTTTATTCTTTAAGAATTGAAAAAAAAGATTACTCTTAAACAAATTGCCAGGGAATTGGAAGTATCGATTTCAACAGTATCAAAGGCGCTAAAAAATAGTCGGGAAATAAGCCGGGACACAACGGAAAAAATTCAGGCCTTTGCTAAGCTTTACCACTACAAACCTAACAATATTGCTATTAGCCTTAAAAATAGGCGCACCAAAAATATAGGTGTTATCATACCTGATATAGTTCATCACTTTTTTACTACTGTTTTTAGAGGGATAGAGCAATTTTCGGATGCCAGGGGATATAATGTGATTGTATGTGTATCGGATGAATCATTCGAGAAAGAAGTTATAAATATGGAATTATTGGCAAATGGTAGTATTGATGGTTTCATTATGGCCTTATCCGCAGAAACGCAGCTCAAAAATGATTTCCATCATTTGAAGGAAATAATTGATCAGGGTATGCCCCTGGTCCTTTTTGATAGGATTACAGACGAGGTAATTTGTGACAAGGTTGTTATTAACGACTTTGAAGCTTCCTATATGGCTGTAAAAAAACTTATAGACAATGGCAGAAAACGAATAGCACTAGTTACAACAGAAAGTTATTTGAATGTAAGCGAGAAAAGAACTCAAGGCTATTACAAGGCTTTGAAAGACCACAAGCTGGAGCTGGATGAAAGTTTAATTTTGCGTTTGCCTTATCAATTCGAAGAAGAAACAAAGAGCGAAGCATTCTTTGCTTCAACTAAGATGGATGCAGTCTTATGTGTTAATGAAATTTTTGCGGTTAGATCTATGAGAATAGCACAGAAAAATGGAATAAAAATTCCGGAAGACGTGGCCTTTATTGGTTTTACAGATGGGATTCTGTCTAAACTGGCTACGCCTGCACTTACATCGGTTGCGCAACATGGAGAACGAATGGGAGCAATTGCTGCCAGAATGCTTATTGAGAGGATAGAGAGAGATGATGAAAAGGAATTAGAAGAAGAAACTTTTAGGACTGAAGTTATAGAATCTACGCTGATTGAAAGAGAATCAACAATTAATTAATTACACATATAGTATTATGAAGAAAACCGGATTCATATTCGATTTAGACGGAGTAATTGTTGATACTGCAAAATACCATTATCTGGCCTGGAAAAATCTGGCCGATGAACTGGGTATTGATTTTACCGAAGAGGACAATGAGAAATTCAAAGGGGTTAGCCGTATAAGATGTCTCGAACTTTTATTGGAAATGGGGAATATCTCCGTTACAAAAGAACAGTTCGACCTATGGTTACAGGAAAAAAATGAGGACTATCTGAAATATATTTCCAAAATGGACGAAAGTGAAATACTTCCCGATGTGACCAAAGTGCTGGGATACCTTAAAGAGAAAGGAATTCCAATGGCACTTGGTTCTGCAAGTAAAAATGCTGTTTCAATTTTGAAAAAGGTTGCGTTAATGCCCTATTTTGATGCTATTGTAGATGGTACTCAGGTAAGCAAAGCTAAACCGGATCCGGAGGTTTTTTTGATAGCCGCAAAAAAATTAGGCGTAGAACCAGTAAATTGCGTGGTTTTTGAGGATGCACTTGCCGGAATAGAGGCTGCCAATGCCGCCGGAATGGAGAGTATAGGAATTGGAGATGTGAAAATTTTGTCTGATGCCAACTACGGTTTTAATAACTTCACTGAAATAGATCTTGAGTTTTTAAATGACCTGATTTTAGTACTAATGAACAAAAATTAGGGTATATATCCTGCAAATTATACTTATTTGCCTATTTTAATCATTTCTTAGATACAGATTATAACACCTTAGAATATGAATAAAGAATATATCATAGCAGACGAATGGTCAATAATTGAAGAAGGATTTAATAAGGACAACGTAAAATCTTCTGAGAGCCTCTTTAGTATTGGAAATGGTGCCATGGGGCAGCGTGCAAATTTTGAGGAACAGTACTCTGGTCCCACTTTCCAAGGGAGCTATATTGCAGGGGTTTACTACCCGGATAAAACCAGGGTAGGTTGGTGGAAGAATGGTTACCCCGAATATTTTGCCAAAGTCTTAAATGCACCTAACTGGATTGGGATCAACATCTTTGTTGATGAAGAGCCTTTAGATCTGAATACTTGTACTAATATTAGCAGTTTCAGGCGAGAACTCAATATGAAGGGGGGTTGGTATAAAAGAAACTTCACGGCTACTTTACCCAATACTATTACAGTTGATGTTGAAGTAGTTCGGTTTTTAAGCCTGGATATTGATGAAGTAGGGGCCATAAAGTATAAAATTACACCAGTAGATAGAAATGCGTCTATTCGCTTTGTTCCCTATTTGGATAGTGGTATTACCAATGAGGACAGCAATTGGGACGATAAATTCTGGAACGTTACTAAAGTTAGTTCAGAAGGAGAACAGGCCTTTATAGAAGCTCATACCATGAAAACTCATTTTGAGGTTTGTACTTTTATGGAATGCCAATTAACTGCTAATGGAACTGAAGTACCTGTTGATGTTTCCGAAGAAATCAAAGAATTATCTGTTGGACATGAATATATTCATACGGCAAAACAGGGTGAAGAAGTCACTTTTTATAAATATGGAGGTTATACTGTTTCCAGGGATCATCAGCCGGATGAATTGGTGAATGCCGCAAAAAAGACCCTTAAATCTGCTACTTCTATTGGGTTTGATAAATTATTGGAAAAACAAATATCCACCTGGGCTAAAATTTGGGAGATGAGCGACATAAACATTCAGGGTGATGTAAAAGCTCAGCAAGGCATTAGATTTAATATATTTCACTTGAATCAAACTTATTTAGGTACGGATTCCAGACTAAATATCGGCCCAAAAGGATTTACCGGAGAGAAGTATGGAGGCAGTACCTATTGGGATACTGAAGCCTATTGTATTCCTTTTTATATGGCAACCAAAGATCATCTTGTGGCCAGGAATCTACTGCAGTATAGATATAATCACCTGGAAAAGGCCATTGAGAATGCCCAGAAATTAGGTTTTGTTAATGGAGCAGCCTTATACCCTATGGTAACAATGAACGGGGAAGAATGCCATAATGAATGGGAGATTACTTTTGAAGAAATCCACCGTAATGGTGCAATTGCATTTGCCATATACAACTATTACCGATTTACAGGAGACTATTCATATATTCCTGATATGGGTCTCGAAGTATTAATAGGTATTTCTCGTTTCTGGGGACAAAGGGCTACATTTTCCAAAGACAAAAACAAGTTTGTAATACTTGGGGTGACAGGGCCCAACGAATACGAAAACAACGTCAATAATAATTGGTATACGAATTATCTTGCAAAATGGTGTATGGAATATACACTGGAACAGCTGCAAAAGGTAAAAGAAGGGTATAAAGAAGACTATACCAGGATCATTGGACGCACTTCACTCACTGAAACAGAAACCGATAAGTGGGAAGAGATTGCACAAAATTTGCACTTTCCCTTTTCAGACGAATTGCAAATTTACCTTCAACAAGATGGATTCCTGGACAAAGAACTTATCACAGTCGAAGATCTGGATGTTTCCCAAAGACCAATTAATCAAAAATGGAGCTGGGACAGGATTTTACGTTCACCATATATAAAACAAGCAGATACCTTACAAGGGTTTTATTTATTTGAAGACAATTTCAGCGTAGAAGAACTTGAAAGGCATTTTGATTTCTATGAACCGTTTACGGTCCATGAATCGTCTTTGTCACCATGCGTACATAGCATTCAGGCAGCGAAATTAGGCAGGATGGAGCAGGCATACCAGTTTTATTTACGTACTTCAAGACTGGATCTGGATGATTATAACAAAGAGGTTGAAGAAGGGTTACATATCACTTCAATGGCAGGAACATGGATGAGTATTGTAGAGGGGTTTGGAGGTATGCGGATGAAAGATGATAAACTGTCTTTTGCACCTAAAATTCCGAAACAATGGAAATCGTATTCATTTAAAGTAAATTTCAGAAATCGTATTATTAAGGTTAATGTTACAGAACATCAGACAAGTTTTGAACACGATGGGACTGCTGAGATGACTATAAGGGTAAATGACAAAAGGGTTCTGTTAAATCCATCTCAGGAAACTATTGAACCAAATACCTAAAAGATCCGGATTGATCATTTTTTACCTTAATGAATAATATTACTCAGATTGTATATGGCAAGAAATTAACCCATGATGAAAATTGGATGGTTAGTAAAATCAATTGTTTTAACTGGAATGCTCTTTTTGATGGTATCTTTTTCATCTGCTCAGATAGATAGGGTTGAGCCTCCTAATTGGTGGCTTGGGTTCAAGAATGCCAGATTACAGCTAATGTTAAAAGGTAAGGGAATTGGAGCAACCACCCCGTCAATTCTATATAATGGAGTTAGCCTGGAAGCCTACCACAAGGCTGAAAGCCCTAATTATTTATTCTTGGATATTACTATTGGTGCAGATACTTCGCCCGGTCTAATGCAAATTTTGCTCACTACTGAAGGTGGAAATGAAATCTACTATTCATATCCTTTGAATAAAAGGGAAAGACAATCTGAGGAATTTTTGGGTTTTGATTCTTCAGATGTAATCTATTTAATTACTCCGGACCGTTTTGCCAATGGTGACCCTGAAATAAATATTGTCCCTGGACTTCTTGAAAAAACGATCAACAGGAAAGATGATTATGCTCGTCACGGAGGGGACATTCAAGGAATTATTAATCATTTAGACTATATAGCTTCTATGGGGTTTACTGCCATATGGCCCACTCCTTTATTGATTAACGATATGCCGCAGTCTTCTTACCATGGCTATGCAATGACTGATTTTTACAAGGTAGATCCACGCTTCGGAAATCTGAAGGACTATATTATGCTCTCAGAGAAAGCAACGGAAAATGGAATAAAATTAATCATGGACCAGGTTGCCAATCATTGCGGAGCTAATCATTGGTGGATGTCAGATTTACCGTTTCAGGATTGGGTAAATTTTCAATCTGATTATGAGGAAGGAGCAGAAGTGAAGGTTACGAACCACCGACGAACGGTAAATCAGGATCTTTACGCTTCAAAAGCCGATAAAGATCTAATGAATAATGGATGGTTTGTACCCTCAATGCCGGATTTAAACCAAAATAATCCTTTTATGGCCAACTATATTATTCAGAATAGTATTTGGTGGATAGAGACTTTGAAACTAGGGGGTATCAGGCAGGATACCTATCCTTATCCCGATAAGGAATTTATGTCCAGATGGGCCGGTAGTATAATGCACGAATATCCAAATTTCAATATAGTTGGAGAGGAATGGACTTATAACCCACTTTTGGTTCGCTATTGGCAACAGGGAGTAACCAATTCTGATGGTTACGAATCTAACCTAAAAACAACAATGGATTTTCCATTACAGCGTACATTAATTGAAGCACTAAATGAGGAAGAGAATTCGGATTCCGGATTGGTAAAATTGTATGAAGGACTTGCCAATGATTTTGCATATCACGATCCTTCTTCGATTTTATTTTTTGGAGATAATCATGACATGGATCGTCTTTTTACGCAGTTGAATGAAGATTTTATTAAAACCAAAATGGCACTGGCATTTATAATCTTCGCTCCCCGCATACCTCAAATTTATTATGGAACTGAAGTTTTACTCAGTAATAGTAATAATCCCGGAGACGATGGTCTTATCAGGTCTGATTTTCCGGGGGGATGGGAAAACGACAGTGTCAACGCTTTTATAGGTGAGGGCCTTAAAAGAGCAGAGAAAAAAATGCAGGAGTTTACAAGAAAATTACTGAACTATCGAAAAGGAAGTACGGCAATTCATATGGGCAAAACCACTCATTTTGCTCCAAAGGATGGGGTTTATGTCATTTTTAGGCAGAATGAGCATGAAAAAGTTATGCTGATACTAAATAAAAACGAGAAACCATATACCTTAAACCTGGAGCGTTTTAATGAAATGAATCTTATTGGTAATAGATTTAAAAATATACTTACCTCTGAAGAAGTTATATTGAAAAACGATTTGCAATTAAAAGATAACGGAGTACTAATATTCAGCAAAAAATCTAATTAACATGCAAAGGATCGTATTGGTTATATTAAGTTGCTTTGTTTTCATATTAGGGTGTGCTGAGGAAAAAGAACGGATAAATATTAAAAAAATGAAGAGCTTAAATCCATCAAATAAAAAAGTAGTTTATCAGGTATTTCCACGCTTATTTGGCAATACAAACACTACAAATAAACCATGGGGGACTATCCAGGAAAATGGGGTTGGTAAATTTTCTGATTTTACAGATAAGGCTTTACTGGAGATCAAAGATCTTGGAATAACTCATATATGGTATACCGGGGTGCCCCATCATGCGGTGGTGACAGATTATACCACATACAATATTACCAATGATGACCCTGATGTCGTGAAGGGCAGAGCGGGATCTCCCTATGCAGTTAAAGATTATTACAACGTTAATCCTGACCTGGCAGATGACCCCATTAATAGATTGGAGGAATTTAAATCCTTGATAGAGCGAACACACAAAGCCGGTTTAAAACTATTAATAGACATAGTTCCGAATCATGTTGCGCGAAAATATGAAGGTGGGTCAACACCGAAGGGAAAAGAGCCATTTGGGGCAAAGGACGATACTACAATGGAATACCAAAAGGATAATAATTATTATTATATAACGGAAGAATCCTTTAAAGTACCGGCATGGCAAAACGGTTACTTACCTCTGGGAGGTGAAAAACACCCATTGGCAGATGGCAAATTTGATGAAAATCCTGCAAAATGGACAGGAAATGGTTCGCGTCTGGCTCAACCGAACATGAACGATTGGTATGAAACTGTGAAGATTAATTATGGGGTTCGGCCGGATGGCTCGTATGATTTTGAAACCTTACCTGAAGAATATACTCAAAAGGATTATAAAGCTCACTATGCATATTGGTCTGATAAGGAGATCCCGGATTCATGGATAAAGTTTAAAGATATTGCCTTGTATTGGCTGGAGATGGGTGTGGATGGATTCCGTTTTGATATGGCTGAAATGGTACCTGTGGAATTCTGGAGCTATTTGAACTCCAATATTAAAATGAAAAATCCGGATGCTTTTCTTGTGGCTGAGGTTTATAATCCGGATTTATACCGCACTTATATTCATAAAGGCAAAATGGATTACTTATATGACAAGGTCGAATTCTACGATAGTCTTAAGCACATCATGCAGGGTCATGGATGGACAGACCATATACCCATAGTGCAAAAAGGAATGCAGGATATTGAACATCAGATGTTGCATTTTCTTGAGAATCACGATGAACAAAGAATTGCGAGTCCGGATTTTGCAGGTAGTGCAGAAAAGGGTAAACCCGCTATGGTAGTATCAGCCACTATAAGTACTTCACCAACTATGATCTATTTTGGTCAGGAAGTAGGGGAACCGGGAAGAGAGCAGGCGGGCTTTGGCAGTCCCACCCGAACATCCATATTCGATTATATTGGAGTTCCTCATCATCAGAGGTGGTTAAACAATAAAAAGTTTGATGGAGGTGAATTACTGCCTGAAGAAAAATCACTCCGGGACTTTTACAAACGGTTACTAAATTTTACAATTGGAAGTGAGGCATTAATGGGCAAGTACGCTGATATACATTATTACAACAAAGAGCATACTGAGAATTATAACTATAGGGTACTTTCATTTGTGAGATGGTCTGAAAACGAGAAGCTTGTTATCATTGCTAATTTTGATGCAGACCAATCCTATTCTTTTGAATTAAAAATCCCACAGGAAATAATTGGGGAATGGGAATTGAAAGCAGGCTCGTATAAGATGACGGAAGCCCTCTATGGTAAAACAAAACAAGTGCTAAATGTTAGTGATGGAATAGGTAGATTAACTGTGGAGATTGATCCATTAGAATCTTTTATATTTAAACTTTCCGATTAAATTATTAGAATTGAGGTAAGCCATGGGCCATTGCGGGCTTAAGGCCAAAAACTTGTTAAAATGTCTAGTCAATACGATATGGGATTTATCGATATAAAGTTAAATCATCCTATTTTTAATAGACATACATATTTAGATTATTCTACATATCATGTTGTACTTTTGAGCAAATAAAGGTTCAATTTGATGAGAAGATTTATACCAGTTATACTTATACTTTTTTTTATGAGTTGCAGCGAGAAAAGTAACACCCTATTTACCATAGGGCACAGGGGTGCGATGGGACACGAGACAGAAAATACCCTTGCCTCCATTCAGATAGCATTAGATCTGAATGTGGATATGATAGAAATAGATGTTTTTAAAATAAAAAGCGGTGAAATAGTTGTCTTTCACGACGAGAAAATTGACCGTTTAACAAATGGCAGCGGTGATATTGAAAGTTTGGATTTAGAAGCCCTTAAAAATTTGACCGTTGAGGGTAATCATAAAATCCCTCTGTTAAGCGAAGTTTTAGATGTAATAAATCATAAAGTGCCCTTGAATATTGAACTAAAAGGACCCGGCACATCTGAAGGTGTAATTCACATTATCAATACCTATATGGAGAACGAAGGCTGGGGTTTGGAAGATTTTCTGATCTCCAGTTTTAATTGGTTGGAGTTAGAAAACATGCGCAGTATTAATAAGGATATAGATATTGCGGTTCTAACAGAGGACAATCCTTTGGAGGCCATAAGCATTGCCAATGATCTAAATGCAGTGGCTATAAACCCCAATTACCTCAGTTTAACCCAGGAAAATGTTTCAGAAATTAAAAGTCAGGGTTTTAAAATTTTTACCTGGACTGTAAATGATAAAGAGCAAATTTCAAATATGAGAGAATTGGGTGTTGATGGTATTTTCACTAACTATCCAGAGCGGGTCAACTAATGTTTGATGTTATTGTAATAGGGGGAGGTGCTGCAGGGTTTTATTGCGCTATTCATATTGCAGAAGCAAATCCTAAATTAAAAATAGCAATTCTGGAGCGTGGAAAAGAGGTGCTGTCAAAAGTTAAGGTATCAGGTGGCGGCCGTTGTAATGTTACCCATGCAGAATTTGAACCTGCTTCATTGGTAAAAAATTACCCCAGGGGCGAAAAAGAACTTCTTGGCCCGTTTCACATTTATTCTACAGCTGATACCATACAGTTTTTTGAGAAACGCGGAATACATATAAAAACAGAATCGGATGGGAGAATGTTCCCAGCAAGTAACTCCTCCCAGACCATTATTGACTGTTTTCTTGGTGAAATTCAGAAATACGGTATTACTCTCCTCAAGAGTAGCTCAGTTATTAATATACTGTCACTAAAAGACACAAAATCTGGTAAAGAAACTTCATGGCAAGTACAATCAGTTAAAAAGGTTTATCAGTCAAAAAGAATTGTACTTACAACCGGGAGCAGTACTAAAATATGGAATTTGTTAGAACACCTCGGACATAACATTGTGGCACCTGTACCTTCTTTATTTACATTTAATATTAATGATAACAGAATTTCGGGAATACCGGGGCTGAGTACTCATGCCAGGATTGAGATTTTACCCAGGCAGATGCTGGGGAAAGAGATCAATTCCAAATTTAAAAGCATAAAAAGGGGTGCTTCAAATTTGATTTCAGAAGGGCCTTTACTTATTACCCATTGGGGTCTGAGTGGCCCGGTTGTCTTAAAACTCTCAGCCAGGGCTGCAAGATTATTGAATGAATACAACTACAGGTTTAGGGTTAGGATAAATTGGATGCCCGATTATCATAAACAGGGGCTTTTATCTCTTTTTAATGAGATAAAACAGGTCGATCCTAAGAAGACCATTTACAAAACGAAAGCTATTGATATCCCGGCAAGATTGTGGGGCAAATTGGTAATTGCATCGGATATAGCCAAAGATTTAAAATGGGCTGATGTTTCCGGGAAGCAGCTTGACAGGCTCGGGCAATTTATAACGGCTTCAGAATTCAATGTAGAAGGTAAGAGTACATTTAAGGAAGAATTTGTAACAGCCGGCGGTGTGGATCTGAAAGAGGTAAATTTTAAGACTTTTGAGAGTAAAATACTTCCTGGCTGTTATTTTGCTGGTGAGGTATTAAATATAGATGCAGTTACCGGAGGCTTTAATTTTCAAAATGCATGGACCGGTGCTTATATCGCTGCTCAGGCGATTTCTAAGTCTTTATAGAAGACGTTAATTAAACCAGCGGAAATGCCAGGTAAAGAAAAGCCGCAAGTACTCCTCCCAATATGGGTCCAACTACCGGAATCCATGAATAGGACCAGTCATTTATACCTTTATTTTTTATAGGTAAGAGGGCGTGCATAATTCTTGGCCCCAGATCCCTTGCAGGGTTAATTGCATAACCTGTAGTGCCACCCAGAGATAGTCCAATTCCCCAAACGACAAAGGCAACTGGAATAGCCCCAAGAGAACCCAAACCAATTACAGTGTCTGACTCCACAATAGTGGCGTCCGTAAAAAAGAGAACTGCAAATACCAGAACAAATGTCCCCGTAATTTCCACCAGTAGGTTTGCAAAAGTATTTTTGATAGCCGGACTGGTGCTAAACACTACAAGTTTTAAACCTTGTTCCTCAGTTCGGTCAAAATGGTCTATGTAAATCAGCCATACTAATGTAGCACCCAGCATAGCTCCCAGAAATTGAGCCAGCAAGTAGGAGGGGACCATATCCCAGGGAAACTCTCCGGCAGCGGCCAAACTTATGCTAACAGCCGGATTTATATGCGCTCCGCTATATGGAGCAGCAACAACTACACCTACATAAACTCCTAAGGCCCAACCGGTTGTAATTACGATCCATCCGCCATTGTGTCCTTTAGTATCTTTTAGCACTACATTGGCGGTGACTCCGCATCCAAGTAGGACTAACAGAAATGTACCTATTATTTCAGCGATAAATGGTGTCATATATAATATTAGTTTTTACCTATTTTGCCCAAAATTCTAAAGCTTCAATGGCTTTGTACCAGCCATCAATCTGTTTGTTTATTGAAACCCGGTCTGTTGTTGGGTTAAAATGTACATCGGTTTGCCAAATCTCCTGAATTTGTTCCAGATTATCCCAGTAACCTATTGCCAGTCCAGCGAGGAAGGCAGCGCCCATCACCGTAGTTTCTACTATTTTAGGCCTTACAGTTACTGTATTTAATACATCTGCCTGAAATTGCATAAGCAAATTGTTGACTGTTGCACCTCCATCTACCCGTAACTCCTTAATAGATATCCCCGAATCTGCTTCCATAGCCTTTAAAATATCCATAGTCTGGAAGGCAATAGACTCCAGGGCAGCCCTGGCAATATGCGCATCTGTACTTCCGCGGGTCAGACCAAATATGGTGCCTTGTGCATGTTGATTCCAGTGTGGAGCTCCCAAACCTGCAAAAGCAGGGACAAAATATACCCCACCGGAATCCTCGACAGAACCCGCCAGTTGTTCCACTTCTTTAGATGTTTTAATGATTTTAAGACTATCTCTAAGCCACTGCACTACAGCCCCGGCAATAAATATACTTCCTTCAAGGACGTACTCAGTTTTACCATTTATTTGCCAGGCTACCGAAGTAAGAAGATTGTTTTTAGATACTATTGGTTTATCGCCAATGTTCATTAACATAAAACATCCGGTACCATATGTATTTTTTACCATACCTTTTTTTGTGCACATCTGCCCAAATAATGCGGCCTGCTGATCCCCGGCTATTCCGGAAATTTTAATTCTGGTGGCAAACAATCCCGGAGCAGTATGTCCGTAAACTTCACTTGACTGTTTTACTTTTGGCAACATGCTTCCAGGAATAGTAAATAATTCTAAAAGCTCATCATCCCATTCCAGCGTGTTGATATTAAATAAAAGTGTTCTGCAGGCATTGGTTACATCAGTCACATGTAATTCACCTTTAGTCATATTCCAAATGAGCCAGGCATCTATTGTTCCCATGATTAAATCGCCAGCCTCGGCTCTTTCCCTTACTCCTTCAACATTGTCTAATATCCATTTGACTTTTGTGCCAGAGAAATAAGCATCAATTACGAGACCCGTTTTTTCGCGTATCCATTGAGATTTCCCTTCATTTTTTAAAAGGTCGCAATATTCGGCAGTTCTTTTGTCTTGCCAGACGATGGCATTATAAACGGGTTTTCCTGTTTTTTTATCCCAAACAACAACGGTTTCACGTTGATTCGTGATCCCTATTGCGGCTATATTCTTTGCTTCTAATCCTTTTTTAGTAACGGTTTCAGTGGCGATAGACACTTGTGTAGACCAAATTTCCATTGCATCATGCTCCACCCAACCCGGTTTGGGAAAATATTGTGCAAATTCTCTTTGCGAAGTGGAAATAATACTTCCTTTATTATCAAAAATTACTGCTCTACAGCTAGTGGTGCCTTGATCAAAAGCAAGGATATAGGTTTGCATACTATCGGAAGTGTGGATTTTATAGAATTAAAAATGAAAGGTAATAAATGTAATTGATTTATTACTTCGTAATTGCCTGACTTCAAATTACGGCACTTCAAGAAACCATAAAACATTATTAAAACTAATGAAACTGTTCAAAAGTTAGTTCATTTCCCAAATCTTATAATTTAAGATTGTAGCAAAGCAAACCCAGAGAAAATAAGGAATGAGGAGATATGCTGCCGTTCTGCTCACCACATTGAACCATTTGATGGTTAGTAAAATCAATGCCAGCAGAAACAGAATTACCAACAGTGCCCAGAAGGGATTTTTAAATCCAAAAAAAACGACACTCCAGAGGGCGTTAAATAATAACTGAAACCCAAAATTATATAATGCCGTTTTCACCCAAATATGATAAAATCCTTTTGCCCATACAAGACCGGCTGCTATCCCCATTAGAATATATAGGAGTATCCAAACCGGGCCAAAAATCCAATTTGGAGGATTAAAACTGGGTTTATTTAGTGTAAGGTACCAATCGTTTACTGAAGACTGAGTTGCAAACCCAGATAAAAAACCTATGACAAGACATATAGTTACTGAAATGGCAATATAGGTTAGCTTCTTTTTCAAAATTAGTTGATGTAAGTTATCTAAAATAGTAATTTATTTTAATAGAGGCTATTGTAAATCGGGTTAAAAACTATCTTTGTATAAATTGTTGTGTGCATGATCGAAAAAGACTTTATTCCTTCATCCTACAAGTATGAAAAGGAACAAGGTAGGGTACAGTGGAAAGCCCCAAGTAATATTGCATTAGTTAAGTACTGGGGTAAGAAGCAAAATCAATTACCGGCCAATGCCTCAGTAAGTTTTACACTGGATGTGTGCAGAACTATAACGTCTGTGACCTTTACTAAGCTTGATAAAACAAATAAGGAATTTTCATTTGATTTGCTTTTTGAAGGAAAACCCAGGGAAGATTTTAAACCCAAGATTGTAACATTTTTTGAGCGGATTGAAAAGTATATTCCTTTTCTTAGAAATTATCATTTCTCTATCAATACTTCCAACACCTTTCCACATAGCAGTGGCATTGCCTCTTCTGCTAGTGGTATGGCCGCTCTGGCTTTATGTCTAATGGATATAGAAAAACAAATGGCTTCCGAGATGGATCCGGATTTTTTTTATAAAAAAGCATCTTTTTTAGCGCGATTGGGATCGGGTAGTGCTTGTAGAAGTATTAAGGGTAATCTTGTTCAATGGGGGGATCACAACGAAATAATTGGGAGCACAAATCTATATGGAATACCCTATCCTTATCCTGTAGACGAGGTGTTTAAAAGTTATCAGGATACTATTCTACTGGTACATAAAGGGCAGAAAAGTGTTAGTAGTACAGTTGGCCATGACCTTATGCACGGCCACCCATTCGCTAATAATCGATTTGAACAGGCTCATGACAATCTAATACGTTTACGTTCAATATTCGCCGAAGGCAATCTGGATGATTTTATAGAAGTAGTTGAGAGTGAAGCACTCACTTTACATGCCATGATGATGACCAGTATTCCTTATTTTATCCTGATGAAACCTAATACGCTGAACATTATTGAGAAAATTTGGGAATTTCGGAGGGCTACAAAAAATCATCTTTGTTTTACCTTAGATGCCGGGGCCAATGTACATCTACTTTACCCAAATAATGAAAAAAATGAGGTCAATAAGTTTATTAAAGAGGAGCTTATTGTGTATTGTGAAAATGGGCAGTATATTTGCGACCGAATTGGATTTGGGGCCAAAAAAATGTAATTTGAACCATTATTAAGATTAATACACCCTATCTTAGAATAAAACTTAATTGAATTTAGATGAAAGGACCTCTTTTTTATTCAAAAATTTTACTTTTTGGTGAATACGGAATCATCAAGGATTCCAAAGGACTCTCTATTCCTTACAATTTCTTTAAGGGAGCCCTTAAGAAAGACGAGAATCTGTCTGAAACAGCTAAGAAGTCTAATGAAAGCCTGAAAAAATATTTTCATTATTTAACCGATTTACAAGCTCAGGAACCCAAGTTATTATCTTTTGATTTGGAGGCCATAAAGGCTGATGTAGATGCCGGGATGTATTTTGACAGCTCTATTCCCCAGGGTTATGGTATTGGAAGTAGTGGAGCTTTGGTGGCCGCAATTTATGACAAGTATTCTATTGAAAAAATCACTGTACTAGAAAATCTGACCAGGGAAAAATTACTAAAACTCAAAATGATTTTCGGTAAAATGGAATCATTTTTCCATGGTAAATCTTCTGGTCTGGATCCTTTAAATAGTTATCTCAGCTTACCTATTCTAATTAATTCGCAAGAAAATATAGAATCTACCAGTATACCATCCCAAAATATGAATGGGAAAGGTGCGGTCTTTTTATTGGATAGCGGGATTACCGGAGAAACGGCACCGATGGTGCAAATTTTTATGGAAAAGATGAAAAATGAAGGCTTCCGTAAGGTTTTAAAAGATGAGTTTATTAAACATACCGATGCCTGTGTTGAGGATTTTGTTAGTGGTAATGTGAAGTCACTTTTTGGGAATCTGAAGCAACTCTCGCATGTGGTTTTGGACCATTTTAAACCTATGATCCCCAAAGAATTTCATAAACTCTGGGAGCGTGGTATAGAAACAAATGATTACTACTTAAAATTATGCGGATCAGGAGGGGGCGGCTATATTTTAGGATTCACTCAGGATTTGGCAAAAGCAAGAACTGCTTTAAAAGACCATCATTTAGAAGTAGTATACAACTTCTAAGTCTCTAAAAATGCTTAGTAGAAAAAACAAACTCCTGCTATTAAAAGGGCTGAGTCTGTTTTCCATCATAAGGGGGTATAATGTCCTTATGATAACTCTGGCCCAGTATCTTGCGTCTATATATATACTTGCTCCGGACCTACCTTTACGTGAAGTGGTATTTGACCCAAATCTATTTGTGCTGGTATTGGCATCAGCTCTTGTAATATCCGGGGGCTATATCATTAACAGTTTTTACGACTCGGAGAAAGACCTAATCAATAGACCTCGAAAGAGTATGCTGGACCGATTAGTAAATCAACGTACTAAACTAAGCGCCTATTTTGTTTTTAACTTCCTTGCCGTTTTATTGGCCAGTTACGTATCCTTCCGGGCTGTACTATTCTTTTCTGCCTATGTATTTGGAATTTGGTTTTATTCACATAAATTAAAAAAAATACCCTTTGTTGGAAACATAGTCTCAGCCACATTAATAATTGCCCCTTTCTTTGCAATATTTGTGTATTATAGAAATTTGGATACAGTTATTTTTGTCCATGCTATTTTCCTATTTCTACTGGTTTTAGCCCGTGAAATGATTAAGGATATGGAGAATATTACAGGGGACCTGGCTCAAAATTATAAGACTATTCCCGTTTTATATGGCCCAGTCTATTCTAAGTTGGGGATTAGTTTCTTAATATTACTCACTTTGATACCTGCTTCTTTGTTAATCAATAAATTTAATGTGGGTTATATGAATATTTACTTTATTGCCTGTATTCTTTTTTTAATATTATTCCTGATTTTGCTTTGGAAATCCAGAACCAAGAGAGATTATATTTGGCTCCACAATATTCTTAAGTTTATAATTGTTGCCGGGGTTTTTAGTATATTATTAATTGATGTAGATCTCGTTCTAAACCGAATATTTTAATGCAGAATCTTCTAAGATTAGCTGTGGTACAAATTTACCCGGTATGGTTGGACAAAAAGGGCATCATTGCTAAAATAAAAGATACCATCCAAATCCCTTTACTACCTTTGCACAAAATTTAGAAAATGCGCAGACCGCAATCAAATAAGGATAAAAGTAAGACTCCGGGGAAAAGTAGAGAGTATACAAAAAAACCATTTTCCAAAGGACGTGTTCCATCAGGTCCTAAAAAGACCAAACCTGTTCCTTCAGACCCTGATTTAATAAGACTTAATCGCTATGTTGCCAATGCAGGAGTTTGCTCCAGGAGAGAAGCGGATACTTACATAGAAGCAGGAAATGTAACTGTTAACGGAAAGACCATTACTGAAATGGGACACAAAGTTAAACTCACTGATATTGTTAAGTTTGACGGACGATTACTCAATCCACAAAAAAAGGAATATGTGCTTTTAAATAAACCCAAGAATTTTATCACCACTACAAGCGATGAAAGGGGGAGAAGAACGGTAATGGAATTAATTTCCAAAGCTTCAAAATCGAGATTGGTACCAGTTGGGCGGCTTGACAAGAATACTACGGGGCTCTTACTATTTACCAATGACGGGGATCTTGCAAAAAAACTTACGCACCCGAGACATGGCATCCGCAAGATTTATCATGTTGAATTGAACAAAAACCTTAGGGCGGAGGATTTAAAAAAAATACAAGCAGGAATTACTTTAGATGACGGTCCGATCAAGGTTGATGAAGTAAGTTATATAAACAATTCTCCCAAACGCGAAGTAGGATTAGAAATACACAGTGGCAGAAACAGGATAGTCCGGCGTATTTTTGAACATCTCGAATATGACGTAAAAAAATTGGATCGTGTGATTTTTGCGGGACTAACTAAAAAGGATCTTCCCCGGGGACATTGGAGACATTTAACCAAGCAGGAAGTAATTAATTTAGGGATGAACCAATAATTTAGGCTTGCGACTCTAATGTTTTACCAAGATTATCCCTAACTGCAATCCAGAAAGCATTAAAAGAGGGGTTTGGGTGAGTGGATGAATCCGCCTTTTCTTTATAAGAATCTATCAATAGCCTGAAATAGTTGATTTGGTCATTGTCGCCAAAAAAATCGGCATAAGCCATTTCCCAATCCTTAAATTCCCGGGAATCTGCAACGCCATAAGCCAATAAGGTAACTTCCTTATGCCGCTTATCCACTTTGATCTTATCAAAAAGAGTAAGAACCTTTACTTGATTACCTTCAAGATACTGAATAAATTCTCCTTCATAATACAATAAACAACCTGTTATATTATCACGTAAATTATTTTCTCTTGCCATATCAAGCAACTCATTTACATCAACTTGCTTAAAAGTAGTTAAGGCAATGGATCTATAAACAAGACAAAACATGATAAATTGGATATCAGAAAAAGGATATGCACTAAAGATAAAATAATTAATGTTTAAGTCTAAATCAGAGATTGATTAATTAAATAACTAACATGAAAATTATGTCTTCATTTTGGCCTTTATCTTATCCAGGCACAAATTACCCAGGCTCCCTTGGTGAGTGTGTTTTATTTGCTTTTCAGGTTTAAAGGACCCTGCTTCAATTTCAGCTCCTATTTGCTTATAGGCATCACGGAAAGGTATTCCACTTAGAACGAGCTTATTTAGTGTATCTACACTAAACAGATAATCGTATTTAGGATCATCCAGAATAGTGAAATTCACCTTAATATCTTTTAAACTAAAAGTCATCATTTCCAAACAGGACTTTATTTCCTGAATAGCCGGAATTATTAGTGCTTTTACCAATTGAAGGTCCCTGTGATAGCCACTGGGTAAATTAGTCGTGATAAGAGTAATCTGGTTAGGGATGGCCTGCAAGCTGTTACATTTTGCCCTGATAAGCTCAAAGACATCTGGATTTTTTTTATGAGGCATAATACTGCTGCCTGTTGTTAGCGCATCCGGAAAAGATATAAAGTTGAAATTCTGACTCATATAGAGACAAATATCCATTGACAATTTAGACAGAGTACCGGCAATTCCTGAGATGCCAAATGCAGTAGCTTTCTCCACTTTTCCTCGCCCCATTTGGGCAGCCACGACGTTGTATTTTAAATCGGCAAATCCCATTTCCGTAGTCGTATAAGAACGATCAATAGGAAAAGAACTTCCGTAACCGGCCGCACTTCCAAGTGGATTCTGATCAGCGATTTTGTAAGCTGCCTCTATAAGGTAAAGATCATCGACAAGACTTTCTGCATAGGCTGAAAACCACAATCCAAATGAAGAAGGCATAGCAATTTGCAAATGGGTATATCCGGGTAATAATTTTTCTTTATATTTTTCAGCAAGTTCAATTAGCAATTGAAACAGTTCTTTAGTCTGGTGTTTTATTTCAGATAATTCTTCCTTTAGATATAATTGCATGGCCACCAAAACCTGGTCATTCCTGGAACGTGCCGTATGAATTTTTTTTCCTGTATCACCAAGTTTTTCGGTTAGAATAAATTCTATTTTAGAATGAACATCCTCAAAAGTATCTTCAATGATAAACGTTCCTTCTTTAATACTCAGGGCTATATTTTCCAGTTCGCGGACCAGTTCGAGTGTTTCCTCATTTGTCAATAAGCCAATTTTACCTAACATTTTCGCATGGGCCATGGAGGCTATTACATCATACTTAGCAAGAACCAAATCTAATTCCCTATCATTGCCCACTGTAAAATGATCAATTTTTTTATCTGTGCTGTATCCTTTATCCCAAAGTTTCATTGCTTTTAATTTTAGTGGTTTCTCTTAAGTAAGGCTGTTTAAATGTAATTAGTTTATTAAAAACCCATCGAGAATTTTAATGTATAGATTAATTCCTTCTTCAATTTCCTTAATATAAATAAACTCATCAGCAGTATGCGAACGCGTGCTATCCCCGGGCCCTAATTTTAATGAGGGGCAGCTAAGTGACGCCTGGTCTGAAAGAGTAGGAGAGCCATAAGTGCTTCTTCCTAGTGTAATCCCCGCAGTTACCAAAGGATGATTCTTGTCTATGGAAGAAGAGTTTAATCTTAATGATCTGGCTTTTAGCTCACAAGGAGCTTCCAAAGATAATAGATCGGCAATTTCCTTATTATTGTAGCGATCATTAACACGCACATCAATTACCAGATGAACTTTAGCTGGGACCACATTATGTTGGCTACCGGCATTTATTTGGGTAACTGTCAATTTAACTTCACCCAGGACGTCTGATGTTTTAGGAAATGTATAATTCTTAAACCATTCCAACACTTCGATAGTATTATAAATGGCATTGTTGTTATTTGGATGTGCAGCATGCGAAGGAGTGCCTTTTATGGCAGCATCGAAAACCACTAGCCCCTTTTCGGCGATGGCCAGATTCATAAGCGTTGGTTCCCCTACTATTGCAACGTCAATTTTTGGAAGTATGGCTAAAAGGCTATTTAAACCTTTACCGCCCGTACTTTCTTCTTCAGCGGAAGCTACCATTAATAGGTTATGTGTCAAATTTGCTGAATCGTAGAAATAGGTAAATGTTGCAATTAGTGAAACCAGGCAACCGCCGGCATCATTGCTTCCTAATCCATACAATTTCCCATTCTCAATTTGTGAATCAAATGGGTCCCGAGTATAGGCTTTATTAGGCCTCACGGTATCATGGTGTGAGTTCAATAAAAGTGTTGGCTTAGTGTCATCCCAATGTTTGTTCTTGGCAAAAACATTATTGTTTTCCCTTTCATAGGGAATGTTAAAAGCTTCGAACCAGGCTTCAATAGCCTCAGCCGTATGCTGCTCTTCCCCGGAAAATGATTGAATTGAGATGAGTTTTTTCAATAAGCCAATAGCCTTATCTGTAAGGATTTGTTGATCCATCTTCATAGGGTTATCGTTGTATATAAATTTGAATCTGTCTCAAGCATTGATATATTGCCAATGCAAACTTTATCGACATTTTGTTGTAATGCATGAAAACAATTCTGCATTTTTGGTAACATACCGTCCGAAATGATGTTTTGTCCCAATAAGTCATTATAATTGTTGGTATCGATATGTATTATGACCGAATCATCATTTTCTACATCCCGTAATACCCCTTTCTTTTCGAAACAATAGTATAGAGTGGTTTCATATTTATGACTCATCCCTATAGCTAATTCCGAAGCAATAGTATCTGCATTGGTATTCAATAATTGACCCTTAACGTCATGCGTAATAGCACAAAAGACCGGTGTTAATTTAACTTCAACTAAAGTATCAATAAGTTCAGAATTAATTTCGTCAATATCACCGACAAATCCAAAATCAATTTCCTTTACCGTTCGTTTATGGGCCTGTATGGTGTTGCCATCTGCACCACTAAGTCCAATTGCATTGGTTCCCAAAGCTTGTAATTTGGCCACAATATTCTTATTTGTGAGTCCGCCGTACACCATGGTTATTACCTCAAGGCTTTTGGCATCCGTAATGCGCCTTCCACTAGTCATTTTTGATTTAATGCCCAGTTTTGTTGCCAATTTTGTTGCTAATTTACCTCCACCATGTACAAGAATTTTAGGCTCTTCCAATTTGGAAAAATTCAATAGAAATTGGTCAAGCTCGATTTCGTTTTCGAGGACATAACCTCCAATTTTGACTATGGATAGCTTTTGTTTCATTTTAAATGCTCTAAAATCTTTTTCAGCACAATTTGTGCGGCATATATTCTATTATTGGCTTGATCAATCACCAAGGACTGTTCACTGTCCAACACGGCATCTTCCACAACAACATTTCTACGCACTGGCAGGCAATGCATAAATTTGGCATTACACAGTTTATCTTTAGTGATCATCCAGTTAGGGTCTTGGTTCAATACTCTTCCATAATCTGTATAACTGCTCCAGTTTTTCACATATACAAAATCGGCATCTTTCAGTGCTTTTTCCTGATCATACTCAATTCTGCTGTTTTTGGTAACCTTTGGGTCCAGCTCATATCCTTCAGGATGTGTAATGGTAAAATTTGCATTCTGTAACTGCATCACTTCAACAAATGAATTGGCAACAGCATGGGGAAGGGCCTTGGGATGGGGTGCCCAAGACAACACTATTTTTGGTTTGGCCTTGTTAGAATTTTCGGCCAGTGTTATGGCATCGGTCAAAGCCTGTAATGGGTGTCCAATAGAGCTTTCCATATTCACTATTGGAACGGAGGCATATTTTTTAAATCCATTCAATACCACCTCTGCCTCGTCCTTTTCTTTATCGGTCAATGATGCAAATGCCCGTATTCCGATAACATCACAGTATTGGGAAACCACCTTGGCAGCTTCTTTAATATGTTCCGATGTACCCTGATCCATTATGGAGCCATCGCCATATTCCAAAGCCCAACCTTCATTTCCAAAGTTCATTACAACTACTTCCATTCCTAGATTTATGGCTGCTTTTTGGGTACTCAATCGGGTTCTTAGACTATTATTGAAGAACAACAATCCGATGGTTTTATCCTTACCCAAGGATTTTGACTGTAAAGGATCATTTTTTAAGGCCCTTGCCTCAGTAACCCAGTCAGAAAGTGAATCAATATCGTTTATAGAGAGGTAGTGTTGCATTATTTTATTTTAGTATGGTTACTCTTGCCGGTAATTGCATCGACTATAAAATTGTCTTTTAGGCCATTTACTATCCAGGTTTCAATCCCCGCTGTTCGGGCAATAGTAGCGGCTTCAATTTTCGATTGCATTCCACCTGTACCGTGGATTGATTTTGATGCGCTGATTTCTTTCTGCAATTTTTGAACTCCAGAAACTGAGGTAATCGTTTCCGGTTTATTATTTTCTATGGATTCTCTTGTGTAGACTCCATCAGTATTGGTAGCGATCATCAACAGATCTACCTGCAATAGGGCAGCAGTCAATGCTGCCAACTTATCATTGTCACCAAATTGAATCTCATCGGTGGCGACTGTATCATTTTCATTGATGATGGGAATGAAGTTATTAGCTACAAGGACATTAATGGTATTCTTTATATTCGCCTTGGCGTCTAAATTATCAAAATCTGAATAGGATAAAAGACACTGGGAAGTTGATAAACCCAATTCCCTAAAATTTTCCTGAAAAATACGCATTAAGTGCGGTTGCCCGATGGCTGCCAACGCTTGTTTCACATCAATTGCAGCCCCATTATGTTCCAATTCCACAAATTGTTTGGCGGCGGCAATGGCCCCAGAACTGACAATGATAAACTCATATTCATCTTTCATGGCTGCAATCTGTCTTCCAATGTCCTCTATTTTACCTCGTGAAATCTGGTTTGTTTCCTTGGTCAAGGTATTGGACCCTATTTTTAATAATATTCTTTTCATCTGCATATTCATCTAATTTGTCCATTGCCCTTTACAAACCATTTATTGGTTACTAAATGATGTAAACCAATGGGGCCTCTTTGATGTAACTTATCAGTGCTAATTGCGAGTTCTCCGCCCAGTCCAAATTGGCCTCCATCCGTAAATCGTGTGGAGGCATTATGGTATACTGCCGCTGAATCAACAGAATTCATGAATGTTGCTGCTGTTTCTTCATTCGCGGTAATGATGGCTGCCGAATGCCCACCACCGAAAGTGTTTATTTTGCCAATAGCTTCCTTTAAAGAAGCAACTTGACCCAGCACTATTTTATAGTCTAAAAACTCTTCAATCCAAACACTCTCATCTTTAATAAGAGTTGTGCCTTCTAGAGCTGAAAAAGCATCATCGGTTAATATCTCAACCTTACTTTTCTGAAGTTCTAACAATAGATTTTGGATAAATTGTTGTTTTCTGGGCAAATCTGCAGCTATTAGTACCTTATCCAATGCATTACAGGCCGATATTTTGGTGGTTTTTGCATTGATGATTATATCAATGGCCATTTGTAGATCAGCTTCGGCATCTATATACATAAAATTATTACCTCTTCCACTAACGATTACAGGACAGGTGGCATGTTGTTTTACAAAAGCAATTAGTTTTTCCCCTCCTCTAGGGACTATCAAATCCACTTTTTGTGTGGGATTTTCTAAAAAAGCCTGCGTCTCTGAGCGATCATATTGCAAATAGCTGACCCAATCGCTATCAACTTGATTGTCTCTTAAAGCTTTGTGCCATAAATCTACCAAGATCAAATTACTGTTCAGTGATTCCTTACCCCCTTTCAATAATATTCTATTGCCCGATTTAAAAGCAATCCCAGCTGCTTCAATGGTTACATCAGGTCTCGATTCATAGATAATAAGCACAGTGCCAAAAGGAGCTGTCCTATTGCTGATTTGCAGACCGTTTTCATGCTCAAATTGAAACCGTTCTAGGTTCAAAGGGTCATTCAACTGTGCCAATTCCTTTAGGGATTTTATCATCCCAATGATTTTATCGTCATCAACTTTTAGGCGGTCATACATGGCAATATCGTCACCAGAGTAAGCTTTCAAATCTTTTTTATTGGCTTCCAAAAGGGCACTTTTCTCCTTTTTTATCCATTCAATCATGGATTTAAGGACTGCATTTCGTTTATCTATGTTCAATATCACACTCATGATAATGCTATTTTTAATTTCTCGAAAAATAAGTCCATATCGCTTTTTGTAATATTCATAGCAGGGAGAATTCGTAAAACGTTTTTATCCTTGGCCCCGCCGGTGAAAAGATGTTGCTCGTAAATTAGTTTTTTTCGCAAATCGGCCACCTCAAAATCAAACTTTAATCCCAACATAAGCCCTCTGCCTTTAATTTCTCTAACCTGCGGTATTTCTGAGGCTCTTTGTTTGAAATATTTACCCAGTCTTTCGGCATTTGCAATTAGTTGTTCCTTTTCCAGAACCTCCAAAACGGCCAAAACAGCTGTGCAGGCAAGATGGTTTCCACCAAAAGTTGTCCCCAGCAGACCATAAGAGGCCCGAATGTCTTTATGAATTAATACACCACCAACAGGAAAGCCGTTCCCCATGCCTTTAGCTATAGTAATAATATCTGGCTTAATTTTATGGTGCTGAAAGGCAAAAAAGGAACCACTTCGGCCAAAACCTGATTGCACCTCATCAGCTATCAGAACTACGTTATATTTTTTGCAAAGGGCAGCAATTTCCCGATAGAATTTACCAGATGGCTCGTCCAGACCACCAACTCCCTGAATGGCTTCCAGAATAACAGCACAAACATCTTGCTTTTTTACTTCAGTTTCAAAGGCTTTAATATCCTCAAATGGTAAAAAAGTAACTTTTTGCTGCTTATTTATTGGGGCGTTTATCTTTTCATTATCCGTTGCGGCAACGGCAGCAGATGTTCTACCGTGAAAACTATTTTTGAATGCAATTACCCGGGATTTATTTGTATGGAAAGATGCTAATTTTAATGCGTTCTCATTAGCTTCTGCCCCCGAATTACACAAAAACAAATTATAATCCTCACAATTGGATAATTGTCCCAGTTTCTTAGCCAGTTGTCTTTGCAGCGGATTTTTTACGGAGTTACTGTAAAATCCAATTTTATCTAATTGATTTTTAATGCGTTCTATGTAATATGGGTGGGAATGCCCGATGGAGATAACAGCATGGCCGCCATAGAAATCGAGATATGTATCTCCCTTATCATCAGTCACAACAATACCCTTAGCTGTAACCGGGGTTACATCATATAGTGGGTATACATCAAATAGTTCCATTTATTGTTTTTTATAAAGGTTGATAAGTAATTTATCTCAAGGCCTAGTCCTTGGTTTTGAATTCATTTATTTTCTCAAAGGAAGCTACTATTCCCCTGATAAGCGAAGAACTTAAACCCTGATGCTCCATTTCGTTTAATCCTTGAATAGTACAACCCATAGGGGTGGTTACCTTATCTATTTCTTCCTCAGGATGATTCCCCGATTCTATAAGCAAGCCGGACGCTCCATTACAAGTGTACATCGCCAGTTCCTGTGCTTCCTTGGCATCGAAACCTAATTGAATAGCACCTTGTGTAGTTGCTCTTATAAGTCGCATCCAAAAGGCTATGCCACTTGCGCATATTACAGTAGCTGCCTGCATTTGATTTTCCGGTATTTCCAGGGAATAGCCCATTCTGTTAAAAATGGCTTTTGCCAGATCTATACGTTTTTGGCCAGCTGTATTGGAGCAGATGCAAGTCATAGATTTACCAACGGATATTGCCGTATTGGGCATACTACGAATAATATGCTTGTCCTTTCCGAGAATGGCTTCCATATTTTCAATGCTGAAACCAGTTATCGTCGAGATTATTACATGTTTATCTGTAAGAAGATCCTTAACTTCTTCCAAAATCATAGCAAAATCGCGAGGTTGTACAGCAAATATTAAAATATCAGATTTTTCAACCGCTTTCCTGTTGTCTGAACTGACAGTTACATTTCCAAATTTTTCATAGGTCTTAATACTATCGGTATGTCTTTTGGTCAGATACATTGTGGTAGCTCCATTACTATGTAAAATACCTTTAGCAATCGATAAGCCTAAATTTCCCGCTCCAATAATGGCTATTTTCATATTTACCTATTTTTTTGTTCTGGTTATCTTTTTAAGTATCACTCCTTTTAATAAACTGCCGCTTTTAAATTTAAACCCTCACTTTCATCAAAACCTAACATTAAATTCATGTTCTGTATGGCCTGTCCGGAAGCCCCTTTAAGCAGATTGTCAATTACAGATGTTATTAATAGAACATCCTTGTACTTGTGCAGGTGAATATGACAATTATTTGTATTCACCACTTGTTTTAAATGAACCGGTTCTTCCGAAATCATAGTAAATGCAGCATTTTTATAGAATTCATGATATAAACCATAAGCTTCCGCCTCATTTCCTTCAAACTTTGTGTATACCGTGCTGAGAATACCTCTGGAGAAGTTCCCCCTGTTGGGAATAAAATAGAGTTCTCCAACAGCTTCTTGCAAAGATTCGAGACTTTCATTTATTTCTCCAAGATGTTGGTGCGTAAAGGCTTTATACCAGGATGCATTGCTATTTCTCCAGCTAAAATGTGTGGTCGCCGATGGCATTACTCCTGCGCCCGTGCTTCCGGTGACCGCATTCACATGTACATCAGAATTCAATAGCTGTGCATTGGCCAGTGGGAGTAAAGCCAATTGAATACAAGTGGCAAAACAACCCGGATTGGCAATATATCTGGCACTACTTATTGCGGTTCTGTTTAATTCGGGAAGGCCATACAAAAATTCTTTTCCGCCGAAAGAATCATCTTGCTTTAATCTGAAATCAGTGCTTAAATCAATAATTCTTGTTTTGGGAGAAATAGAATGCTTGTTTAAAAAACTTTTAGAATTTCCATGGCCCAGGCATAGGAAAAGGATATCAACTTCCGAATTGATCGAATCTGTAAAAGTTAAATCCAAAGTGCCTAATAAATCGGTATGGGTTCCGCTAATTTTTTTACCTGGTTTTGTTGTACTGTATACGAAATCTATGGTGACCTTGGGATGATTTTGTAGAAGCCTGATAAGCTCCCCGCCGGTATAACCAGACCCTCCAATAATGCCTGCTCTAATCATGATTTTTAATTATTTGATTAGCTATTTTTCCCGGATTTGATAGAATTTTAATAAAGCCTTTAGCATCATCTGCTGTCCAGGCTTTATTAGTTTCGCCGTAATTACCAAAAGAAGCATTCATTAAATCACTCTCAGAATTAACTCCGTTCAATTCAAATCGATAAGGGTGTAAGCTTACCGAAACCTCCCCTGATACATTTCTTTGGGTATCGCTCAAAAATACTTCTATGTTCCTCATTACTTCATCAAGATAATTACCTTCATGTAAGAGCATTCCGTAAAAATTTCCCAGTTGCTCTTTTTGAAATTGCTGCCATTTACTAAGTGTGTGTTTTTCCAATAAATGGTGGGCTTTAATAATTATAATTGATGCCGCAGCTTCAAACCCTACTCTTCCTTTTATACCTATGATAGTATCACCAACATGTATATCTCTTCCTATGGCATATTCGGAGGCTATAGCATCCAGGGCAATTATATTTTGAATCGGTGTACCCTTTTGACCATTGATGGAAACTAATTCGCCCTTAAAAAAGCTCAGTTTAACATCTTTTGGTTCTTTCGCAATTAATTGTGAAGGGAATGCAGACTCCGGTAATGGCAAGTCAGAGGTAAGCGTTTCGTCGCCACCTACCGAAGTGCCCCATAATCCTTTGTTTATCGAATATTTAGCTTTCTCCCAGGAATAGTCTATGCCATTTTCCTGCAGGTATTCAATCTCCGCTTCTCTAGACAAACTTTTATCTCTTATTGGTGTAATAATTTTGATATTGGGCGCAAGAATCTGAAAAATCATATCAAACCTTACCTGATCATTACCTGCACCGGTGCTTCCATGAGCAATATACCCAGCACCTATTTTTTTAGCATGGTTCGCAATTTCGATAGCCTGAACTATTCTTTCGGCACTTACGGATAAGGGATAGGTATTATTTCTTAACACATTGCCATAAATAAGGTACTTGACTACCTTTTCATAAAAATGTTCGAGTGCATCAATAGAAGTATAACTGTAAGCACCCAATTGAAGTGCCTTTTCTTTAATACTCGCAATTTCCTCTGCGGAAAATCCACCGGTATTCACACTTACTGCATGTACCTCAAAGCCTTCTTCCCGGGATAAATATTTGGCGCAGTATGAAGTATCAAGTCCACCACTATATGCCAAAACTAATTTTTTCATTTGTTCTTTCT
>CBDTVZ010000002.1:0-51085 GCA_965363995.1 uncultured Eudoraea sp.
TAGGTTTTTCTTCTTTTACTGAGTTTATAAAAAACTTTGCATCACTTTCACCATAGGGATAAGGAAAAGAATCTCTCAAATTAACCCATATATTCTTATTATTGGCAAGTTTTGCTAATTGAGATATATCTGATGGACGGAGTTCCCTAATTTTTACTTCTTTTGGTATCAATAGTGACTTTCTCTTTAGGTTAACACAGATATAATAAATGCATGTATTAATGCCGTAGGTTTAGTGTTGTAGCCTATTTTTCTGAATTTTATACAATAAGAGTTCCTCATCTTCATTAGGGAGTTTAATTGTACCTGTCATTTCTAATCCTAATTTTTCTAGAAGTCTTTGAGAGGAAATATTCTGTTTTGATGTAATTGCCTTAATCTCTTCAATTTCAAATTCTTCAAAAGCAGCTTTCTTCAATCTATTTGCTGACTCATAAGCAAAGCCCAAACCCTCATATTCCGGTAAAAGTCCAAACCCTATATCTATTCCATCCAGTCCATCTCTATCATAGAGGCCGCATGTGCCAACTTTGGAATCATCTGACTTTCTTATTAAGGAGTAATTAGAATACCCCAGATCATTTAATTGAGGAAGCATTTTAATCCGAATATAATTTTCTGCATCTTCAATTGATTTAATATTTCTATCTCCAACATATTTAATAAACTTAGCAGTATTCATAAGTTGATAAATAAATTCCGCATCTTCCACTGAAGTTGGCTTAATAAGTAATCTTTCCGTTTCAAATTCTTTGTACTCTATTTTTTTATTGGGTACAGTTTTATTTGTTTTTTCCACTTTTCGATTTTAATACTTTTCTATGAAATTTAACCCATAAATTCCAATACCAGTTGTTTTCATTTCAATAGTATGTCTGAATTCAGTTTTATTACGTTTTAGCTTAACAATATTAAATCTGTGGACACCATTAAATCCTTTCGGGGTTGTAAATTTAAATTCAATTTGTTCGTTAGGGATATATTTATTTATACTATACCTAATAGGTCCGTGTCCTCCTTTTGCATTTTCGACCAATTCGTCTTTAAAACTTATTGCCGGCCATTTTTCATAAGGCCAAATCTTATCCTCTTTGGAGGATAGTGTACCAAGTAATTGAGAAACTCCCCCTTTCTGAGTGTTTAGTTTACGTTTATGAATATTGACAACTTCCAATTTATTGGTTTCAATAGCGCTATGCTATAAATAATTAAAAAACAGTTCTACGGCATTACCTAGTATAAAACTGCCAAAAGCTCCTGCGAAAGATATGCGTCCCAGGCTAAATGCATTTGAAAAGGCCAGCCAGAGTGCAAATACAGCACAACATAAAAAAATGACCAGCGCATATATAGGTACCAGTGTTGTAATAAGTCCAGTTATATTAAAGAAAAGATCCGACAATACGGTAAATGCAAATAGAGCCATAGTGAAATTGGTCTTGGGATGTGCGATAAACATATAAATACCGGCAATCAGGAGCTCAACACAAATGGCCAAAGGTCCAAATTGGCCGTAATACTCTGTTTTAAAATAGCCTTCCAAACCTTTTGGAAACATTATCTCTGAAAAAAATATTGAGCCAAGTATTAGCGCAATTATTATCAATACAGACGCAATAATTTTTCTTTTTTTCATGATGGAGTATTAATGGTTCGAAGATATCCTGTTCGACTTTTTAATTTAAAAACAGGAATTTTTGATTTGAGTTCTAAGCTAGCGATGAATGATAGATATAAAAATCCAGATTACTCTGGTAGTCTCTTTTTCACCATTGCTATCTGCCCCATATGATTGGCCTGATGCTCCAAAACATGAAACCATGCCCAATGGTTGTTCATGTTCTCATCTATGTTTGCTGCAAACCACGCATCATCTTTGGTTTTAAGACCTTTGAGTGTTTTTTTCCGAACCTGATCCCATTGATCCAAATAATATTTTATAGGTTTTCCTTTTAGTTTGTCTCTTGATTCTGCTCCCAAACCACCGGCAATCGTCCAAAATTCACCTTCTTCCTCAGTCCAGGTACGTTCTTCTAAAGTTTCAACTTGGAAATACGCTTCGGTGGCCACCAAATGCATAATCATGGCCCCAATACTGTTGGCCTTGTCGTCAAATAAGTAATCTGTTTCGGCCTGGTCTAAATCACGGATATCTTCCGTAAGCTGATCCTTTAATTCTTCCAGCATATCTACCATTAAACCGATTTGAGGGGTATATCCTATTTCCGGTTTAATTTCATATTGTGCATTCACTAATGAAAGTGAAAAACATAAAATTAATAACGCGGCATTTTTATTTAGAGATTTCATATTATCATGTTTAAAATTTATCGGTACTCAATTTGATGATAGCCTTTCGAGCTAAATATAAAACATTGATTTTAGCATAAACTGCTATATGTAAATAAAAATAACTGTTTATCCTTTAACTTTTCCGGATATATAAATTTTTACTTGTTCTTTATCCGTTTTCCGTAGGACCTTCTTCAGCTATATTTGCGGGGTACTTAAAAGGGCTTTAAAAGATATCTGGGGATGCTTTCTGTAATTTAGAATTTGGTGCTTGGAAATTGGTACTTGGAATTTTTAAAAGGGATCTGGATTGCTTTCCTACACTTTGTTACGGAAGCCGCTTGGGGAGCCAACTAAGAAAACCGGTAGATACTTATAGTGCTTTGTTCCCGATATCTCCTTCTCCATAGTATTACCAAGGAGAAGCTCTCGGGAGCAGTTGGTTTGACAAAAGTAAAACCTGTTTTGTGCATTTTCTTATAATTAGAAGCGAAAGGTTCTAAATATTATTCCTGATATTTAAAGCTACTGAAAATATCTTGCCATGCTTTCCAAATAGCAACATACGCAATCTCTGGTCTTTCAAGATTTGATCCATTACTTCCCTGACCTAAAAAATTATAAACAACACCACTATTATCTCTGAAAATGTCTGGAAATTTGTCATCCTCTAATAATTGATAACTATCAAAATTAGAAACTTTAAAAGCGGATATTACTCTTTTACCAGAATTGCCATAAACAATATATTTATCAGTTTGAATGGTAACATCTCTTCGTTTACTATTCGTAAAATCATTATATCTAAAAACATGTACTGATGATTGACTTGTTAAAATACCATAGGTAAATTCCCCCAATCCTGGTATGTTTTCACTACTTTCTTCATCTGTTGGGTCATCTGGTACTTTAGACGATACAAGATTAGGAAATAAAAAGCCATCAGGTAAACTCATTACTTTCGCATTTGGCAAGAAGTTTTGTACTGTACTCCACGTTGTTTCAACAACTGGAATTGTATTAAATTTTTTGTTAATATTTGGTCCATTTATACCTTTAATTAACATTTGCGACCAGATTGTTTCTGTATCCTTTTCCCAGGGAGTAACATTATTCCTATATAAAAATCCCGAAGCTCTAAAAATACTTTTACGTCTAAACGCAATGGCACTTTTTGTTATAGGACAGTAACTAAAAGCAAATTTCTGACCATTAGATACATCATTTACAACTTCGAATGGATTTGTATGTGCGTAAGGATAAACTCTAATTTCTGAGCCAAAATTTACAATTCCAACCAATTGATTGCCATCTAATCTGGTGTCTTTTACTGATGAAAATTCTGGATTTTCTATTAACGGAAAGAGGTTTAATTTACCAGTAATATCAGATACATCCACTGACCATTCAGCTATTTGATTTTCAATGTCAGCATCGTTCTTAGAACAGCCAAGAACTGTCACAAGTCCCAGAATAAAGAATAATTTTTTCATAAAGCAAGAGTTTGTTAAACTTAGGTCGGTAAAAAAACATAAATCTTACTTCTTTGAGCTACAAAAAGGGCATTAAGAGGCTTTTACAAAGAAAACCCACAGATAATTTTTTGTAATTTAAAATTTGGTGCTTGGAACTTCCAATAAAGGCCTGGATTGCTTCCTCCACTTTGTTCCGGAAGCGGCCTGAGGTTGGCTTTACAAAGAAAACCAATAGATAATTTTTTGGAATTTAGAATTTGGTGCTTGGAACTTCCATTAAAGGCCTGAATTGTTTCCTTCTCTTTGTTCCGGAAGCGGCCTGAGGTTGGCTTTACAAAGAAAACCAATAGCGCAAAGCGCTATCTATTTTTATTCCGCTCATACTGCTGAGCCAACTCAGCGCATTAGCTCCATAAAAAAACCAGATACTTTCATATCTGGTTTTCTTTGTAGCGGGGACTGGACTCGAACCAGCGACCTTCGGGTTATGAGCCCGACGAGCTACCTACTGCTCTACCCCGCGATGTGGACGCCAAAGATACGATGCTTTTTTAGTTATATCAAAACTTAGAGCTGGAATTATTTACGCCAACCGCGCCCCAAAAAAGCTTAAATTCCATAACTTCGGAGCTTTAGTTTGTTTATGAAGATATTTAATGACTTTCTAGCAGCCGTACTTCCTTATACTGAATGGGTAATGCTTTTTTTAATAGTTGGTGGAGGCCTTTATCTGGTTGCTTACTCCAAATTACTTCCATATCGTTATTTTAAACATGCCATTTTAATAACTTCCGGCAAATATGATAATCCCGATGATCCTGGTGAAGTTAGTCACCTCCAGGCCTTGTCTTCTGCTGTTGCAGCTACTGTGGGATTGGGAAATATTTCTGGTGTAGCCATTGCCATTTATCTTGGCGGGCCCGGGGTTGTTTTCTGGATTTGGATGACGGCTCTGATAGGAATATGTATAAAGTTTTATTCCTGTAGTCTTGCTATTATGTTCCGTGACAAGGATAGTGAGGGAAATTTACAAGGGGGACCTATGTATTACATTACCATGGGAATGGGTAAAAAAGCAAGACCACTAGCTGTTTTCTTTTGTATTGCGGGTCTTTTTGGAGTGCTCCCCGCCTTTACTACAAACCAGTTTACCCAAACATTGATGGGCGTGATTAACCCTAATGAAACCATCGCCGTTTTTGGCGATTTTAATTGGAAATTGGGAATTGGCATTGTGTTAAGTGTAATAACTTCATTTGTTATATTCGGAGGCTTAAAAAAAATTGCAAAAGTGGCCACAGCAATTGTACCCTTTATGGTCCTTTTATATTTGTTTGCTGTTATAATTATTATGGCTATGAATGCAGGGGAAGTTTGGCCCGCTTTAAAGTTAATTCTTGAAGAAGCATTCAATTTTAAAACGGCCGTCCAGGGAGGTCTGTGGGGACTCATAATTATTGGGATAAGACGAGCCGTTTTTTCTAACGAATCCGGGGTTGGGAGTGCGCCTATGTACCATGGGCAGTCCAAAACAAAAGAACCTATTCAGGAAGGTTTAGTTGCTATGTTGGGCCCGTTTATAGATACCATTGTAGTGTGTACCTTAACGGCAGTAGTAATTATTTTGAGTGGGGCCTATTTAGATGTGGAGAGTAATGGAATTGTCATGACCCTAATCGCGTTTAAGAAATCGCTCTTTGGTTATGGCGATGTGCTTTTAATGATCATCGTCTCGGCGTTTGCGCTTTCAACCTTATTCACCTATTCTTACTATGGCACTAAATGTCTTTCATTTTTGACTAATGTTAAAGTAGGTAAGCTCTATAATTATATTTATGTAGGGAGTATTACTTTTGCAGCAGTGGCTTCTGTAGATCTTGTCGTGAATTTAATTGACCTGTCTTTTGCACTCATGGTAATCCCCAATATGATTGCAGTGCTATATTTGTCGCCCAGAGTAAATATTGCGATGAAAACCTATTTTTCAAAAATCAAAGTATAATGGCTCACAAAGCAGGTTATGTGAATATCATTGGAAATCCCAATGTAGGAAAATCAACTCTAATGAATGCTTTTATAGGGGAGAAGCTTTCAATAATTACCGCAAAGGCACAGACCACAAGACATCGAATCCTGGGAATTGTGAACGGCGAGGATTTCCAGTTAATTCTTTCAGATACACCAGGGATTATTAAACCTGCTTACGAGTTGCAGGATTCAATGATGAAATTTGTAAAATCTGCCTTTGAAGACGCGGATATCCTCATTTACATGGTGGAGATTGGAGAAAAAGCGTTAAAGGACACCTCTTTTCTTGAAAGACTTAAAAAAAGCAAGATCCCCGTATTGCTATTACTTAATAAAATTGATGCTTCAGATCAACAAACACTGGAAGAACAAACACAATATTGGCAGGAACAACTTCCTTTTGCAGAAATTCATCCTATCTCTGCCCTGAGAAACTTTAATGTTAAGGAAGTGTTTGAGCGTATTTTGGAATTATTGCCAGAAGCACCTCCCTATTTTCCTAAGGACCAGTTAACAGATAAACCGGAGCGTTTTTTTGTAAACGAAATTATCCGTGAAAAGATTCTGGAACACTATAAGAAGGAGATTCCATATTCTGTTGAAATTGAAACGGACGAATTTTTGGAGGATGAAAAGATAATACGGATTCGATCTGTTATTATGGTAGAGCGAGATTCTCAAAAGGGAATAATTATCGGGCACAAAGGAGCTGCATTAAAAAGGGTAGGAGTAGCTTCCAGGAAGGATCTGGAAAAATTCTTTGACAAACAGGTGTATATTGAACTCTATGTAAAAGTTAACAAGAACTGGCGTAGCAACCCCAATCAACTTCGCAGGTTTGGGTATGATCAGAAGTAAGTCAGCTTAAGTGCAACACCTCTCTCATAAAATGGAACAATTGGTTCATTTGTGGTTTGCCTTTTCTTCGGCCTGCTCTTCCAAAAGCGTATAATACGAACCATATTAATACCATAAAAACCATTGCGCCCAGTGGCAGTCCATATGATTTATCTAATGAGGCACTGGAATAAGCCCAAATACCGAAGATTATAAAAAATGTTCCTACCCCAAAATGTAAAAACATAAAAAATGTCCAAAGAGTAGGGTTGGGGCCGAACAGGCCATATACCTTAGAGTTTTCTGTGTCTATTTCGTTAATTTCCAAATGCAGTTGGGGAGACCAAAAATGAATATCTTTTTTTTGGAATTTGATAAAGACATGATCATCTATTTGATTTATCAGGAAAGGTTCATTCTTTTTCTTTTCAAAAGACTCTAAAGCACTTTCCTTTGATTGCTGAAGTTCTAGTTGGAACCTGGGTCTTAAAACAATGTCATTGGGCAATGTTTTCATACATAGTTTTGTTTGCTCATAAAAGATACCTATTTCTATGGCAACATCCATCTAAGAGTTATCTAAATATAACGGATCATAGTTTGATGCCTTATCTTTTATTTTTTATCCTGTTTCTTTAACACTAACTTTGCGGCCTAATTAGCAAGTATGGGCGCTATTGTAGCCATAGTAGGGAGGCCGAATGTTGGAAAATCTACATTTTTCAATCGTTTAATACAAAGACGTGAGGCCATTGTAGATGCCGTAAGCGGGGTAACTCGTGACAGGCATTATGGTAAGAGCGACTGGAATGGCAAGGAATTCTCATTAATAGATACCGGAGGCTATGTTCTGGGGAGTGATGATATCTTTGAGCAGGAAATAGATAAACAAGTAAAATTAGCCATTGATGAGGCCGATGCAATAATTTTTATGGTAGATGTAGAAACCGGTATTACCAGTATGGATGAGGATGTAGCCCATTTATTGCGCCGTGCCCAAAAACCAGTTTTTTTGGCTGTTAATAAAGTAGATAACGCCAAACGGGCAGAGGATGCAGTTGAGTTTTATGCACTCGGATTAGGAGATTATTACAACCTTTCCAGTATTAACGGTAGCGGCACAGGAGAATTATTGGATGCCCTTGTTGAGGTAATGCCTGAAAGCGAAGAAGTTGAAGATGAACTACCAAGGTTTGCGGTTGTTGGAAGGCCCAATGCCGGTAAATCTTCTTTTATCAATGCATTGATTGGTGAAGAAAGATATATTGTTACAGACATAGCAGGTACCACACGTGATAGTATAGATACTAGGTACAACCGCTTTGGTTTTAAGTTTAATTTGGTAGATACAGCAGGTATTCGCCGGAAAGCGAAGGTAAAAGAGGATCTGGAATTTTATTCTGTCATGCGTTCTGTGAGAGCAATTGAGCACTGTGATGTTTGTTTACTTTTGTTAGATGCTAGCCGTGGATTTGACGGTCAGGTAGAAAACATTTTCTGGTTAGCACAGCGCAACAACAAAGGAATAGTGATCCTGGTTAACAAATGGGATTTAGTGGAGAAGGATACTCATGCAGTTAAACAATATACTCAACAAATTAAACAGGCAATTGAACCCTTTACGGATGTTCCTATCCTTTTTATGTCTGTTCATACTAAACAGCGTATTTTTAAGGCTATAGAAACGGCCGTAGAAGTCTATCAAAACCGCTCTAAACGAATTCCTACCAGAAAACTTAATGATGTACTGCTACCCATAATAGAGCATACACCACCACCGGCGTACAAGGGGAAATATGTAAAGATTAAATATATTACCCAACTGCCCACCGCGTATCCGCAATTTGCTTTTTTCTGTAACCTACCGCAATATGTGCGTGAGCCTTACAAGAGGTTTTTGGAGAATAAATTACGAGAGAATTTTGATTATACAGGAGTGCCGGTTACGATATATATGCGAAAAAAATAAGGTCAGGACGTATTTTTTTTAAGAGCGGGTATTTGCTTACCATCCACCTGAGGCACCGCCTCCGCCAAAGCCGCCTCCGCCAAAGCCACCACCACCGAAACCGCCGCCAAAACCTCCGCTTCCGCTTCCGAATCCACCGCCGGAAGAACCCGAGTTATATCCGCCCCTTCCCATATTACTTAGGATAATAATATCCCAAAGATCCAATCCTTTTTTTCGGCCTCCTCCTTTGCCTCCGCCACCTCTTCGATTACGACTGCTAAGAATAATGATGATAACGATAAAAATAATTATGGGTAGAAATGCTCCAAAAGGGAAGTTCCCATCCCCCTCCTCGGGAGGGCGTTCTTCTTTGAACTCACCGGTTAACACACTAAAGATGGCATCGGATCCTTTATCTAATCCGGCATAGTAGTCACCTTCTTTAAATTCAGGAATAATGATGTTTTCAGTTATTCTTTTAGATAATGCATCGGTAAGTGTGGCCTCTACGCCATAACCCGTGTTAATGGCAACCCTTCGGTCTTCTCTCGCAAGTAGTATCAGAATGCCATTGTCCTTATCTGCCTGTCCTATTCCCCATGCTTCTCCCCACTGGGCACCCAGGTAGTTGATATTTTCACCTTCCGTTGATTTTATAATGGCCACCACTATCTGCGTGGAAGTACTGTCGGAATAACGGATTAATTTCTGCTCTAAAGCTTTCTTATCCGTATCGGCTAATAATCCATAATAATCGTATACGCTGGTTTGAAGTTTTGGTTTTTCAGGGATCGTAAATTGAGCAAGGGCCGAGGTTCCCCACATCAGGAACAAGATAACACTAACCTTTAGATACCTCATTGCTCAATTCATTTGTGTCATTGGGTTTCCATGGAAAGTGCGCCTTCAATTTTTCTCCGGTCATCAGAATTCCGTCAATAATCCCTTCTTTGAATTTTCCGTCTTTGAAACTATTCTGAATAGCGTCTTTAGTGGAATTCCAAAAGTCATCCGGAACCACGTTATCAATGCCTTTATCTCCGCAGATTACAAATTTTTTATCCTCCACAGCTACATAAATCAGTACCCCGTTACTTTCGCGCGTATTATCCATTTTTAGTAAATGAAAGACTTCCTGGGCCCTAACATAATGGTCTAAACGGGAAGACGGCTCTATATGCACCCTGATTTCTCCGGAAGTATTTTTTTCCGATTCCAGGATGGCATCTACAATCTCCTGTTCTTCATCAGCAGTTAAGAAACCTTCTACTTTGGACATAGACGCTTAATCACTTAAATTCAAAATTCACATCCGGGGCATTTTCAGAACCGGGATTTGCCTGGTAACGTGCCATTTCATCAAATCCAAACCAACCTGCTAAAATTTTATTGGGAAATTTTGAAGTATAGATATCATAAATATTAACCTGTTCATTATACCTGTCCCTTGCTACATTAATCCGGTTTTCAGTTCCTTCTAATTGAGATTGTAATTCAAGGAAATTTTGATTAGCCTTTAATTCCGGATACCTTTCAACTGTAACAAGTAAACGTGATAAGGCGGAAGACAATCCAGTTTGTGCTTCCTGGAAGGCAGCCATTTTGTCTGGCGTTAGATTATCTACATCTATAGTTGTTGAAGTGGCCTTAGCGCGGGCTTCAATAACATCGGTTAAAGTACCTCTTTCGAAATCTGCGGCACCCTGTACCGTTTTCACCAAATTGCCAATCAGATCATTTCTTCTTTGATATGAACTTTCAACATTAGACCAGGCAGTTTTGGCATTAGCTTCATATTCTACTGACGTATTATTAAATCCAACGGCCCATTGATAAATAGCAAATGCCAAGGCCAGAAGGACAATTACGGGAATTAACCATTTTTTCATAATAGTTTTATTAAGTTATAGTTTACTTTTAAAGTTGACTTTTAATTTTGACCAGTTCTGCCTTGATGTGCTCAAGCTTTTGGATGATCTCAAAATTTGATAAAGTCTTTTGTCTTTCCTCGCGCAAATGGGTTTTAGCACCTTCAAGAGTAAATCCACGCTCCTTAACCAAATGATATATTAGTTGGAGATTTTGAATGTCTTTTGGAGTGAATTTGCGGTTGCCTTTTGCGTTTTTTTTGGGTTGTAAAACGTCAAATTCCTTTTCCCAGAACCGAATCAGGGAGGTATTTACATCAAATGCCCTGGCGACTTCGCCAATTCCATAATAACGTTTTTCCGGTAATTCTATATGCATTAATCCAGTGATTGATTTTCCTGAGTTGCGTATTTAAGCATGTTTTCAAATTCTTCGGCTGATAAACTTCCGTAATAGAAATTTATAGGATTTATGCGCTCTCCTTCTTTCCATACCTCATAATGCACATGAGGTGCTTCAGATCTGCCTGTGCTTCCAACAAAACCTATAAGGTCTCCACGTTTTACTTTTTGACGTTTTTTTACATTGTATTTACTTAAATGCCCGTATAAGGTCATATAGCCGTATCCATGATCTATACGAATATGCTTACCATAACCAGATGCATTATTATCTGCACGTTTCACAACGCCATCTCCGGTTGCATATATGGGTGTGCCTTTGGGAGCCGTAAAATCCATGCCCCGATGCATTTTTCTTGCCTTAGTAAAAGGGTCTGACCGCCATCCAAATCCGGAAGCCATACGTGTAAGTTCTTCATTATTTACTGGTTGTATGGCCGGGATGGCCACCAAAAGTTTTTCTTTTTCCTCTGCCAACTTGGTTATTTCATCCAGAGACTTAGATTGAATTACCATCTGTTTTTGTATGATATCCATTCGCTTTGAAGTGGAAATTATCATCTCGGAATTATTAAATCCTTCTAAAGATTTATACCTGTTTACCCCTCCGAAACCAGCCTTGCGCTGCTCTTGCGGAATTGGATTAGCTTCAAAATAAAGCCGGTAAATATTGTTATCCCTGTCTTCGATATTACCCAGAACATACTCCATTTGCTCCATTTTTTTATTGAGAAGCTCAAATCGCAATTCATTGTTCTTGGCTTCCCTTTGTAATGAAAGTTCTCTTGGTGTATTTAAAAGATTGGTATTGAGCAAAAGGATTAAACCCAGTAAACCAGAGATAACAGAACCCAGAGAGAAAAGGGCAATATTCCTGTAGCGCCGAGATTTCTTTGGCTCTATCTTTCTATATGAAAGGGTGTCCGGATCGTAAAAGTATTTTACCTTAGACATGTATGGATTTTATCCTATTTTTGTGCTTTCGTCTTATCAAAACAAACAAATATAAAAATTGTTTTGCACAAACAGTTAAATTTAATAAAACCTTGCCATTTTAGATGACTTCCAAGGAAATAAGAGTAAATTTTTTAGATTTTTTTAAGGAAAAAAGCCACAAAATAGTGCCTTCGGCACCTATGGTCATCAAGGACGACCCAACTTTGATGTTTACCAATGCAGGAATGAATCAGTTCAAGGAGTTCTTTTTAGGTAGTTCAGCTATAAAAAATCCGAGAGTTGCTGATACCCAAAAATGTCTTCGGGTAAGTGGTAAACACAACGATCTGGAAGAAGTAGGTAAAGACACTTACCATCATACCATGTTCGAAATGCTTGGAAATTGGAGCTTTGGAGATTATTTCAAAGAAGAAGCCATAAGCTGGGCATGGGAATTCCTTACCAAGGTTTGTAAAATTGATAAGAATAGTCTTTATGTATCTGTATTTGAGGGTAGTTCGGATTCTGACAAATTGGAAATGGACATGGAAGCTTTCAATTTGTGGAAAAGTATTGTGCCTGAAGACAGAATTATTAAAGGAGACAAAAAGGATAATTTTTGGGAAATGGGAGAGCAGGGACCATGCGGCCCTTCTTCCGAAATACACGTAGACATACGTTCCAGAGAAGAAAAGGAAAGGGTTGACGGGGCTACTTTGGTAAATATAGATCACCCTCAGGTAGTAGAGATTTGGAATCTGGTTTTTATCCAATACAATAGAAGAGCAAATGGTACGCTGGAACCTCTTCCTGAAAAACACGTGGATACCGGAATGGGTTTTGAACGTCTTTGTATGGTATTACAGGGAGTTCAATCTAATTATGATACCGATGTTTTTAAACCCATCATTCGGGAAATTGAAACTATCACCAATACCAATTATGGAAAAGAAGAAGATGCAGACATTGCCATTAGGGTTATTGCAGATCATATTCGTGCCGTAGCCTTTTCTATTGCAGATGGTCAATTGCCGAGTAATACAGGAGCAGGTTATGTTATTCGGAGAATTTTGAGAAGGGCCATCAGGTATGGCTTTACGTTTTTGGATACCAAGAACCCCTTTATGTTTCGTTTGGTAAATGCACTTGTTTCCAGCATGGGTGAGGCTTTTCCTGAATTGAAGGAACAACGTAACCTTATAGAAAATGTAATTCGGGAGGAAGAACACTCCTTTTTAAGGACCCTGGAACATGGTTTGCTGTTGCTCGATAGCGTTATTGCCAAAACAAATGGCGACACTGTAGATGGCGAAAAAGCTTTTGAATTGTATGACACCTATGGATTCCCAATAGACTTAACCGCACTAATTTTAAGTGAAAAAGGATTGAAATTGGACGAAAGCGGTTTTGAATTAGCGATGAAAGAACAAAAGGTCCGTTCCAAAGCTGCCGCTGAAGTTTCTAAAGACGATTGGACCGTACTTATGGAAGATGCCCAACAAGAGTTTGTTGGCTACGATTTCTTAGAAGCTCAGGTAAAACTGGTAAAGTACAGGAAGGTAGTTTCTAAAAAGGAAGGAAGTCTGTTTCAAATGGTCTTCAATTTAACCCCTTTTTATCCGGAAGGTGGTGGCCAGGTTGGTGATAAGGGCTACCTGGAAGTCCCCAATGGGGATGTAGTGTACATTTTAGATACAAAGAAGGAGAATAATGAAATCATGCATTTCTCAAAAAACCTACCTAAACATCCGAACGAGGCCCTTACGGCTGTCGTAGATAAAAAACAAAGAGAACGGACAGCTTGTAATCATACTGCTACCCATTTATTACACCAGGCCCTTAGGGAAATTTTGGGGAATCATGTAGAGCAAAAAGGATCTGCAGTACATTCAAAATACCTGCGATTTGATTTTTCCCATTTTGCAAAAATGACTGAGGAGCAACTCCGCGATGTTGAAAATTTTGTAAATATGAGGATAGATGAACAACTACCCTTGGAAGAGCAGCGAGCAATGCCAATGCAAAAGGCTTTAAAAGAAGGGGCGATGGCCCTGTTTGGAGAAAAGTATGGAGATGCGGTGCGTACGATAAGATTTGGACAATCTATAGAACTTTGTGGAGGTACACATGTCGCTAACACGGCAGATATATGGCATTTTAAAATTGTGTCAGAAGGTGCGATCGCAGCTGGTATTCGCAGGATAGAAGCCATTACTTCAGATGCTGTTAAGGATTTCTACCATCAAAATAACAGAAAGCTTGATGGGATAAGAGATCTTTTTAAAGGCACTAAAGATCCAATCAAGGCTGTTGAAATACTTCAGGAAGAAAATGCAAAACTGAAAAAGGAGGTGGAAGGTCTTTTACGATTAAAAGCTAAAAATCTTCAAACATCCTTAATCCAAAAGATTGAGGAAATAAATGGGGTGCAATTCCTGGCGCATAAAATAGATCTAAATGCTTCAGGCATAAAGGATCTTTCTTTTGAAATGGGGAAAGACCGGAAAGATCTTTTCCTATTACTCGCAACGGAACAGGAAGGAAAAGTGAGCTTATCATGCTATATATCAAAAGAACTGGTTGGATCAAAGAATCTGAATGCTGGTTTAATTGTAAGAGAATTAGGGAGATATATAGATGGAAGTGGAGGGGGCCAGCCATTCTTCGCTACTGCCGGAGGAAAAAATGCAGAAGGGATTCCTTTAGCATTTGAAAAAGCAAAGGAGTACCTAAAATAAAACATATGCGACTTTTTAAATCTTCTACGGTTAATTGGAAATATATTGTAGGTGAAATCTTATTGATATTCTTTGGTATTAGCCTGGCGATTTGGTTTAACAACTGGAATGCCTCGAATACTATTAATGCGAATAAAAGGATTGCTATTGATAAGATTAAAGATGAGATACAAAATAATTTAGAGGAATTACATAGCGCAAGGGAAGTAAATCTTAAAATTCCAAAGGCAATTGAGGCCTATGAAGAAATCGTATCTAAGTCTTATGGACAAGCAGTGTCCAGCATTTCTAAAATGAAAAACTTTCAGAAAAATTTTCCGGATTTTTTTATAATAAAAGATTCTGTACGAATCAATGACTCTTTATATAGGTATCTTGGGAGTACCAAAATTAAATTAGAGCTTACTGCATTATCGCAAATTGCATGGGAAACTTCCAGAAATATGGGAATAACCAATGAATTTGGTTATGAATGCCTCTATAGCCTGGAGAATATGTACAATATTCAGGGCCTGGTTCAAAATGAAATGAATAAGGTAGCCGAGGCTTTACAAAATCAGGAAATTGAGCGTCTGAAACGAATACTTGGAACTGTGAATCAGTTAGATGTACAATTAGAGGAAGATTATAATTTAATGTTGAAGAATATTGCTGATTGCTTGTAACCGTACTAAACAGACAATATGAAACTTCAAACAATAGTTCCTTTACATTCTGAGAAAGAACGGATAGATTATCAAAGTACTCTATTTCTTCTGGGTTCTTGTTTTGTTGAAAATATTGGAAGGAAACTTAAGTATTATCAATTTCAAACCCTTCAAAACCCTTTTGGCATATTGTTCCACCCTATAGCAATAGAAAACTTACTAATTCATGCAATAGAGGAAAAAGGTTATGCGGACGCTGACGTTTTTTATTACAATGAACGCTGGCATTGTTTTAATGCGCATTCAGACCTGAGTGATCCATCTAAAGAGAACCTGCTTAGCAATTTAAATAGCGCCCTTCTTAATACAAGAAATCAGCTCGGGAATGCCACTCATATAATAATTACCCTGGGTACTGCCTGGGTATACAAAGATGTTGAATCTCAGAAAAGGGTTGCCAACTGCCATAAACTTCCTCAGAACCAATTTACCAAGGAGTTACTTACAGCAAGGGAAATTGAAGAAAGTATAAAGCGGATAATTTTAAAGATCAGAAAGGTAAATATGAGTGCTTCTGTGATTTTCACGATTTCCCCGGTAAGGCATTTAAAGGATGGATTTGTAGAAAATCAACGAAGTAAAGCAAATTTAATTTCCGCCGTTGGCAAGATTATGGAATCAGCCTCATCAAATAAAAACCTGTACTATTTTCCAGCGTTTGAAATTATGCTGGACGAGCTAAGGGATTATAGATTTTATGCTAAAGATATGGTGCATCCTAATAATCTGGCAATTGACTATATCTGGGAAAAATTCAAAAGAGTCTGGATTTCTGAGAAGGCAGACTTAGTAATGAAAGTGGTTCAGGAAATTCAGAAAGGATTGTCCCATAGGCCTTTTAATGAGAATGCCGAGCAGCATCAATTCTTTTTAAAGTCGCTAAATGAGAAGATTATGGTTCTAAAAAAGGAGTACCCATTTATGAATTTTGAAATATGAAGCGAATTTTAGTGGGAATAGTAATCGCAATGGCCATGATTTTGATTTTTCAATCCTGGAACAAAGGCAATGAGGACAAATCTATTTTAAAGGAGAATAGTTTACTTATTCAACAGCAGATTAAAAATGTTTCCAAGATAATAGTCACCGAAGGTCACTTTTCCGAGGTATACAGTTATAAAGATTCGCAACAGTTGTTTGGTCCTTATTTTACTGCGGATAAGAAAGCATTGGTAGTGGTGAATGCAGAAGTTACTGTTGCTTATGATCTAAATAGGATTAATTTTGAAGTAGACGAAGCTACCAAAACCCTTAGCATAATGAATATTCCTGACCCGGAGATTAAAATTAATCCGGATTTTGAGTATTATGATGTGACTGCAGATTATTTTAATCAGTTTAGCGCTGAAGATTATAACAAGATCAAGAATAATGTAAAGGCTTCCCTACTAAAGAAAGTGAAAGCTTCTTCTCTGCAAAAGAATGCAGAAAACAGATTAATAAGCGAACTCTCTAAGTTTTACATACTAACTAATTCATTGGGATGGACACTTTCCTATAATAATGAAATTGTTAAAGAAGATATTTTAGAAATTTTCTCTTCCAACTGATTCTAGTAGTGCCAAAAGTTTATTTCTTAATCAAATGGTTTAATTGACCATCAACTACTGATAATCCGTCATCTATTAAATGACCCACTTTGGGATTATTAAGTTTAACGGTCTCTAGATGTGAATGGATTTGTTGAGCAAATTCAAGATCATTATTGTTTTTGGCCAATTCGTAGAGTTCAATAGATAAAAGCCAGTCATTTGGATACTTCTCACATATTTCTTTAAACACCTTGTTTCTTGATATTGTTGTGTTACTACCCTCACGATATTCTCGTATCTGCTTATAATACTGCTCCAGTTTTTTACGAGCTTCAGATTTTATTGGTTTTATTGTTTCTGAGGAGACTTCGTGAGTAACTAAATTGAAACTACTGAGGTCCGCAGGGCCATTGAAAGCTGATACTACACGTTCTCCCACAGCCATATGATATAAACCGGAATCCGGTTTAAAAAGTACTTCTTTGCCATGGGTTACTGTACAGTTCCGGAACGTTATAAGGATAATTTTACCCATTAGATTTCGGGTACCCGTAATAATGTCGCCAATGACCTTAATATCCCCTTCAAATTCAAGTGAGATTGTTTCACCTTCGTAGATGTTATATGCTTTCAGATCTCGTGGGCTCATATCTTCTATGGCCAGATTAATACCTTCTAGCTTCCCTACTGGTGAGCCAAAACCTTTGGGATGATCGTACCTGCTATGTCCAACCAGCTCCTTTTCCCTGGAAGACAATGCAGTCTCACCATGGGTTTGAAGATATACTGGTTTACCGTCATATGAGATTACGTTGCTGAATATTCCAGATATCTGTATACCAGTACTCAGCTCTACTGTCCCCAGTTCTTTAGCCTTGATTAATTTAGTTACTCCCGAAAGCCCCCCTTTTCTTAATGACATAGTATTGGCAAATTCTTCAAGAACCTGATTCAGATAGGCAAAATCCGGAGTAACAAAGAGTTGAGGTTGAGGTTTGGTAATATCAAAAGAAGTGTGTACTGTCTCGATGCTGTATGGTATTTTTTTCACTTTCTCTGTCATGCACCAGGCACTCTCACCAATGGAGGATAAAAGACCCGCGCCATATATTTTTGGTTCTTCAACAGTTCCAATTAGCCCGTACTCTACGGTCCACCAGTGTAAATTTCTAATGAGAGCCATTTCACTGGGCTCTCCCATATTTTGTTGCAATTTTTCGATGTGTTTCTCCGCTTTCTTAATATCAATCAGAGGAGTCCCTGCAGCTTCTTTTATTATCGAGAGATACCTGACGGCCTCATAAAGTTCATAATCCTTTGCGCTGGAAATGGCCTTAGAGCCTATTTCACCGAACCTTCTTAAATATTCTGCATATTCAGGATTTGCTATTATTGGTGCATGACCAGCTCCTTCATGGATAATATCGGGTGCAGGGGTGTATTCAATATGCTCAAGTTGTCTTATGTCTGAAGCAATAACAAGCACATTATAGGCCTGAAATTCCATGAAGGCTGCCGGAGGAATAAACCCATCTACGGCAACTGCAGCCCATCCAATTTCTTTTAAAATGCGATTCATCCCGTACATGTTAGGAATGTGATCTATAGAAATTCCAGTTTTATTCAGGCCCTCTACATATGATTTATGGGCTACAGTACTTAGATAGTCCACATTTTTTCGCATAACATAACGCCAGACAGCCTGATCAATGGCCGAATAATCCTCATAGTCCTGAGGTTTAATATATTGTTTAAGATGAGTGGGAAGTTTATCTAAAATCGGGTTACTTTCAAAAGACATAACGTTTCATTAATGCCTTATAAAGATACAAAAAACCGCCCGAAGCGGGCGGCTATAAATTTAATTAGCTGCAATAGCCTCCGGCGGATACTGTTGCAATATTTGCGATACAAATTGGCGAATACGTTTCTCTTTCTTTTCTATGTTTTTTGTGCTATTAAGGGTGCCAACACCTCTACCCTGCCAAACTAGTTCTTTTTTTGCGGTATCTATTAAATCAATATATAATGAGCCTTCCGTTCTTGTACTTACACTATTACCGTAATAACCGGGTCCCCAAAAATAGGGGTTGTAGTAGCCGTAATATCCTGGCCAACCCCAGCCCCAGCCCCAGCCGTAACCATAACCGTTATACACATCTACCTCTACTCTCTCATTGGTAAAAATACTTATAAGAATATCAGGCTTATCGGACTTAACAAAACCAAGGGAATCCATTTCCGTTTCAATTGCCCTTAGGATTCGTTTCTTGTCCAGATCAGAAATCTGAGCCCTGTCTATTCCGGTTTTGTAAAACGCATAGCTTTTATATTCCTTAAAATCGGTTTGCCTATCGTAATCTGATAAAACATTTACCGAGGCACAAGAACTTAAGAAGAGAATGAAAAGTACCGGTACAGCAATTATTTTTATCTTTTTCATAATATTATTATTTGGGTTCGTCAACCATTAAGAATAAAAATATTAGCACAATTATCATGCCAAATAAGTAGTTAAATTACTGCATATTTGTTTTTGTATTATACCCGTAAGGACAATGTCTGCAGCTGCTCTCACAACAATACCCGCGTTTAAGATGATATTCTTTTGTAAAAACACGATAGCCTTCTTCAGACAAGTAAAAATCACCTTCTTCCGCCGGTAATATCTTTTTCATAGGTGTAAAATTACGGGATTATTGTTAATAAAATATTACGAGATAATTCAAAACCCGATAAAATACCTCAGATCCTATTGATTTCAACTTAACGAATATGTTGGTAAGCTCTACTGATTTATGGGTTAAAGTAAAATTTAACAATTATCTTTGTTTAAAGCTGTTTATACAATTGCTTATGATTGTGATAATTAGACAATTTTTTTACAAGAATTATGTAGGCCTGTCTCTATGGCCGTTTATTATTCTCAAGAATGTTCATTTAAAACAAGATGCTGTTTTAATTAATCACGAAAGGATTCATTTACAACAACAACAGGAACTTCTTATTATTCCTTTTTATTTTTTATATATCTCAGAATGGTTGCTTAGATCTTTGCTTTATTTTGACAGCTATAAAGCATATCAAAATATTAGTTTTGAACGCGAGGCCTATCAAAATGAAATAAATATGGAATACCTTACGACGAGAAAACGCTTTAGCTTTATTGAATATCTTTGGAGCCACTAAGCCCTGAACTTGTGTTGGTCACAAATCAAAAAATATCCCTTCCCCTCTTAGAGAAAAAGAAAGTAGAACTTTATATAAAGCGTGAGGATTTGATACATCCTCAAATTTCAGGCAATAAATATCGTAAACTAAAATACAATCTGCTTAAGGCAAAGGAATTGAAGTATGATACCATACTAACTTTCGGAGGAGCTTACTCGAATCATATTGCAGCAACCGCCTACGCCGGTATGATTAACGGAATGAAGACTTTAGGGGTGATCAGAGGGGACGAATTAGCTGGTTCATGGAGCAGTAATCCAACCTTGTCTGCCGCACACAAACATGGAATGAAGTTTAAATTTGTCTCGAGGGCAGACTATAGGAAAAAAGAAATTACTGGATTTTTAGATAACTTAAAGGTGGAATTCGGAAATTTCTATATGGTTCCGGAAGGAGGGACAAACAAATTAGCTGTTATGGGTTGTGAGGAGATTCTTGCCCCAATAGACTCTGAATTTGATGTAATCTGTTGCTCAGTTGGAACAGGAGGTACTTTGGCAGGGATAATTAATAGTGCTACTCCCAACCAACATGTATTAGGTTTTCCTGCTCTTAAAGGCGACTTTTTAAAGAAAGATATTTGTAAATTTGTTGAAAATGGGAACTGGGAATTATGTACAGATTACCATTTTGGGGGCTATGCCAGGGTTAATGAATCATTGATATCATTTATAAATGAAGTGAATCAAAACGTCGGAATACCCCTTGATCCGGTATATACTGGGAAAATGATATACGGTTTATTAGACATGATTGCCAACGATTATTTTAAACCCTGGACTAAAATATTGGCTATTCATACCGGTGGATTGCAAGGAATAGCAGGAATGAATTTATATTTGAAAAGCAAAAATTTACCCATAATCGATATATGAAACACGCTACGCTGGCAGTTGTTTTGGTTTTTTTACTTCTAAGTTGTGGAACTAAAAAAAGAACTACCAATTCTAAGAAGGCATCATCTGAGGTTGTAAAGTCCAACAAGTCCGGAAAAGATCGAACTAAGTATCCAATGCCTGAAGATTCCGGAAAATTTATACGCTATTCCACGTCATCTATAGAAGAATATTTAGTTACCTATTCAGAAATAGCCCAATTTGAAATGAAGGCCTATGGAATACCAGCCAGTATTACTTTGGCTCAAGGGATTTTGGAAAGCGGCTATGGAATGGGGGGACTTACCTTAAAAACTAATAATCATTTTGGAATTAAATGTCATAACAGTTGGGATGGGGAGTTTGAATATCACGATGATGATGAAAAAGGGGAGTGTTTTAGAAAATACAATCATCCTATGTATTCCTTTCGTGATCACAGTATTTTTCTTTCATCCAGGGCACGCTATGCTTCCCTTTTTGAATTGAGGCGAGATGATTATAAAGGATGGGCAAAAGGGCTTAGGAAAGCAGGCTATGCTACGGATAGTAGGTATCCCCAAAAATTGATTTCCTTTATTGATAGGTATCAGCTCTACAAATACGACCGGGAAGTTTTGGCTCAGGGATATCTGGTACAGGCAGAACCTAAAAAATATAATTACAAAAAGCATGTTGTCCAAAAAGGAGACACCTTATATTCTATATCCAGAACCTATTTTATTTCCGTCGATGAGTTGATGAAACTCAACGATATGAACTCTAGTACTTTGTCTGTCGGACAGGAACTGAAGATAAAATCTGAAAGAGTAAAATAAACTTAAATGATTTATCAGAGAAGTAGCGCCTTATTTGCTGAGGCTAAGAAATATATTCCCGGCGGTGTAAATTCTCCGGTCCGGGCTTTTAATGCAGTGGGAGGTGATCCTGTTTTTGTTGAAAGGGCCAAAGGAGCTTATTTATATGATGCGGATGGAAATAAGTTAATTGACTATATTTCTTCCTGGGGTCCCCTGATTTTGGGGCATGCTTATGAACCTGTGATTAACGCAGTTATTAATAAAGCTAAGCTTGGCACTTCTTTTGGAATGCCTACCGAAATAGAGACAGATCTTGCTAAATTGGCAGTTTCTATGGTTCCCAATATTGATAAGATTAGATTTGTAAATAGCGGAACAGAAGCTTGCATGAGCGCTATTCGTCTGGCCCGTGGATTTACAGGAAAAGAAAAGATTATAAAATTTGCCGGATGTTATCACGGGCACTCAGATTCCTTTTTAATAGAGGCGGGAAGTGGTGCCATAACATTTGGTAGCCCTAATAGCCCCGGAGTGACCAAAGGTACCGCAAAGGATACCTTATTGGCAGAATATAATAACCTGGAAAGTGTGATTACCCTGATTGCAGCTAACAAGAGTGAAATTGCCGCTGTTATCATTGAGCCCATAGCTGGTAATATGGGTTGTATTGTTCCGTCAGAATCTTTTATGGATGGACTTAGAAAGATCTGTACAGAGGAAAATATTCTTTTGGTATTTGATGAAGTAATGACGGGATTCCGTCTAAGCCGAGGTGGGGCACAGGAAGCCTTGGGAATAGCTGCTGATATTGTTACTTATGGAAAGGTAATTGGGGGAGGACTTCCTGTAGGAGCATTTGCCTCCAGGAATGAAATCATGGCTCATCTTGCTCCCGAGGGACCTGTTTATCAGGCTGGTACCCTTAGTGGTAATCCTTTGGCCATGAGTGCCGGACTTGCTATGCTCACAGAGTTAAATAATCGTCCTGAGATATTTGATAGCCTTGATCAAAAGACGGCTTATCTTCATAAGGGCATGTCTTCTGTGTTACTAGAACATGGTATTCCTCATCAAATTAATCGTTTTGGTTCAATGATTTCGGTTCATTTTACTGAAAATCCAGTGATAGATTTTAGCAGTTCTGCCGAAGGTAACAATGAGTTATTCCGAAGGTATTTTCACGGAATGTTAGAGCAGGGAATATATCTTCCACCGAGTGCCTTTGAAAGCTACTTCTTAAATGACGCAATTACCTATAAAGATTTAGACAGTACAATTGAAGCCTTAAAGAAGATTGCTCCTGATTTGGTTTAAAATGCAGTATCAATTAATAAACGGAATATAGAAAAATTATACATTATTCTATACCCCGTTTGGCTTAGGACTCAAGACTTATTTACCATGCCTCCTTTCGGAGTTATGTTCTCTTTTACCGTCTTTTCCATGATTTCTGCGATGATGATTTATACGTTCCCATTTTTGAAATTGTTCTTCTGACAGAATTTGTTTCATTTTTACTTTTTGTGCAATCATTCTATCCAATCGTTCATTTTGAAAGTCAAAACGTTCATCCGCACTTGGTTTAGATTGTTCTGCTTCTTCCTTTTTCACCTTCCGTTCCAACATTAAAGCCTCCCTTTCTTTGACATTTTCCAAATTTACCTTTTGAATTTCCTTTTGTTGAGCGGCACTTAAATCCAAAGCCAAAGTCATCTTCTTTGTTTTAAGTATGGCTATTTGTTCAGGAGTCATATCTTTCATTCCCCTTTGTTCAGAATCAAAATGCGGGCCTCTTTGAGAATAACCCATCATTCCAATTAATAATACCGTTGTTACTAATACTTTTTTCATGTGTTTATGTTTTTGTTATATGCCTTAGATTATTATTTCTTTATTTGGTTTAAAGCAAATTCGGATATTATAAAAATTTTAACACTACAGAGAAATAGTTTAGGTGAATCCAATGCTGAATGTTTTTAAAGACTAATTAATTAAAAACAAAAAGGGCCCGGTTTTAACCGAACCCTTTTATTTGGGAATTATATATGGATTTATTTTACTAATTAAGATCTTCAAATTCAATTGGGAATGCAGGTTTTAAATTTTCATCAGTAATTTCTACAACTTCCACTGACGTATATTCTTGTGCATGATTTTGATTGCTGTCTAAAGCATAGTAGGTAAATGCAGATAATACAAAACAAACAAAATAGAGCAGACTTTTAGTTTTATAAGACATAATAATGGGGGTTTATGTTCATCACTAAATTATAACCAAAAATGAACCAGGTATAATGATTGTTGTGAATGCCTCTTTTATTAGGGTTAAAAACGCATTATTTGTGGTCTACGACATTTCTGCCCAGATTTTATGTAAAAGCACTTTACATTTAATAGTTTAAATAAGGTAATTCACCGATCACTACTAGCGTAACGGCAGCGGATTTAGAATTTGATCTATTCGTTCTATTACATCCTCCATAGTGATATTCACTCATGTTATCAGAAGTTCTGGAGATGTCATTACTTGGGATACCTATAGCAAATATTGTCAATAAAAGTGGTAGGAGAATTTAGTTTGCCATTTAATGGTGTTGTGGTAATGCTACGAATTGGCCAAAGAATTCAAATAATAGTCGAAACTATTGTTAATTAAATTATATGCATATTTTTTTGCATTGTAGAAGTATGAGAATATAACTATCAGATAAACAGAAATATAAACATAAAAAGTGCATCAGTAACCAGTGTTAACAATTATGGTTTTGCTGTTAAACAAAAGCTAAAAGTGTAACAAATTAATATTTCGACCGTCTTATACTTAAACAACGATCAACAAATAAAAAATTATAAAATGAATAATTTATTAATATTAAGTGGATTGGTAATGCTGGGCACAACCACCACACCGCAAGAGCAACAATTAACTTCAATTTGTACCACATCGGAAGATAGCATTCATGTAAGTATGGAAGATGTAAATACTCATGAATTACTTGCTATGGAGACTGAAACCGTATGGAAAGCGCCTAAACTTGTAAGCAGAATTTCAGTAAAAGTTCCAGAAGATTTAAAACTGTCTGAAATTACATTTATTGAAGAAGAGCCTTCTATAGATTTGGGATTTGATACAGCTGAGTATTTGCCTAAAGGCTTTGATCCTTATTGTGTTTATTTTGATGTAAATTCTATTGTGTTCATTGAAGACGAAATGACAGATCTGGGTTTTGATACGGAAGAGTATTTACCAACAAATTTTAGTGCATATGCGAATCCCAACGGTATAGATGGAATTAGCTACATAGAAGAAGAAGAAATTGTTGACCTGGGATTTGATACAACAAAATATCTTCCAGAAGATTTTAATCCTTATGAATTCTACTTTGATCTGGATTCCGTAGAGTATATAGAAGATGAAGAAGAATTAGATTTTGATTTTAGTACTGGGGATTATTTGCCAGCTGGATTTGATCCTTTATCAAGATAATAAGAGGATAGAAAATCTTATTTCTATCGAATTATTGGGTTAGTCACCGTAAAAGCCTTTGTTCAACAAAGGCTTTTTTTTATTGGCCTACCTTAATTTTGTAGCATTTCACACTGTCTAAAACTAAATTAACAAAAAATTAACTTAAAATGGCTGAATATAGAATTGCTAAAAACTGCAATAAGTAATGGTGATCTTGATAAATTTTGTGGAGCTATTTTGAACTGTTCTTAAGTTTTATCACCGCGAACTGAGAAATTGGTTTTTGAGGTCAGATTAATCAATTGTTAATAGTATCAGAAGAGCAATAATAAGCCTATTTCCCTGTTATCTTTGCTAAAATATTAACCTATTAGCGGTATGAAAAAACTAAAAATAATAATAAGCAGCTTTTTGATAGTAGCATCTATCAATGGTATAAATGCTCAGAATCCAAATGGTGATAATAATCATTTTGATATTAACAGTATTGTATATATAGAAGACGAAGATTTTGATCTTGGTTTCAATACATCAGAATACCTTCCGGAAGATTTCGATCCTTATAAATATTATTTTGATCTGAATTCCATTTCTTATGTGGAGGATGTTTATGTTTATATTGATAATGAAAAGAATTTACCAAGACATTTTGATGTATTTGCAAATCCGTCGGATTTCCGAAATGTGAGTTACATTGATCCTATGGACGAAATTCAATTGGAGTTAGAAACAGAAGATTACTTACCATCGGACTTTAATCCTTATGTAAGAACTTCATCAATAAATCAAAATCCCTTGTTTTAATTAAAACAGTGGAAAATTAACAAGCCCTGATCATTGTATCGGGGCTTTTTTATTAAAATAATATTGGGATTACATATTGGAAAACTAAGATCAATAAGACAACAGCGATAAGGTTTAAAATAATTCCAACTTTTGCCATCTGGCTTACCTTAATATAGCCACTGGCAAAAACAATTGCGTTTGGAGGAGTGGCCATTGGCAGCATAAATGCACAACTACTGGCAATTGTCACCGGGATCAGCAGGTATATTATTGGTATGTCCAAGCCAATCGCAATTCCGGCGACCACTGGTGCCAAAACGGCAACAAGTGCAACATTACTCATCAATTCGGTCATAAATAACATAAGGATTATGAGAAGCGAAGCCGTAAACAGAATGCCAATCTCACTTGTAGCAATAGCGTTGGAGACAATAGCTACAATACCGCTTACAGACATTCCCTTTGCAAGGGCCAGTCCGCCTCCGAAAAGAATGAGAATGCCCCAGGCTAATTTTCGAGTGTCATTCCACTTGATAATAAAATCACCTCTTCTGATATTATAGGGAACAGCAAAAAGAGAAATTGCAGCCATCATGCTAATTATAGTATCTGAAAGTTCCAAACCTGGAATTATTTTGTTTATCAGGGTTCTAAAAACCCATAGAAATACCGTTATCCCGAAAATGACCAAAACCATTTTTTCCTTACCTGAAGTAGGTCCTAACTTTTTTAATTCTGAGTTTATTACTTCCCTGGATGCCTTGAACTGAAGATCTCTGTTTGGAAACATCCATTTTACCAGAACCAGGTAGGATATGATTAAAAGTATTACGGAGAAAGGAAGACCCAGGGTCATCCATTTTAGAAAGGAAATCTCTATGTTATATTCATTTTCTAAAAGCCCAATCATAACAGAATTGGGTGGAGTTCCAATAACGGTGGCAATACCTCCTGCATTTGCAGAAAACGCAATGCCCAGCATAACACTTAGGGCAAAATTTTGATCATTTTTAGTATAACCGTCTGCGTCATTTAGTAGTAAACCAATTACAGACATGGCTATGGGGAGCATAACTACTGTACTGGCTGTATTACTTATCCACATGCTCAGTGCAGCCGTTGCTATCATGAATCCCAGAACCACCTTATTGGGGGTAGTGCCGGTTATTTTAATAATGTTGAGGGCGATTCGTTTATGGAGGTTTACCTTTTCTAAGGCTAATGCCAAAACAAAACCTCCGAAAAACAAGAAAATTATTGGACTTCCATAATTGGCGCCCACATCTGTTATCGACATTATTTTCATAACAGGGAAAAGTACAAGCGGTAAAAGTGCTGTTACTGAAATGGAAACGACTTCAGTAATCCACCAAATGACCATCCATAAGGCAACGGCAATAACACTATTGGCATCTTCATTTTCGGGAATAAAGTTTGGTAAATTTATAAAAATGAAGAAAAGAAGCGGACCGGATATAAGTCCGAGTTTCTTGTTAAAGCCCATCTAGTGTATTTTAGGCTCTAAACTATACCTTTTACTTTAGTTTTAAAAATAAAAGGGAGCAAGCTTGCTCCCTTTTAAATTAGCTGTAAAATGCTATTCATTCAAATTAATAGGATTCAGGTTAGTATCTGTTAAGCCATATAACAATTTTACCTCTCCTTCTTTATCAAAACCGGCAATAAAAAATAAATTGCCATTAATGTTCAGTATTTCAGGTAGATAATTTCCGGGATAATTAAGTACTTTAATTTGATTTCCATTATTGTCAAATTTTCTTAAATTCTCGTCGCTTGATATTACAAAGGAATCTCCTAAGGACACCATAGCCTGATTATTCTTTGTTCCTTCAAAATATGAAGATAATATCTTGGCCCCGCTCGTATTAGCCAGAGTAAGTTCGCCATTGGCATACATCGCGATATTGCCATTAGAAAGCTGTTCTAAGTGATAACTTCCGTTCAGGTCATTGGCAGAACTGATTTTGGAGCCCAATACGGAATCCTCATATATAACATGGGAAGTAACATTCAGACCGGAGTCAAAGAAAATTAACAAGGGTTTATAGTTTGTTATTTTCGGATTTGTATCATTTTTACTGAAAACTGCTCCAAAAGCGATAAAACCGTTTTCAACTTCAATCATATCACCTATCATGGAATCTGCATCTCCAAATGAATTAAGGACCACCGCGAATGCATCGCCTGAGGAATTCCTTGTTTCAACAGCCGTTTTGTAGATACCACTATCTTCTTCCGTACCAAAGTAAAAGAAGTTGGTACCGTTTGCCAGGAAACCATAACTGTGTTTGGTAGATGAATTAATCCCATTCATAAAGTTAAAGGCATTGTTAAAGGTAAGTTCCTGAGTTCCATAAAGGCCATCCAATGTTCTTGAAAACACAAAATTCATATTTTCACTCGGATAAAAATTAACAAAAGCGCTATTTGAATTAAAAGGTTTATCGGCCAAATAATGTGAGGCCGGCATATAATTTTCATCTAATTCCCTGTAATAAAATTTGGAGCCACCAGTCCCTACCAGGTCTTCCAAAAGTTCAATAGAATAGATTAATCCATTTACCGGATTTACCCCGGTTTCCATGGGAATTCCATTAAACCCGTCTGCTATATCAGGAAAAATAAAAAAGTCCTGGACCACGGCATCATTCACCAAAATTTGTCGGGAAGCTGTTTTCGTTTCCATAACTTCATTCGAAACCGTTAAGGCGATGGTATAATCTCCTGGTTTTCCGTAAACTACAGTAGGGTTTTCTTCCGAACGTGTTTCTCCGTTACCAAGATTATAGGAGTATGCTATCGCTCCTGCAGAGCAATTGTTTATTTGCAGGTTTTCACCTACCATAAGGATCTCTTTACTCACCTCAAAACATGCCTCTAATGTTGAGTTGGGATCAGGATCAGAAGGAGATGCGTCCTTAGAACAGGAAGTGAAAAATGCTGCTAAAATGATCAGAAAGTAGATTTTCTTCATAAAAACAGATTTGGGATTCTATTATTATAACGAAAAGACAGGGGTCTTTATTTCAATTTTTAACACTCATTCGATGAAATGCACTAGGTGTAAAATACTGATAATGAAACAAATAAGAATAAAATATCCTTTTTATTACTCATTTAATTTGCAAAGAAGGGTATCATCCTCTTTTACCACTTTAGTTAACCCCAATTTGTTCAAACCTTTAAGACCCTTATCCCAAGCCTTATTACTTAATCCGGCAGCTTCTTTTAAATCGGCCAATGGCATGGTTTTATGGGTTTCTAAGATGTTAAAAATCGCTTTTTCACTTTCATTTAATTCAAGGGGCTTTTTTTCGGGCCGCATTTGAGGAAAGAACAACACTTCTTGTATTGATGAAGTATTGGTCATAAACATCACCAGGCGGTCTATGCCAATGCCAATCCCCGAAGTAGGGGGCATACCATATTCCAGGGCGCGAAGAAAATCATAATCAATGAATTGGGTAGCCTCATCATCGCCTTTTTGCGCTAACGCCAATTGGTGTTCAAAGCGCTCGCGTTGGTCGATAGGATCGTTGAGCTCTGAATAGGCGTTGGCCAATTCGCTGCCGTTAACCATCAGTTCAAAACGCTCTGTAAGTCCGGGTTTAGATCGGTGCTCCTTCGTCAATGGACTCATCTCTTTGGGATAGTCGGTGATGAAGGTGGGCTGTACGTATAAATGCTCACACTTCTCTCCAAAAATTTCGTCTATTAACTTTCCGCGGCCAAAACTCTCATCTACTTCCAAATGTAGCTTTTTGCATACTTCACGTAACTGGGCTTCATTCATTGCCGACACATCAAAGCCGGTATGGGTTTTAATGGCATCCAGGATAGGCACTCTGGGGTAAGGGGCTTTAAAATCAATTTCCTTGTCACTCACGGTTACCTTGGTGCTGCCGGTAGCATCTTTAGCCACTTTTTCAAGTAATTGCTCTGTCATGCCCATCATCCAGTTGTAATCTTTATATGCCACATACAATTCAATCATTGTGAATTCGGGGTTATGGGTGCGGTCCATCCCTTCATTCCTAAAGTCTTTGGCAAATTCGTATACCCCGTCAAAACCACCCACTATGAGTCGCTTTAGATAAAGTTCATTGGCTATTCTGAGGTAAAGAGGTATATCCAGAGCATTATGGTGTGTTACAAAGGGTCTTGCAGCCGCTCCTCCGGGGATAGGTTGTAAAATTGGAGTTTCTACTTCTAAATACCCCTTATCATTTAAAAACTCACGGATACTATTGGTTATTTTCGTTCGCTTTATGAACGTATCCTTGACAGCAGGATTAACAGCCAGGTCAACATAACGTTGGCGATATCGTTGCTCAGGATCGTTGAACTCATCATAGATATTGCCTTCTGCATCTTTTTTGGGAAGGGGTAAAGGCCTTAAGGCTTTACTTAGGAGTGTAAAATCTTTAACCATTACGGTTTTTTCCCCTACTTGTGTAATAAAAAGTTCTCCTTCTATTCCAATGATGTCACCAATATCAAGCAGTTTTTTATAAATTTCATTGTATTTGACTTTATCATCACCAGCACAAATTTCATCCCGGTTAAAGTAGACTTGAATACGTCCTTCACTATCCTGTAATTCTGCAAATGAAGCTTTACCCTGGATCCTTCTGGACATTAACCTACCGGCAATTACAACCTTTTTCCCCTCTTCATAATTGTTGGAAATGCTCACAGAAGTGGCATCTACGGGGAACAAGGCTGCAGGATAGGGATTAATCCCCATTTCCCGAAGCTTATTTAGTTTTTCTCTACGTACGATTTCTTGCTCAGAAAGTTGCATAAACTGGTCGTTAAAGCTGCAAATATAGGTACAATGCGCTAATCTATCAATCCAATATTTTCATTCTATTATGAAATAGGTTTTCTCTTATTAAACTAATTCAAAATCATGATAAAAATCATAGATTACTTACCCAAACTTCTCTTTATTTGCTCTTTATTTCAAATGATCACTTTTTGTTGAGGGAATTATGGTGGTTTTTGAGCTTACTCAATACTTTAAGAAGAAAAAACAGCAAATACGCTAACTATAGTTTTAAATAAATCCTTAAAAAATGAAAAAAATCGTATTCAGTATTATTGCCTTAGTAGGTTTCGCATTACATTCTAGTAGCCAGGAAATATCGCCATATATTGAGATTGGTAAATCGGATAATAGCATACAGCAGGTATCTGAAGATGTATTGGCTGCACTTAAAGAAAATTCATTTCAGGTTTTGGGATCTTACCATCCTGCGAATAGAAGTTCTTTAAAAGTGATTGCATTTACACGCAATGATTTAAAAAATACAGTTATAAAAGTTGGAGACAGAGGAGCTCTTGCATCAGTATTTAAAGTAGGCCTGGTGCAGAAAGACGGTGAGGTTACCATTTCGTATACAAATCCTGATTACATCTTAAGAGCTTATTTAGGAGATAATTATAACTCTTACAAAAGTGTTTTTGAAAAATTCAGTACGGATTTAAAAACAACTTTTTCCGCTATTGGTAATGATTTCGTCCCTTTTGGTGGAAGTGTGGAGGCCGATAAACTTAAAAAATACCATTATAAAATATTGATGCCTTATTTCACAGATCCTGTTACCCTAAATGAATTTTCTTCATTTGAAGAAGGACTTCAGGTAATTGAAGGAAATCTAAAAGCCAAAAAGGGCGAAACATTTGAGGTCTATAAGATTATTTACAGTAACGAAAAGGTTGCAGTATTTGGTGTGGGATTAAAAAGTAAGGAAGATGGTGAATCCTATTTTTTACCTAAAATAGGAATGGATCATGTAGCTGCAATGCCGTATGAAATTATACTGCAGGGTAAGGAGGCAACCATATTACATGGTAAATATAGAATTGCCTTGCATTGGCCAGACTTGACAATGGGTACATTTATGAAAATAATGAGCACCCCTGGTGATATTGAGGACACCCTGAAAGGACTTTGTGAAATGTCAGAATCTGATAAAAATTCTTTATAATTTCATAGTAGTAATCTTCAAAGTTGTTTGTTTTTTTGTTTATATAGGCCCTGTAAGCACGGGGCCTATAGTTTAATAAAAAATTGATCCTTTTTGCTGTAACAAAACGCAAATTATTACGTCCAATAGTTACACCTGTCCGGCAATAGGGCGGGGTCAATCATTAAACCTGAACTATGAGCTTTTGGAGAGTGTTGCTGGCCATTATTTTTCCGCCTTTATCGGTTATTGGTAAAGGTTGCGGATCTTTTCTTATTGTTCTGCTTTTAACCTTTTGTGGATGGGTTCCAGGGGTAATTGCTGCTTTGGTGATCCTTAATAATCCCAGCTGAAGGTTGTATCTTTGCCTGCGATGAACAAGAAGGTTGCCATACAGGATTTAGGCTTAAAAGACTATAAAGAAACCTGGGACTACCAGGAGCAAAAAAATATATCACTAAAAGACGAAAAAACATACCCCAGCCCTAAAGGGTGAGGTTTTTTCTACCTTAATCGAATATAGGTCAATTTTCGTTCCATCCCCACTAAGGGGAATTATTGGTTTAATCTAAAACTTATGCAAAAAAAGAAAGATTTGCTAAAGGCAGAAGGGATGCATGCCGGAGCACAAGCGCATAAGTTTGCCTTTGCTAATGTGTTGCGAAATTTAGAGACACCCCAAGAAAAAAAAATATGGAAATTTTTAAGAACTAGACCTAAGGGCTACAAGTTTCGAAGGCAACACCCTTTCAAATACTACATTCTTGATTTTTACTGCCATGGCGCAAAATTGGTAATCGAGTTGGACGGCCAACAACATAAGTCAAGCCTTGAGTATGATAAAGATCGGACGAAAATTATTGAGGGTTATGGATTGAAAGTAATCCGATTTGAAAATTTAGAAATCGATAACGAATTTGCAATAGTAACAAAAAGGATTAATGAAATCCTTGAGAGATAATAGCAAATTTTCATTCCCTTTAGGGTTGGGGCAAGAAAATTAGCGGTTCACGGATCAAAATGTTTAATTCAATATAGTGGTAGAGAACAAAAAAGTAACACTACAGGATTTAGGCTTAAAAGACTATAAAGAAACCTGGGACTACCAGGAACTGTTGTTTCAGCAAACCGTTGATCTCAAAATCAAAAACAGGCGGGAGGAAACCCTCGTGGAGACCCCTAATCACTTTCTGTTTGTAGAACATCCGCATGTATATACTTTGGGTAAGAGTGGGGATATTACCAATCTGCTGGTTGATGAAAAGCAACTGGCCATAAGGGGGGCAAAATTCTACAAGATAAATAGGGGGGGAGACATCACCTACCATGGGCCTGGACAAGTTGTGGGCTATCCAATTTTAGATCTTGATAATTTCTTTACAGACATTCATAAATATTTGCGTTTCCTTGAGGAAATGGTAATCCTGACTTTAGCTGAGTATGGTTTAAAGGCTGAACGCTCACAAGGGGAAACCGGTGTTTGGTTAGATGTTGGCACTCCCTTTGCCAGAAAAATATGTGCCATGGGTGTACGTGCCAGCCGTTGGGTGACTATGCACGGCTTTGCATTGAATGTAAATGCTGATTTGGGGTATTTTGATCTGATGATTCCCTGCGGGATCAAAGGGAAGGCGGTAACTTCGTTGAATGTGGAATTAGGACAAAAGGAAGTTTCGATGGACGAGGTCAAGGAAAAACTACTCAGACACTTTTCCCAGCTTTTTGAGGCGGAAATAATTAAACATAAGACTGTAGTGTAGGCCTCAGTTTTAGCTAAAACGGTGTCACCAAGATCTCTACCCGTCGGTTTTTCTGGCGGTTTTCATCGGTATCATTGGTGACAAGGGGCTTGCTTTCCCCATAACCCATTTCTTTCCATTTAAATGTAGGATTATCAAGAGCTTTTTTCAATGCTGATGCCACGCTGGCCGCACGTTTTTGTGATAATGTTTTATTGGTTACGTCACTACCCACATCATCGGTATGACCTTCTATGGTTATGGTGCCTTTTTTAATGTTTTTCATTTGTGCTGCCAACTCTTGAATCGCAGCAATCCCTTGTTCTTTGAGTACATGTGCGCCAGTTTCAAAGAGTACCGCACTATCCAGGTTCATGCGCAGGGCACCGCCAATGGCGGCGACGGCATCAACATCGGCTCCCGGCATACCACTATAGGTGTCAAGATCAGTTAGACGGATGTAGTTAAAGGTGTCTCCTGGCTGTACGTAGTCATGAATGTCAAGACCAGCCGTACCCCCTTCTATTTTGCCTACATTAATCCAATGGGTTCCATTTTTTGAAATTTCGATATTGGTGGGTTCTATCTGGCCAATTTCAAAGACATAAATATCGGGTCCATTGACATCGGAAATGGAGTTGTCTTCAAAGTATAAGGTGAGGATTCCTTTTATACCTAATGTTGCACAGTCTTTTAAAGTTAGCAGTCTTCCCTGGGCGGGACCCAAAGAACCTTTAGGGGCCCTTCCCTTTGGTTTTCCAGGAATAAACTCTACTACAGCGTCTGCGAAGGAGACGTCGCCAAGAGGTAAATAAACCATATTATTACGATAGTCTATATAGGTGTCTTCTACACTTTCGTCTAGGGCAAACCAGGAGGGGTTGTCTTTGTAGAATTGCTCCTTTCCCTTCAGGGCCTTTTGTTTAAAAAGGCTAGTGCGATCTTTGGCGGTGGTCCGGCTTTCGGCGATGAGCTCCAGGAAATTTTCGGATGCTTCCCCACTTTTTTCATAGGCTTCTACCTCAGGATTGTACAAGTCCTTTTCTATTTGTTCCGCATGTTTTACACTTACGATATCGTTATCGGGCATCAGAGTAAGTGATAAGTCTACCTCTTCCTCTGAAACCTCGGCTATCTGGGCAAATACTTTGCGCATAGGTTTCCCTTCCTCGCTTTTTAAGAATTCTACATTGAGCTGTCCTTCCGGCGTAAATAAACCTTGCCCAGTAGAGTCTTTGTCGGCACCTCCGGTCAAAAGACCTCCCATAACATTCATAAGGTCGCCCATGTCAATTTCGGGTTCTTCTTCCGGTTCTGTATTAACTTCTTCGGACACCACAATAGGATCCTCTTTGGACTCTTTTGTGTCGTTTTTACAGGCATATAAAATACAGCCTAAAAAGCAAAGTAGGGTGATTGTTTTTTTCATGGTCATCTATTTATAATGGGCATAACGTACCTTCATAAATTCATAGTAAATAAAACCCGATTGGCTGTACCAATTTTCGTACCCTAACTGGTTCTCACATTCATCGATTTTGATTAGGGCGTTATACAATTTATCAATGAGTTCCTTGTATTTGTTGTTGTAGGTGATATCGAACTTGTCAATCGATTTTAAAACCTTGGCCCTTTGTGTTTGCCATACCAGACCAGAAACCCCATGGACACCAGAGAAATCGTCCCCAAAGGAGATTCCGAAATCGGTCACTTTTTTGGTGTGCTGCCCAATTTTTAATAATTTTTCCAAGGAATAGCGCTGCTTCAGCAGATCTGCGTAGGCCGCTTCCAAACAATTGCAACCTTCTTCCTTTTCCCTATTCCGTTCCCTTTCCTCAGTTGCTCTATTGTCATCAAGGTTTCCTGAGTCATCAGGTGAATCGACACCCTTGTTTGTACCCCCATTATCAATACTCTTCCCTTCTTCCCTGTCCGGATCCTTCTTCGGTTCTCTATTGGGGTCTTTTTCTCCTCCTTCATTATTTTGTTGTGAAGATTCCTCCTGGAGCAGCGCAGATAGGCCATCTGCTAATCTTACACCTAAATCAGCAACTTCAACAGAATAATCAATAGATAATTGAGCATTGGTTGTTGCAAGGGTTGTAGATAATTGGGCTACGGTAGTTGCATTATTTGCAGAGGCTTGAGCCATTAACTCTGTATCTCCATTTGCGTTCTCTACGTCCCTATCCAATTGTTTTGATGCTTCTCTAATAGATTGATTGTAATTATCCTCTGCATCTATTTTTCCCCATTCATAAACGTTTTCGACTTCTTCTAAATCTCGTTGGTAATTTTCATTTAACTTTTGGCGTTCCTTTTCGTAATCCCTATCTTTTCCATCCTCATGACCTACATCTTCTCCTGCATCTCCTCCGCTAATACCTCCAGCCATCCCACCACCCAAAGTTCTGGTTGGACCATCCCCGGCATTATCAGGGTTTTTTGTCCCATTAGGCCCATCCATATTGCTTCCTGAACCTCCCGAGCCTCCTTGGCGCCCCATCCGGGTTATCTCATAACAACTGGAAGGTAAACTGGGCTGCCCTCTGGGATCTACTTCAGGTTCGTGCTCTTTGTCATCTTCACTTAAAGGATCATCACCGTTGAAGCCGCCTTTTCCATAATGATTCCCTAAACCTTTTACTAAATTTTCTGCCAAACCGCCTAGTAACTCTATATCTGTTGGTACGATTCCTGCACTCAATGGAAGTACCATCATCAATAATAATAAGGTAGCGGCTCCTTTGCCTTTTTTCTTGAACACCAGTACCGCAAGCAATGCTAGTATGCCTACAAGAGCAAGGGCTATGATGATAAAAAGGATAGTGTTCGATTGCCCCGATTCTTGACCCATCAATTCGGTTTCATTGGTAGTCGACATTTCTTTGTTCCCATCACCAGACCTCATGGTCCCTGCATCCACAAAAAGGTTACTTACCGGAAACAGTTCTACCCCAGCAGATACTGCAACGATAAAGGGGATACCCATTTCCTTGGCACTTATTTTTATTCCGAATTCCATGGCTGTTTTAAAAGAGCTTTCAAAATTGCCGTCTTTGGTTTTTCCACTCCGAACCACATCGTCCCAGTTCTTTTTGACCAGTTCTATGGCAAGTTCCCGGCCATCTTCTGAAATGACCTGTACCATGGCAGGTCGTATAATGTACCCCAGTTTTTTTACGGCAATCCTGCTTTCCACGCCATCGGTGATGCCTTTAAAATATTTTACCACATAGTCTTTTCCTTCCTCTGGTACCGGAAGCTCCGTTTTTACGACAGGAATCTCCTCATCGTCTATGGATGGCGGCATAAACCCTGGTTTCTTTTGTGCATAGCTAAAAAGCGAGATAAGCAAGAAAAGTGCAGTTAAGCTGTAGTTTGCTATTTTGGTTTTCATAGCGCTTATTTTTTGTGTTTTTTCAATAAATAATTGGCAAGTCCAATCATTTTCTCTCCCAATGCATCATGTTGTTCTTGGGTTCTGCTTTTATACATGTATTTTGGGGAATAGCTAAGCACTAGCCATTTGTCATAATTTGCATTCATAATAACCACCGTGCCACGCACGGATTGCCTGGCTATATAACTGTCGCCCGTTTCGCTCAGGTCGATACCCATACCTAAAACACTTTCGTTATTGGCTTCGTCATCCAAATAGTTTTTAATTTCTTTATTGACCTGAGTTTTTCCAAGGTCTTCAAGGAACCAAATAATTGGGGTCTCATCACCTAGCTGATTTTCACCAAAACCTTTGATTATAAAACCGCATTGGCCTTGTCTGTGCGGTTTTGGAATGCTTACGTCGCTTTCAGGTATATTCAGTGCGTTCGCAACCTCGGCAACAGTCATGTCGCATTCATAATTCACTAATAGGGAGCTATAATCGGTACTGGGTAATGTTTCGATGCTTGCCTCTTTTTTAGGGATCTCTTGATCCGTGTTTTGATCATTCTCCTTTTCTTTGATCTCCCCACAGGAGATCAGTACGCCAAGTAAGAGGATACTGCTAACTAATTTTTTCATAGGAAATGGTTTTATCAGTGTACGGTTTTTAGGCTATTTAATGGTGTCTTTTTTTGCGGTCAATAGTTGTTTCGAAAGGACCGACTGTAAGGAATCCTTGCCCTGGGCATCCAATGTTTTGGCATAGCGCTGATAGGCGTCTCGCAAATTTTGCTTATCGGCCTCGGGCATATCGCTTTTGTTCACCAGATCGAGGTAATTGGTGACCTCCCCATTACCCCCCGTAAGTGAATCACCAAAGATATTGCCGAGGGTGCTGGCCTGCAGATCCAGGAAGTTATTGGTGACTTCGGTTTTGGGTTTCGGATCGGTTTGGGCCTGTACCATGGCTATGCTGGCCAAGCAGCTAATTAATACCAGTGTTTTTAGTGTTTTCATTATTCTTGTTTTTAGATTTTTACTTATTGTTGCCCTTTAATAGTCCATACTGAAAAAGGTTAACCCCATGTTGGTTTTTGAAATGTGATTTCTTTTTTTACTTTGTTTTTTTCCTAACAATTTCACTTGGTTTTTGGCCATAGTAATCCTGAGCCAAGATTGGCGCAGCAATTGAATTTTAAGAGTTTGCCCTGGTAATTAGAGCAATGAATCTAAGCCGGCTCTTCTTTTTTATTTTCCATTACGCCTAGTTGTTCCATCAAAATCATTTGATCAGCGATCATCCAGTGATCTGCAATCTTTCCATTTTCGATAACATAACGTATTGAAAAAGGAAAGTCCACCTTTTTGTTTGTTGAAGGGATGCCATTAAATTCATTTTCGTGAGTTCCTTTTAAGCGCCCTCTTACGAATACTTTGTTACCTTCTGAAATCATTTCCTCAATAAAAAGGTCATAGCATGGGAAAGCACCTTCAAAGAAAATAATATGTTCTCTGAGGACCGTGTCCGTCATATACTTGTCCAGTAACTCACCAGGTTTAGGAACCCCGCTAATAGCCTTAAAGTACTTTACAATAAGTTCTCTGTTCTTTTTAAGATTTTCCATAATTTAGTTTTATTTAGATAGTCTAAAATTATACTATCGCTTAATGAGTTGGTAGCCTGATTATTGCAATTTTTTGACTGAGTGTTCCATTGGACGATTATTTGCAGTTCGATGGATTAAAACCAAATTCTTTGTGAAAAGATCTTGTAAAATGACTCTTACTTACAAATCCCACCTGATAGCACACTTCGCTTACATTAAGCTCTCTGTCTTTGGATTGAAGCAGTTCTTTTGCACGATGTAAGCGGTAAAACAAAATGTATCTGCCAGGTGACATTTTAGTGAGCATTTTTATTTTTCGAAATAGTTGTGTACTGCTTAGTGCTACAGATGCAGCTAGCAAATCAACCTTAAAATCATTATCATGTATATTGGAAGTAATGCTGGCATTGACCTTTTTAAGAAAAACACCTTCGCTAAACCCTTTTCTCAAAGCAGCAGCTTCCAACTCATCAATATTGCCAAAATACGATTTTAATCGCTTCCCAATTTCAAGATAGTATGGCGATATTTCTTTAATGCCCGGAGATTTTACAGCATGTTTTTGAGTAGAATCAGTCGAGGACAAAATGGGAATTGAAACTTTAAACAGGGTGCTTTCTGGATTTAGATCCTCAACGGTAATTTGAAACGTAACAGATTTGAGAATTTCAGTGACATGAGACAGATTTACACCTGTATTCAAAATCTGTAATGAACAATAATCTTCATTAGATGCATCTTTATCGAAAGAGACGTGTACATTATAAGATTGAGGGGTAAAAGAGATTATTAAAGATAACAGCTTGGTAAATTCAGGGATGATATCTTTGGGATGGTAATACGAATACTGACTTTGTATAGTACTTTCAAAACTTAAATCAACGTCCTGAGCTGAGGCATATGGCTTTAAGGAAATGACCAATCCTTTAAACAAAGCAACCAAATCTGCGTCTACCTTAAAACTCACTATTTTAATTGTTTAATATTTTTGCGAAAATTCTTTGGCTTTACTATATTTCTAATGCTTTAGTAGCACCTGTGTGAACAGATTCTGATAATCTGTTTTTGTGGATTAAATATATCAAATACCTAACAATCAATTAGTTGCATTCATTTTGTAGCGAAATATGAAACGAATTACAAACAAAAAACCAGGGATCAACCCAGTTTTTATCTTCCCTTAATTACTTAGTTGCTGTACTTTGTAAGAATAGAGCTGGTCATTAGATCCCCATTTTTCTTATAACTATCCTGCTTTATCATTCCCACACCCTCTGAAAACCAAACCCGTGATGGAAAGGATTGATTCACCATCATTGCTTTTATCACATTTTCGCTATATATCACATAGCAATCAAAGGTGCCTGCCGGTGTCGTAACACTTTCCTGTTTTTCAACTTTTCTGTTTATCATATCTACCGTCGTATTCATATTGATACCGCTCATACTTATTTTTATGGAGACATTTGAATCTGGCAATTCCAGTCCGACACTCAGGTCATTTGGTAGCTCAAGGTCGGTTCCTGAAATGTCCATCTCCATATCCTCAAATTGTTGCAAAGTGCTACTGGGAATCAGGGATTCATAATCTATGGAGACCATATTCCCAGTACAGGTGAAGTTGTAAGCTGTTGCATAGATTTCCTTTCCTTTTTCATCTTTAAGATCTATAGACATGGTTGCACTGGTTACATCTCCCGAAGTATTGACGTTGGAAACTTTATAGTCAGCAACACCCTCGGTTTTTCCTTTCTTATTGTAATTGGTGTATTGGAACGCAGCTCCTTCGACCATAGGATAATATTTACTGCAATTCTGTGCGGAGACTGGGATTGAAAACAATGCAATAAGGGATAAGGCAATTAAACTTCTTTTCATAATAATGTGATTTGTGAGATAATTGATTTCTATTATAATTTTATAAATTCTACTCTTCTGTTTTGGGCCTTGCCTTCAGTAGTAGCATTATCGCCCACAGGTTCGGACTCCCCTTTCCCATCAGTCTGTAATCGATCTCCAGAAACTCCAAATTCATCTGATAAAGCGTTCATGACCGATATAGCCCTCCTTTTTGAAAGTTCAAGGTTACTGTCATCACTGCCATCGGCATCAGTATGCCCTACAATATTGATTTTCATGCCAGATTCAGCATTAAGTGCTTCGGCTATTTTTTTTAGGGTACCATAAGACTCTGGTTTAATATTATCCGATCCCGAATCAAAAAGAATACCTGTTGTGGAAAATTTTCCATCTTTCAATAATTTACTTCGGAGATCTTCACCCCCTTCGGCAAATTTTACATTGGTAATAAAAACAAATTGTGCTGTTTTCTCGCTGGACATTCCAATAAGATCAAATTTGAAATATTGGGGAAACCCCGGTTCAATAAAACGTGGCAGATCTACTAATTTGCGTTCGTTCATCCACATTCTAAAGCGTTTGCCGTTGACAGCGACGGCTACATGTGCCAAGTTTAAAATATCATCCCTAACATCCTTTTTAATATAATTTTGCACCGTATTTTGTTTATTGAAGCGATTGCGCACAAAGATACCAGCATCAATATACTGCGCCAATGGAATACTCATTTGGGCATAACTATGTCCAACCCTTAGAGTATTGTTGTCATCGAGGGTCAATTGTAATCTGGCAGTGGAAGTGGTATTTTTATTCAATCCTGTGGTAATCATGTCAAATTCGATGGTATAATCATTTGGCAAGGTTTCTGGAAGATCAGGTACATATACGGTCCTGTCAGATAGTTTTAACCATTTATCCGGACTATCATCCAGGGTAACCACTTCACCAGAACCGTTGGTGTTCCATTTGGCAGGGAAATCCCCTATGTTGTCAATGGAGAAATCATCATATAAGACTAAACGGTCACCAGGAACAAAATCATAATTGGTATAAATCTTTAAAGTTTTTGGGCCACTTTTACCCGAAGGAGCATTGGAACCGCTACCATTATTTGAATTATCATCATTGCCTTCTTGTCCGCCAGTTGTGTTTGGGGCTTTTCCTTGTTTACCTTTAGATCCAGGTTCCAGGATGCTATCCAATATTGCATCCGTTTTCTCCCGGGTTTCTTTTTCTACCCTTCTTTCAACGGCGTTTTCCGCAGCTCTTTCTGCTGCCTTTCCCAATTTTTTTAATAACTGAGCGTTTGCATCCGGAGTTACAAACAGGAATAAAAGGAGAGGAAGAATAATACGGAATAGCTGAGCGAGTGTTTTCATGATTGTTGTGGTGTTAAGTGCCTTTTAAAGTACGAAATTTTAGGTAAATCAGGGAGTTCATAAGTTTTCTTTTTTTGTCAAAAAAAACTTACAATTACCTAATTATTAGAACTTTGATGAAGAAAATTAGATAAAAATGATTTAGTATCCGGGAGAATTGTATACCCGGTTCATTTTACTGTGTAGATGGTCTTCAAAAAAGCCTTAGTTTATTTTGTAAAGCACGAGGGCATTTTCCTGATCTTTACAAACAAATTCTATCTTACGGTCATTATCAATATCATCCAGATCTATCCTGGAATATCCAAATACCGGAAAATTTTGAATTGGTAGCGCATTACTGTCAAACAGATACACCTTCTGACTTTGGATGTCAGTCACACTGATGTATATTTTATCATGAACATAAAATATTGTAGGATGGGTATAGACTCCTAAATCCAGAGTCACATTCTTCCCTTTAATACTCATAATATTTTCATTATTACTAACCAGGGTTTTGTTTGTAGCATCCAGTCCGTGATCTTCAGCATAGTTAAGCTTAGTTTTCGAAACTTTTCCTTTGGTATCAATAGAATAGAGCGTACCTTTTTTATCCGTGACAATAAAATTATTTTTGTACAAGTAAGTGTTATTAGAGGAGAAATCAATTTTCTCGGATACCTTAACTCGTGAATTACCTACACGATTCATTATTTTAAGTTCTCCATTTTCCAACATAAAAACCAAATAATCTTTATTGCCAATTTTAATATGTTTTGGGGCTGATAATACCGGGCTACCTGTATCTGTGTATTTAAAACCCCTTACAAGTTTACCTTTTGAATTATACATAAAAACCTTTGATCCCTGGGTAATGACAAAGCGGTAATTTCTTTTGCCCTCATAATCAAATACCGCAAGTTCATTTAAGTTCCCGCCGGGGAAATTCATATTAAAAGGTGCTACTTCTTTACCGTTTCTATCTAAAATCAGGAATTCATTTCCGGTAGTAAAAGCTAATTGTAATCGCCCATTTTTGTATAAGTCTACCTGACTTATCTTACCTTGTATTTTTCCCTTTAATTGTTTTTTCCACAATATTTTACCCTGAGTGGATATTAAATACAAATTGTTATCCACGTCCTGTACCACAATTTCTTTCTTGTTGGTTCTGTGATTTTTTACAAATTGGGGGTTAGTAGCTAAATCACTATCTAATTCTACCCGGAATTGCGCTGAAATCGTATTCCTCTCTTTTTCCTTATACTTTTTTTGAATGAGCAGATTGGTATGATAAAAATTTGCATCGGCAACAATTTGTCCGGCAAAAATATAATCGGAAGCTTTGGTTTTATTAAAATCGTTAATTAGTTCCTTTGTGCAATGCATTTTCAGGATGTCTTCCATACCTTTTGCATTAGCCATAAAAACAATACTGGATTCATCTGCGAGAACTTTACGCGCCGTTTCATATAACATACTTTTGTCAAATGTGGAGCCGCTACTATTGTCGCGAATTATTCCTTGTAAGACATCAAGCTCTTCTGAAAAAATAAAAGTGTTTTCGAGTATAGTATAATAATTAGCTTTAAACTCCTTAAGCAGCGGATTAAAGTATTCGTAAAGAAATTTGTTGCTGACAAGTTCGAAAGTCTCACGACCCATATATATGGCATTGTTGCTACTCTTATCTTCCAGAAACTGTGTGATGTTTTCTGCGCCATAGGTGCTTAAGATAACGGCTTTTTTGTTTTCGATAAACAGCACGCCAATTTCTTCAACGGTATTGAAAACACTGTCTCTTATAAACGCCGCCTCTAAATAGTCTTTCTGATTTTGGGCAAAAACATCATAATTATCAAAAGAAAAGGAAATATATGCATCTGTCTTTGCCGGCATTTTTACACTTATGTTACTAACCAATGGTCTTGTATTCTTAAAAAGGTTAAGCAAGTTTTTGGTTGAATCTGTGGCAATTGATATCCCATTCAACTGCAGGAAGTCTTGAGAAGGTTCTACGTCAAAGGTTACCCAATCTGCTAAACCAGAAAATCGTATTGTAGTATCTTTTTTAAGAACATAATCGTCCATCCAATTACTCCGTTCCAGATTTAGGTAAATAGAGGCAGATTTATCAATATTCGAAGTTTCAAACAGCGAATTAAGAACAGGGTCAATTTCAGTATTATTTATGTTATCAATGATGTCATCTAATAGATTAAGAGATGATCCAAGTAAAATTTGCCGATCGAGTTCAATACTAAAAAAAGTATTTTGCTTTATTTCGTATCTATTATAGCTTCTGCCTTCAAAAGAGACTGATTCAATAGTGGGGCTTTCGTTCTTATCAGGATTAATAAAACTCAGGGGTTTATCAGAAACATAAATGAATTCGGAATTTAGAGAATCAATTTCAGTAAAGGCAAGGATACCGCTGGTATCGCTTTGGACAAATTCGAGTGCTTTGGTCCTTCCCAGGATATTTTCATAATTCTTTGTTGAAGTCAGGGGTTTTAAAAATACATTGTTTTTAAGTTCGCTTTTTAGGTTGGTCAGATTATTAACTTTAATTATTACCGAAGCATTTTTGGGGAGATAATCTAAAAGAGGTGTTGTAGATTCTTTTTGTTTCTGGCAGGAGAGGATACAAAAAACAATGAAGGTGAAAACTAACTTAAATCTCATGTATAATACTTTGTAGCAAATTTAGAACTTTATCTACTTTTATCTATGCCCTTAGCAGGGAAGTTATTTATGATAAAAAAAACGAAATGGCATTCCGGGAATTTAACTCAAAAGGAATATCTGAAAGCTGTACATTATAAGTCAAGCTTTAGTTGTTCGGGCAATAATTTAAAGCTCTTTCTGTGATATTTGGTAATACCGTAATCCACTATTGCCTGTCGATGCTCTTCGGTGCCATAGCCTTTATTTTGTTTCCAATTGTACATCGGAAATTCTTCATGAATTTTTTCCATATACGCATCTCTATAGGTTTTAGCCAATATTGATGCCGCAGCAATACTTTGAAATTTACTATCCCCCTTAATAATACATTTATAAGGTATTTCATTAATTGGCTTAAACCGATTACCATCCACTATTAAAAAGTTAGGCACCATAGACAGCTTGTTTATAGCCTTATGCATGGCAAGGATTGAAGCGTTGAGAATATTAATAGTATCAATTATGTCTGTTTGAATATTTGCAACACCAAAACATATGGCACCAACTTCAATAAGAGGACGCAGCCTGTTTCTGTTAGATGCGGATAATTTCTTGGAATCATTAAGCGATTCTTCGGCAAACGAGCTTGGTAATATCACTGCTGCGGCAGTAACAGGTCCGGCAAGGCATCCTCTTCCGGCCTCATCTGTTCCGGCTTCAAGTTCACTGTCCTGATAATATTTTAACATAATTCCTCGGCAAGCTCATTTTACTGCTTATAATACACTGAATTCGAAAATTTCAGATTCAGAACTATTTCCCTGGCTATCTTTACTAATAACACGCCAGTAATATTCCCCTGTGGATATTGCAGCCTCAATAAAAGAATCCGAAGTAGTTCCTAATAAAGTGGAAGGATCACTATCGGCGCCATAAAGTATTTCATATTCAGTAATGTCATTGTCCACATCGCTGCCTGTCCATTCTAATTGTACTGTTCCGGTATTGTTTATTGCTGAGCCACGTGCTGGATTTACTACTTCAGCAGGGAAAGGTGCGTAATTTTCAACTCCAGGGCCCTGGTTATAAAATTTCCAGGTACTGCTTGAAGCAGTTGTATTCGTGCCGTCTGCTTTAGACACAACAAACCATTCATAAGGCACTCCGCGATCCAGAGTTATATCAGCAGAGTTGGTATTGGAATTAGATTTTGAACTTGCATTGGAGTTGAGGTTTCTTAAGTTAACTTCGTAGCTATCTGTATTTTGAGAAGCGTTCCATTCAAAAGTCACCAAGCTTTGAGACTCACTTAAAACCACACCCTCATTACATTCGGTATTATTGTCAGGAAATACCAGAGTCGCTGCCAAAGGTAATGCCACCGGATCCGGATCCGGAATGGGATCCGGATCAGGGTTATTGTTATTGTCCTCTCCTCCGCAGGCGGCAATAAAAATAACGGCTAGTATGAAAATTCCATAGTTTAGTTTCATCGCCTAATTATTTTATAATTCAACAAAGATCTTTTGGTTTTAACATTTAAGAGGTAAATACCCTTGGATAGGCCATCTACATTAAATTTCACCTCATTTTCCGAAACACGATAAGTTTTGGTAAATACTTTGGTGCCATCTATGGAAAACAATGATAATTCAACTTCATCTAAATTGTCATTCCCTAGATATACACTTAATTCGCCGTTGGATATTGGATTGGGGTAAATAAATAATTCAGAAGTCAGGACAATCATCTCTTCATAAATACCCTGGCAATCTTTATCTGTTTTAACGCTTAAAACATTTTCCACCATTGAAAGCGGCAATGTTATTTCACTTTCTGAAGTTCGGTACTCCTTATTATTTAAGGTGATGAAATAATTTATTCCTCCCGATAAACCAAGTGTAACATTATTAGTTGCCGAACTTATTTTGGAAGTTACAGAAAGTGCATCCGGTTCAGAAATGTTGATATCATAACATAATTCATAACCACTTTCTCCTTCTACTGTAATGCACAGGCGATAGTCCCCTGCTATAAGGTCGGCAAAGGAGACAGTATCTGAAAAACTACTATTCAGACTGGTACCATTGCCACTAAGTGCAGCCGTATAATTTAAATTAGCCTGAGCCTCTATAGTAATGTTGCCATCATTGCCGGAACTACAGGTTTCCCCAGTGCTAAGTATTTGAAAGTTATTGGCAGCTAATGAAAAAATTGTACATCCTGTAATGTCAACAACATCATTCTGAGCCGTATTTGAACAAAGGTCTATGATATTGGGAACGCCATCATTATCCGTATCATCATCACAAACATCACCTATGGTATCATTATCAGTATCTGCCTGATCTGCATTGGCTACAAGTGGGCAATTATCTTCAGTATCCGGAACCCCGTCATTATCATCATCAATGTCACAGACATCACCTTCTCCATCATTATCACTGTCTAATTGATCTGCATTACTATTTAATGGACAATTGTCATTTATATCCAGTACGCCATCATTATCATCATCATCATCATCCTGAAAACCCTCAACAACTAAATCGTCAATTACTACGCCGTCCTGGTTTAAAAATGGATCTGATACAAATGCTATTCTAAATACCACACTTTGTTCGTTTGTGAGATCTGTTTCTCCCCTTGCAGCGTTTGTAACAAAGTCATATGCATATTCGGATAAAGTAGCGTTAGTGCCCGTCCATTGAGCCCCTGGACAATTCTGGCAGTCATCTTCATTCCCTGAGGAAGTGTTCGTTCTGTCACTGGTATACCAATTGGGTTCACTGTCTATTGTACCCAGAACATTCCATGCAGCACCCTCGTCCAGTGAATATTCCACATAGACAATATCAAAATTTGGTTCTAAATCATACGCCATATTGAACTTAAGAACAGGCGCTAAAATAGTGGAGAGTTCATAACAATTACTAACCAGGAATGATTGCGTTTCGTTGGGATAAACGCCTTCCAAAATAGTGGCATAGACTTGTTCGCCAGAAGCCGCCTGGTTGAGAACACTTGCGGATGGGATACCTTTTTCCCAAACACTCACACCTCCCGTTTGGTTATAAGTGACCAGGGTTTCATCTGGTGATTCAAAAGTATTTACCATATCACCTATACCGAAGTCATTCACGTAAAATGTAGTTGAGACGCTGTTATTATCATCATAAGTATCATTAATAATGGTAACTGTGGCTTCCAGAACTGATTCCCCGATAGCTTCAATATTCTGAGAAGGTAAGGAAATGGTTACGGTTTCTTCGCTAGGAATAGTACTGCTGTTCCATGTAAAATTTTGTATCGCCCCTCCATTAAGAGAATAAGTGACATCAATTTGGGTTATCGGGTTAAGTCCTTTATTTTGAACAAAGATTTCAGGGAAAATTTCACTGCATAGTACCGATCCGGGAATTGGTGTAAGGGATACTAATTTTATGTCGTTGTCGGGTAACTGAATATCAATAGGAGATTGCCAGATACCACTTCCGTAAGTGCTGGCCACTATTACTGCATCATCAATACTTATTTCAAGATCACTTATGCCCGTGCTGGGTAAGTTGGTAAAATAATCTTCCCATTCAGTAAGGGTGTCGTCCAGGCGGTAGACCCCGGTACTAGTACCTACAAATAGGGGGTTATTGGTATCCCGGCTCTGGTGTACTATAGAGAAAAATGCCTGGTCTGTTGGGATGTTATAGGTAATATTTTCTTCAGTTGCCGTACTCCCGTTTATGGTAACCTTAAATATACCTCTTTCATTTGAGGGTATATTATTGGGGATGTTGTTTGACCTTAAAGCCGAGGTAGTCAAATAAACGATATTGGAGTCATTACTATTGATGGTGATGTCTGAAATATCAGCATCAAATTCTTTTAAAGAGATAAATGTGACACCACCATCCTGGCTTCTATACAAAATATTGTTCTGAGCAACAAAGAGGGTCATTGGATCATTTGGGTCTACTTCCAGGTCATCAATATTAGTAATACTTAAATTGGAAGAGACCTTTTCCCATGAATTACCAGATAATTTATAAACTGCGTTAAAACCAGAATACACATCCCCCTCACTACTAATTGCCAGGGGCGTGATCCAGTTTCCTCTGAGTGGATTACCCAGGCCATCAAGAGGAGGAAGAACACCACCAAGGTTCTGACCTGAATTGGTGGTTATGTATAAGATTCCACCGAATTGTGAAAAACCATAAATGATATTGTCGTTGGTGGGGTCTATTTCATAATCCATACCGTCTCCTGCGGAATAGATATTCCATTCCTGATTGTTATAAACGAAACCCGAATTATCCTGTGTACCACCCGCGATCTTAGACGCATTATTTTTACCAATTGAAATACGATAAAACTGTGTAATCGACATTCCATTTGTCTTATCTGTAAAAGTTATACCATTATCTTCAGAAACATATAAACCACCATCAGTTCCTGCAAATAACTTATTATTATATATTTTTAAAGTATGAATATCGACATGGGTATATGCCGGTGTTAGATCTGTATCATTATTATTTAGCCTGTTAAAGGAGTCACCTCCGTTTGTGCTTTTCCAAATATTAATTGCTCCAGCATATACTACATTCTCATCTGTGGGGGAAACCTCCAGAGCCAGATTATACCAGGCCTGATCCCGTTCCAGAATATTTGTATTATTTGCACTTTCGGTAAATGTTTCTCCACTATCTGTTGATTTATAGAAGCCCTGATAAGAATAATCTTCTTGGCGGACATTTGCACTTAAAATATAAACAAGCTCAGGATTAGCAGCGGATACTCCTAAAACTAATCTTCCCGAAGAGGTGGGTAAAATATCTCTAATTTGAGTGAAATCTTCCCCATTGGTGGACTTATAATATGCCGAATTAGAAACCGCGTAAACAGTATTGCTATTAATGTCCCCGGGTTTTAATTTAAAGTCTTTTATGGTACCAGGTATTTCTGTTTCCCAGTTATCGCCACCATCTACAGATTTCAGGAGCCCCCTATTGGTACCCACCCAGATAACGTTCGAATTGGTTGGGTCTATTACAATTTCATTCATGGTCCAATTATAATCGGTAGTACTGGGATTCAGGCCGGTTTCATTCCAGGTAACTCCACCATCCAATGATTTAAAAACCCCAATACTATATGAAGCTCCTGCGTCATCGTCTCCAGTAGCTATATATATAATATCAGAGTCATTTTTATCTATGGCAATACCTGAGACTCCTATCTGGCGAAAATCGTCAAAGAGGTTTGTCCATGTATCACCTGCATCTGTACTTTTCCATATGCCTCCTGATGGGGCACCCGCATACCAGATATTTTCGTTGTTTGGATCTACCGCAATGGCATTTACTCTTCCGGTTCCGGGTAAGCCAATGGATAATATGCCGGATGAAAACGGACCTACTGGTGTCCAGTTACTGGTTGGATTTACGTCGCCCTTATAGGCTTGCTGAACTTTCCAGCTATCATATAGTTGTTTGGATGTAGGAAGGTACCCGTCATTAGTGACAAAGTACTTCCAATAATTTTCCCATCGCTTAAAAGGTTTGTAGCCAATTCCTTTTTTAGTAATATCCTTTTCTTCCCAGTACTTATCAAATGCGTTGGTTATTTCTTTAAAAGTAAAATTCTGTTGGGTGGTTTTGGCCACAGATGACTTCTTGTTTACTAAGTCTTTCATCCAGGGCGCCCCTTCATTGAATTGGGCATTAGAAAAGAAGCCTGCCAGCAAACAGAACACAGTTAATTTTCTTAGCATGTACATTTTTTATAAATATGCTGAAAAAATAAGGAATATTCAATTTTTTCTGATAAAAGGCACTAATTTGTGTTCTAATATATCTATTATTTGAAGGCACTTGATTTTTGGACAGTTATAATCAAAATAAAACTTTCACATTTCATTAGGAACAAAAAAATTAACTTTGCTGACAACATCAAACAATAATCATTTGCCATAGGCAGAAAAATCCATTTAATAGTTGTTACATTATTATTCTAAGCATTCGGATAAGAATCAATCATATCAAAAATTGTAACCAAAGTCTTTCAATGAGATATCTCCTTTTGTTGTTTTTGGTTTTTACGAGCCATTCACTTTTTTCCCAGAATGATTCAATAGCACCTTCCAAATTGAAAGATCCTGCCTTGTTCAAAATTGAGAGGGATAAAAGGGACAGGGAAGCCAAACAAGGTAAACAAAGCAAAAAAAACACACAAAAAGATAGTTCAGGAATTACGATCAGAGATTATAAAATTATTTCTTTTGCAAAAGACACTACCTATTTAGATACGACGCTTAGTATACAAAAAGAATATAAATTCAATTACTTACGCAGGGATAATTTTGAATTAATGCCTTTTTCCAATGTAGGTCAGCCTTATAATCACCTTGGTTTCAATATAGATCGCAATACCTTTTACCCATCTATTGGTTCTAGAGCGAGACATTTTAATTATAAGGAGGTGGAGGATATATCTTATTATAATGTAGCCACGCCTATGACAGATCTGTTTTTTAAGACCACTT
>CBDTVZ010000003.1:0-48178 GCA_965363995.1 uncultured Eudoraea sp.
TTCGGTATCTGACAAAAACTTGGATTAAGTGCAAAAAAGTGTCGATGAATGGATCAAACCCCTAAAACACCTAAGCGATACTTTGTGTATTTAACCGATAAAAGGTGGTGTGGTTTTTAGCAATAAATTGGGGTCAGGGCAATTTTTTTGATACATATTAAGGTCTTTTTGCGCACAAACGCCTGGATAATCTCCCCTAAAGTCGCCCAATTCCTTTATGATTTGGAAGTGAAGATGGGGTGCATAGTTCACATTAATAGCGGTATCGCCCAAGGTCGCAAATGCTTCCCCAGCATTGAATTCTTTGTTTTTATACAACCCTTGGAGTGATTCTATCGATAAATGCCCGTAAAGCGTATAAAATTGTTTGCCATTCAATACATGCCTTAAAATAATAGTTGGGCCATAATCCCCGGATAGCTCATTGTTCTTAAAACTGTGTACAACTCCTCCCAAGGGGGCTATAACTCTAGTGCCAGCTTTAGCCCAAAAATCTATTCCCAGATGGATATTGCGTTCATCTTCTTCTCCCTTTATAAAAAAGCCGGGACTCTTACTATATAAGTTACGCCTTTCCAAATACCCGCCATATGCTACTGAAGAGGAGTCATTGTTTAGGATTTGGTGAATATACTCCTGGCAAACAGATGGATTGCTAATATCAAGGTTTCTCAAGTCTCTGTTCAATACTGATAAATCGAGCGGAATATATTTACCAATTGGAATCCCCCTTTCTAAAATAGTTATTGGCCCCTCAGAATGCTTTAGAAGTACTTTTTCAAACAAGGTCATAGAAATTCGCCTAATGTTGATGAAACTGGGGCTTTTGAAATACTCAAAGACATTAATTAACAGGTCTTTAACCTCATTTACAGAAAGATTTATTGATTTTTGAAATAAATTCGAAAAATGAAATTTCTGAAAGCAGTTATTTTACTAGCCATAACTTTGTTCACCACAAGTTGTGAATCCAAAATTAAGAATAAAATAGAGCCAGCCAAAGAAGTAGTGCTGGTGGAAAAATATTCCAAACAAGATCTGCAAAAATACGAAACCGCCTATTTTGCAAGTGGGTGCTTTTGGTGTGTAGAAGCCATATTCGAGAGTGTAAAAGGTGTTAAGGAAGTAATCTCAGGATATTCTGGCGGAACTGAAGATAATCCAACCTATGAACAGGTAGGTTATGGAAAGACTTCCCATGCCGAAGCAGTAGCGGTATATTATGATCCAAATGAGATATCCTATATAGAGCTTGTCCAGGTTTTCTTTGGATCCCATGACCCAACCAGCCTTAATCGTCAGGGACCTGACAGGGGGGCTCAATATCGTTCTATAGCTTTCTATAAGAATCCCGAAGAAAAGAAAATTATAGAGTCCTACATGGCCGCATTAAAGGACAGTAATATATATGACGACCCAATTGTGACAGAAGTCACAGCTTTTACCAAATTTTATGATGCTGAAGATTACCATCAGGATTACGAAAGGAAACATCCTGATAATTCCTATATCCGACAAGTATCTGTTCCGAGGTTAAATCGATTTAAAAAGAACTTTCCGGATTATCTTAAAAAGGAAGTGCATTAGTGTAATTTTATAAAACTTAGGCAATCAAACAAAAAGCAACTTTTTTAAATTGCTTTTTTTATTTGTGCATGCTACAGCCTATATTTAATAAATATAAACACAAATCTGACTCCTAATCAAATGCAAAAAAGTACCAGTATTTACAAATCAATATTAATTCTAATGGTACTCACTTCGCTGGGATGCTCAGATTCCAGTAAGGACAACACACCTTGGATTCCTTTGTTTGATGAGGAAACCCTTAATGACTGGACTATAAAAGGAGGTGAAGCGCATTATGAGGTAAGAGATGAAATTATTGTAGGTAGTACAGTACACGATACCCCTAATACCTTTTTAACTACAGACAGTATGTACGGTGATTTTATCCTGGAATTAGATTATAAAGTAGATTCCACTGTGAATTCCGGGATTCAAATCCGAAGCAATAGCTTCTCTCATTACAGGAATGGCCGTGTTCATGGTTACCAGATAGAGATAGATCCCTCAGACCGGGCATGGAGTGCTGGAATCTACGACGAGGCCAGAAGGGGCTGGCTTAATACAATGGATAGTAATCCAAAGGCTCAACAGGCATTTAAACAAAATGACTGGAATCATTATAGGATAGAAGTCCTTGGAGATACCCTGAAAACATGGATAAATGACGTTCCGGCCGCCTATCTGATAGACGATAAAACCTCTAGCGGCTTTATTGGACTTCAGGTGCACAGTATTGGAAAGGACCAAAAAGCAGGTACCGAAATTCAATGGAAAAACATTAGAATCCTTACAGACAGCCTGGCTAAATACGCAAAGAAAAGCACACTCACACCAATCATTACTAAAAACAAACTCACCATAGATGAAGAAAAAAATGGTTGGAAACTCCTCTGGGATGGCACCACTAATAATGGATGGCGGGGTGCTCGCCTCAATGACTTCCCTGCTGAAGGCTGGATTATAGAAAATGGTGAACTTATAGTCTTATCATCAGGTGGAGAAGAATCTGCTGCTGGTGGCGATATTGTAACCAATGACCTTTATGGTAATTTTGAGTTCCAATTAGATTTTAAACTTACAAAAGGTGCCAACAGCGGTATAAAATATTTTGTAGATACCGACCTCAACAGAGGCCCCGGATCATCAATTGGCCTGGAATACCAAATTCTGGATGATGACAATCATCCTGATGCCAAGTTGGGCAATCGCAAAGGCAGCAGAACCCTGGCGTCTTTATATGATCTTATAATGGTAGATCCTGATAAACCAGTGAATCCAATTGGTGAATGGAACCATGCGCGTATCCTTTCCAAAGATAAGCATGTGGAACATTGGCTAAATGGAATGAAAGTGTTGGAATACGAACGAAAAAGTGACACTTATAGAGAATTGGTTTCAGAGAGTAAATATAAAATCTGGCCTAATTTCGGAGAAGCTGAACGGGGACATATTCTGCTTCAGGACCACGGTGATCGTGTTGCATTTAAGAATATTAAAATAAGACCAATCCTAAGCGAATAAACCATGACAACAAGACGAGATTTTATTAAAAAAACCACTGTTGGAGGTGCTGCTATAACCATAGGTGGTTTTGCCTTACCTGGAACCCTCAATGCAAGTGTTTTAGGGGCCAATGATCAATTACAGGTTGCCGTTATTGGAGTACGAAGCCGTGCTAAAGCACTGACCATGGGTATTTCAAAAAGTCCAAATGTAAAGATCATTTACAATTGCGATGTGGATGATACCATTATTGAGGCCCATAACATTTGGTGCGAGGAAATAATCGGTTACGTTCCTAAAGTAGAAAAAGATTTCAGAAAAATGCTGGAAGATAAGGACGTTGACGTCGTATTCATTGCAACACCTGAACATTGGCATGCCCCAATGACCATAATGGCCTTACAGGCAGGAAAACATGTTTATGTTGAAAAACCATGCAGTCATAATCCTTACGAGAATGACTTGTTGGTTGAGGCACAGAAAAAATACGGCAAGAAAGTACAGATGGGCAACCAGCAGCGTTCTGCCAGGACTTCTATTACGGCTGTAAGGGATATTAGAAACGGTATTATTGGAAATGTTTATAAGGGGGAAGCCTATTATTCCAATAGCCGCTCATCTATTGGTAATGGGGTTGATATAGCAGTGCCATCGACCTTAAATTGGGATCTCTGGCAGGGACCAGCGCCTAGGAAAGAATATAAAGATAATATTCATCCATATAATTGGCATTGGTTTCGTAATTGGGGAACGGGTGAAATTCACAACAACGGCACCCATGAAATAGATATCTGTCGATGGGCATTAGGAGTTGATCTCCCTGAAACTGTTACTTCTTTTGGAGGAAAATATACCTATGATGACGATTGGCAATTTCCGGATAACCAACAGGTGACCTATACATTCAGTGATAATAAGTTCATTACCTGGAACGGACATAGCCGGGGAGTAATGAAACCGGAACAACCGGGAAGAGGTGCAACCATTTATGGAAGTAAAGGTACTATAGAACTAAGCAGAGAAAGTTATAAATTATATGACTTAGATGGCCGACCAATTAAATTTGAATTTGAAACTGGAGGCAGCGCCACAATAGATACTATGGGCGCAGGTGATCTGGATGGGATGCATATTGCAAATTTCTTTAATGCCATTCGGTTAGATGAAAAGCAAAACTCTCCCATAGCTGATGCAAGTATAACTACAATGCTTTGTCATTTAGGTAATATGGCTCAGGATGCCGGAGAAACGCTTAAAGTAGACACCACGACAGGTAAAATCTTAAATAATAAGCAAGCCATGGCCGCCTGGAAAAGGGAATATGAAAATGGATGGGAACCAAAATTATAGGTAAATTTAAGTATGAAGCGGAGAGAATTAATGAGGATATTTGGGACCCTGGAATTAAAAGAGTAGTTATTGCTGAAGCAGGATGTCGCTATATCTGGAATCTATTACTACTGACTTCCCGGAATTCTTTTGCATATAATACCCGCTGTGAACAAAGCTATTTCCATTCTTTTCGGATACCAATTTTAAATCCGATGGACCGGAGTATTCAGAAGAAGTACCATCTATAGTAATACTAAATGGAGTAACGGGTAATTTACATACCAATTCACCATTCTGTATGGATATATCCAAATCCTTAAAATCATTGGCAATTGTATTAATCCTTAAGGTGCCAAGGTCGTTTTTAATTTGCGCACTTTTAAGTAAACGATCTATGGTAACATCAGAGGAAGTAGCACTTAAAGTCAATATATTTACGTCCTTTAAAGCCACTTCATCTGAGAAATTGATATTTAAGTTCCCATAATTCCATCGTTGTACTGACACCGGAGAATAGGAAGCCACAATATTTGTCTTCTCGCCATCTATAGTGGAGGCAAGCAACCTTGCATAAGACAAGGTTGCATTCATGTTTCTTGTATTCTCTGCCAGCTTTACCTCACCATGTCGCACATTCATTTTGAGCTTAGTAGATTTTGGCATTTTAATCTTGATGGTCTTCTTTATCTTATAATTCTTTTCTTCTCCATCAGAAGATCGATAAAAAATATTAGGTCTATCTTTCCCTTGCCTGGAAATAATAACATTCTTATGAACCTCGCGTTGTTCATGAGCAATTCTTCTTTGCTCCTCCATAACCTCGCTTCTTTCTTCCTGCACCTCTCTTCTCATTTCTTCCCTTTCTTTACCCATTTCTTCTCTTTCCTTCATCATTTCTTCACGGTCCCTCATCATTTCTTCCCGAGCTTCCTCACGTTCTTCAACCCTCGACTCCATTTCTTTGCCCCATTCTTCCATTTCCTTTTGATACTTTTCATCAAAATTCTTTTCAAATTCCTTGGACCACTCTTTCAGGTACTCTTCACCTTCTTTCTCATACGCCTCATAATCAAAATTTTTGAATTGCATTGGGGGCATCGGGGGCATCGGGGACATCGGGGGCATAGGAGGCATTTCCATAATAATCTCCGGAATTTCTGGAATATCAGGGATTTGTATATCAATAAAAAAAGATTCCATATCCGGAATCTCCGGCATTTCAGGCATTTGCACAATAATATTATTGTCATCATCATGTGCACCTCTTAAAATCCATGCATTTTCGCCTGTTTTTATAGTTATTTCCTGGCTATTGCCAAGGATTTTGATCCCTCCCGTATTAAAATACGCTTCTGCTTCTTCGGGGGTAGCGCCTTCAAGTTCAATGGTGGCTTCAACTATTACCTGGTCCTTATTCCAGGTTGAAAATTCAATATCGGCGTGACTTGTGTTGATATTAACCACAGCCTCCTTCCCTACCGTAAATGTCTCTTTATACTTTTTAGACTGCACTTGTCCATAGCTGCCAACTGCAAAGAGGCAAAGACTCAGGGCAAAACTTTTAAACACTATTTGATGTAACTTGTTCATTTTCTGATGATTTTAATTGATTTAATTTTTCTTTTAACTTCTGCAACAACTGTAACCTTAACTGTAAATTTTTAATAAGAGCGGTAATGGTCTGATCATTCGGGCCAATTTCATTCAATTCTATATTTAACCTTTTGTATTCCTCATCCAACTCGGACAATCGGCGCATATAATCATCTACCATTGCCTTATTTTCATTGGAAACTTCCAAACGAGATAATTCCAGGTTAATATTAGCTACATAATAATTTTCTATTTTCTTTAATTCCGGGGAAAAATCCCCTAGAGAATAACCCTGAGCTTTTGTATTCTCGGTTTCATTTTCAACAACTGCCGGCTGTTGCAGCGTATCACTTTTATAATTTATATAGGTATAAATCCCCAGGCTAAAAAGCACTAATACTGAGGCTGCAATTTTTATAAAATAAAAAGTTGATTTTCTTCTTAAGGGCAACTCTTTATCCAATAATTCTAAAAACCGCTCTTCGTGCCCATCTTTCATTGGGTACCTTTTATCCTTCTCCTCCTTGAACAATTCTCTAAGATCCTGTGCCATAACGTTTATCTTTAAGTAATTCCTTTAAATGCCCTTTTCCTCTTAACAATCGGGTCCTGCTTGTAGTTTCTGTCAAATTTAATATTTCAGAGATCTCACTATGATCATACCCCTCCATTAGAAAAAGCTGTACTACTAGCCGGTATTTTTCCGACAATTGATTTATTGCTTCTTTTATCTCATCTATCGATATTCCATCCGCTACAGACCAGTCATCATCTTCAACGATATGTATACTATTCTCATTAAGTTCCTGAAAGCGCTCCTTTTTAGATTTGAGAAAGTCTATACTTTTATTGATTACAATTCGCTTTAACCATGCGCCAAATGTAACCTCACCCTTAAACTGATGAATCTTCTGAAACGCCTTAATAAAGGATTCCTGTAAAACGTCTTCAGCATCATCGGGATCGCTTATAAATCGCTTAGCCACATAATACATACCATCACAATACTGGCTGTAAAGCTTTATTTGTGCTTTTCGATCGTTGGCTTTGCAACGCTCTACCAGATCTATTTGAAACATTTGGCCGGTTTCCAATTTTTTGGTATTAGTTGTTGTTAATTAAAGGACGAGAGAAAATATTGCATGTTGCAAAAAACAAGTATTTTTAAGAATATTTTAAATAGTCCACCTTGCAACAAGTTACAATTAAAAACGATTTTATATCCTTGAGTGTCCTTGATTATGGAGCTATTATTCAAAAAATCCTGTTTAAAGACCGGGAAGGAAATACGCTGAATTTAGCAGTTGGATTTGAGAATCCGGATAATTATCTGGAAGATCAAATATCTCTGGGCGCATGTGTTGGGCGCTTTGCCGGAAGGATATCAAATGGAAGCTTCAAACTAAAAGGTGATACCTATAATTTATACGCTGAAGATGGGGTGCATCTGCATGGTGGAAAGAGTGGCTTCGGAAAAAAATACTGGACTTTTGATACAATCGAACACAATAAAGAACCATTTGTTAAATTGAGTTACCAAAGTCCTCATATGGAAGAGGGCTATCCGGGAAACCTGAAGGCCAGCGTAACTTACAAACTGGTTGATAATTCTTTGCATATTATTCATGAAGCTGTGACGGATAGGACTACTGTCATAAACTTAACCAATCATTCCTACTTTCGCCTGGATAATACCAATTCCATTGATCACTATGAACTGGAGCTGGAATGTCCTTCAATATTAGAAACCTATGATAATTTGCTGCCAACAGGAAAACTGATTTCTGTTCTGGATACAGATTACGACTTCCTTACCAGAAAAGAGATAGCAAGAAAACGACTAGACACTCCGTATGTGGTTTCAGAAAAAGCTAAAAAAGTTGCCGAACTATATTCCCCGGTTTCTGGTATAATAATGAAAGTTGAAAGCAATCAACCTGCCGTTGTGGTTTATACTCCCCTGGAGTTTGCAGCTATTTGTTTTGAAACCCAAAACTATCCGGATGCACCTAACATTCAATCATTTCCCCCGGCAATCCTAAATCCCGGAGAAACCTATTATAACCAAGCAGTTTTTACTTTTGATTTAGTAACTTAGACAAACTAATCAACACTTCTATACTATGAAAGTAATAAAATGGATTTTGATCATATTGGCGGCATTAGCCTTGCTTTTTTACTTCGTGGCAATGCCCTATCTAAAAGAACAAACAAAGAAGAACAGTCCTCAAAAGACCAGTGTTTATACTGAAAATGGTTTAGACCTTACCCTAAAATATAGCAGTCCTTTAAAAAAAGGACGGGTAATTTTTGGTGAACTGGTTCCTTTTGATGCTGTATGGCGCACCGGTGCTAATGAGCCTACTACTTTTACCACTAATTCTAAAATTTATATCATCGATAAAGAACTTCCGGCTGGCACCTATTCACTTTGGACCATCCCGGGTAAGGATAGTTGGCAGGTAATTTTTAATAAGAATATTCCTGAATGGGGGGTTACACTTATGAGCGGTGGTAAAGAAACAACAAGGATCCCAGAAGACGATGTCGTTAATGTTGGGGTGCCGGTTATTAATTTGGTGGAAACTGTTGAAAGTTTGACAATGGATTTTGAAGACACCGGTCAATTATATCTCAGTATCGATTGGGATAAAACCAAGGTCCGGGTACCTATTAACAACTAACATTGAGTTCGGAAAAAAATAAAGGTTTAAAAGGAGTCCTCCAGGTAAAAAAGCATCGTAAAAAGAAGCTCTCCGTCGAGGATCTTACCCATGGAGTCCTGAATGGGGACAAAGCCATTTTGGCAAGAGCCATAACAATAGTGGAAAGTACCAGAAATGAAGACCTCAAGAAGGCATATGCCTTAATTGAGAATTGCCTCTCAAAGGAATCTAAAAGCATTAGAATTGGTATAACAGGGGTGCCGGGCGTTGGTAAGAGCACCTTTATTGAAATCTTTGGCAAAACCCTTACAAGTCTTGGCAAGAAAGTTGCCGTATTGGCGGTAGATCCGACAAGTACCCTTAGTAAAGGTAGTATCCTTGGTGACAAAACACGAATGCAGGAGCTGGTTAAAGATCCCAACGCCTTTATAAGGCCATCACCTGCAGGTGAATCCCTTGGAGGAGTGGCCCGTAAGACGCGTGAAACAGTTATCTTATGTGAAGCTGCCGGTTTTGATATTGTCTTAATCGAAACTGTTGGGGTTGGGCAAAGTGAAACAGCCGTGCACAGTATGGTTGATTTCTTTTTGCTTTTAAAGTTAGCCGGTGCGGGAGATGAACTTCAGGGAATAAAAAGGGGTATCATGGAAATGGCAGATGCCATCGTCATCAACAAAGCTGAAGGCGACAATCTAAAAAGGGCGCAACTTGCAAAAGTGGAATTTGAAAGGGCTTTGCAACTCTATCCTCCCAAAGAAAATGGATGGACCCCTCAGGTCAGCACTTGTTCAGCTCTTGATAATAAAGGTATAATTGAAATATGGGAGATGATTGTGCAATTTTTGGACACCACAAAAGACTACGGATATTTTGAAAGTAACAGGCAAAATCAGAATAAATACTGGCTCATGCAGACCATAGATGAACTTTTAAAGCAGCAATTCTACCGGGCATCTGCAGTTAAAGAGAATCTCGAATCTATGCTACAGAAAGTTGCTGAAGATAAAATCTCCCCTTTTCGGGCTGCCGAAGTACTAATGGCGGGGTATAAGAAAGAACTTAAATAAAAAGCATAAATTTGTCCGAACATTTACCCACCACAATGAACCCGGTTACCACCTCCCTCTTATCTATAGTTATTCCACTCTACAATGAAGAAGAAAACGTAGTACTTCTTACATCTAAAATTAATGAGAGTCTGCAGGGTTATATCTATCAGATTATATATGTAGATGATTTTTCCAAAGATCATACCCGCAAAAATATAAGTGAGATGAAAGATCCCAGAGTTCATCTTGTTTCACTAAAAAAGAACTACGGTCAAAGTTTGGCATTGGCTGCAGGTATAGATTATGCTGAAGGGGAATATATCATAACAATGGACGGGGACCTGCAGAATGATCCTCAGGATATTCCTAAAATGTTGGAATATGTAGTAAGTGGCGAATATGATGTTGTCACAGGAATACGCCAAAAAAGAAAGGATTCATTGATTAAGAAAATCCCTTCTAAGATTGCTAATTTCATGGTTAGACGTGTAACCAAATTAGACATCAAAGACAATGGATGTGCTCTTAAAGTTTTTACAAGGGATATTGCCAAAGATTTAAACCTTTATGGTGAAATGCATCGCTTCATAACTTTATTGGCCCATTTGGAAGGTGCTCAGATAAAACAGGTTCCTGTAAAACATCATGCGAGAAATGCCGGAGTTTCCAAGTATGGACTGGAACGCGTTTTTAAAGTAGTGGCTGATATGATGTTACTCCTTTTTATCAGAAAATATTTCCAACGACCCATTCATTTATTTGGTATTCTGGGAGTATTATTAATCATATTGGGAGTCTTTATTAATATCTATCTACTTTTCGTAAAAGTGGTTTACGGGCAAGACATAGGAAACAGACCACTACTCATTTTCGGTATGATGTTCATATTGGCAGGGATTCAGCTTTTTACTATAGGTATAGTCATGGAACTACTAATTAGAACGTATTACGAATCGCAAAATAAAAGACCCTACAGAATTAAAAGTATATCTATAGGTGGCCAATAGTCGTAAAAAAGGGATTACCCTCCTTAAAATCCTGTTTAGCTTTGTTTTGCTGTATTTTGTTTTTACAAAAATTCAATTCAGAGAGGTTTGGGATATTCTTAAGGGAAGTAATTTAGGATACCTATTTATAGCGCTCTTGTTTTTTATCCTGTCCAAGGTTTTATCGGCCTTTCGCCTAAATTTGTATATACATCAAATCAATATATTTCTTACTCAATTAAGCAATCTAAAACTGTACCTCCTTGGCATGTTCTATAACTTGTTTTTACCAGGTGGAATTGGGGGAGACGCTTATAAAGGGTATGTATTAAAAAAAAAATATGAGGTAAAGACCAAGAGCGTTGTATCTATTCTTGTATTAGATCGTCTCAATGGTCTTTTGCTAATCTTTGTGATCAGCTGTGTGCTCGCACTTTTTTTAGACGAAGGCAGGTTACAGCCTTATAATTTCCTTTTTGGAATAGCTATTGTGCTTAGTATTATTGTTTTTTGGCTTTTTAATAAAAGGTTTTTTTCATTCGTTTATTCTGTTTTCTGGAAATCCCTGGGTTTTTCGGCTTTGGTACAGCTTGCGCAATTAGCTAGTGTTCTATTTATTTTAAAGGCCTTTGATGTAGATGGGAATACTATTGCTTACTTATTTATATTCCTGATATCTTCTATTGTTTCTGTTTTACCACTTACTATAGGCGGAATAGGTAGCAGGGAAGTTGTTTTCTACTACGGAGCACTTTGGCTGGGGTTAGATGAGAGTACTTCAGTTAGTATTAGCATGCTCTTTTTTCTAATAACCGCCACAGTTTCGCTTTTGGGAATAATTTACCATTTTAGAAAACCCAAATTAGAAGAGATACCAGCTTAAATTCTTTACTCGTGCAGGTGAATTAAATGCATATTGTCTAGCACTTGCTCCCTCGTAGAAGGATTTAAAAACTTGGGCTGCAAACGCGTTATCCTGAATTGGACCGCAGTGAAATGCCTGTCCCAATCCAGTCCGGATTCTTTTAGCTTTTTGAGATCATCATCTGTGCCATAAACCCATACAGCTCCCATATCAGGTAAATTAGAAGCCTCAGTAATTATAACTGGATGTTGGTTGTAAAAATCCAGGGCCCATGAAGACCTCAAGGTAATTTTGTATATCTGCTCTGCCGGTATGTCATTTTCAGCAACTATGCCGGACATAGTAGAACCTGCCTGATACTCCAATAAAGATGGATAAAAATGCAAATTCAAAACGGCATTTAGAAGAAGAGAACTATACAGAGAGATAGTTATTAATCGAAGACCGTATTCCTGCTGCTTCAAACAGAAATATCCTATTAGTATTAGAGCTGATAATAATAAGACATAGGCATACCAGTTTGATATTTTAAAAACAAAAAAACAAATCAGAACTGATGTAATAAACACTAAACTCAGTATAAAAGTTTGCAGTCCAAGAAATACTTTCATCCTTTGTACTTTTGCAGAATTGATTAAATCTTGCATAAAGGAAGCCGAGAGTACCGCGAACAATGGAATCATTATATTCAAGTAGTGTGGTAACTTAAATTGCGCAAAACTTATGATTAGAAAAATTAAAGTAATACCTCCAATTGTAAGAAACTCCAGACCAGAATCCCTCCTGAATTTAGTATTAAAAAATGCCTTTACCCGCGTCCAGTAAGCCGCAAGACCAAGTATCGTCCATGGTAGAAATACCCATAAAAAAGTATGGAAAAAGAAAAAATAATCACTGCTGTTCTTTCCTACCCCTTCTCCGCTTAATCGTTCAAAACTTTGCTCCCAGAGAATAAAGAGTATACCACTCCTGTGATCTTTTCCCCGGATGACCTTCTCAGGATGTAAATCGAACTGCAGGTAATACGCGTATAGTATAGGTAAAATAGTTAATGCAAAAACAGCCAAAGCAACTAAAACCTTCCAACTGAAAAGCATTTTCCATTTATTGCTATAACCTAAATGGCAAAGTATTGGAAGACCAATAACTAAAAGTGCAATCTGGCCTTTAGTTGAAAAAGCCATTCCGGCACCAAAGGCACCCAGAAGTAAATGCTTCAGAGAATTTTTTTCTATATAAGTTGCCAGTTGCCAAATGGCTAAAGCGCTAAATCCGGTAAGTACAGCATCAGTCCGAACGTCAATATTGGACAGCATAATGGTTTGTGCTGTCATAAAAATAAGTGAGGCTACTTTGCCTACCTCCCTATTATATAGTAGCTTACCTAAACCAAAACAACTATAGGCTCCTAACAAAGTGGCCAGGATTGCCGGAATCCGGTAGGCCCAGTCGTAAAGCCCGAAAATTTTAAAAGAAATGGCTGCCAGCCAGTAATGCAAATGAGGTTTATCCAGGTATTCCTCCTGACCTTTGAACAAATTTATAAAGTCGTTCTCCTGTACCATTCTCATTGCCATTACAGCAAACTGAGCCGAATCATATTCAAAAAGTGTTACAAACATTCCCGCCAGATATACCAGGATAATAAGTAAGAGAAAAAACCAATACTTCGTATTTGAGATCATATACGATATTTGTGAATTGCAAAGATATATAACTTTGCAAATAGCCACCCAAAGAGTACTCCTACGGCCATTCCGGTTATAATATCCAATGGAAAATGAACTCCGATGTATATTCTGCTGTAGGAAACAAAAGCGGTCCAAATAATTAAAAATACACCAACATATTTATAGGTAGAGCTAAAAAGAAAAGTAAAGAATAATGCCAGTGCAGTAGAATTGGCGGCATGTGCAGAAAAATAGCTGAATTTTCCACCGCAATTGTCCTTTACCAGACGCATCAAATGGCTTATTTCCGGATCATAGCAGGGACGTAAACGCTGAACCCCGTATTTAAAAAAATTAGACAATTGATCAGTAACCGTAATTAATAAGATAACTGTGATAACCAGAAAAATCATTTTCTTCTTTCCATACTGTTTAAATGAAAGTATTAGCAATAAAATATATAAGGGAATTGCACTCCATTTATTGGTAAGAAACATCCAAAACCCATCCCATTCAGAATTTCCCAGGTTATTGAGAAAAAGGAATACTTCCTTGTCGAGGTGCACTAGTTCTTCCAGCATCTTAATCCTCGTATCTTGCTATTTCCCTGTCATAAAAGACAGTGGCAGCTTCAATTAAACTTTCAGCTTCGGAAGACAATTCTTTTTCATCTTCGGCCGTGAAATCTTCGAGCCATTCCACCTCATCATTTTCGAGGTTTAATATAAACCTCGGATATTCTGTGTGTACAATAAAGATAGCGGTTGGGTAATCGGTATTATCACCAAGTAAAAATTTAGGAAATTGCATAGTTCAATTCATTTTTTATTTGTCGGGTAATGAAAATTACCAATGAACTGTATAAGTACAGATATATGAAAAACTCTTAAGAACTTATGAGTTGCTTGGTCAATTTGTTAAATCGAATATACAACATAATTGCAGATGCTGTTAGGCCTGCCAGTAATCCTATCCATATTCCAATACTTTTTAATTCTGTGTGCAAACCCAGGTAATAACATATAGGAAAGCCTATCAACCAATAAGCAATAAAAGTAATAAAGGTTGGAATTTTTACATCCTGTAAACCTCGTAAAGCACCAAGTATAACCACCTGAAGACCATCTGAAATCTGAAAAAAAGCTGCGACCAAAAGTAATTTTGACGCAAGAATTATTACTTCCATATTATCCATCTGGTTAGCCGGATCGTTCACATCCAGGTAAATAGTTGGAAACCAATGTCTTCCCAGAAGGAAAAGTAATGCAAAGACAACTTGCAAAATAAATGTCAGGAGTAAAATGGATTGAGCAATTCGTCTTAACTCTGTGAAATTATTAAGTCCCTTCTGATTGCCAACGCGAATCATTGCTGCAACTCCAAGCCCCATTCCAAACATGAATGTCATGCTGCTCAGATTTAAGGCTATCTGATTAGCAGCTTGTGGATTTTTACCTAATACCCCACTAAGCCATATGGCTGCCGTGAATATAGCCACCTCAAAAAACATCTGCAATGCAGATGGAAATCCAAGATGAATGATTTTGCGCATTACCCTTTTTTCAATCTTCTTGAAATTAAATCCAGTGACATAATCATGAAATTTTTTCTTTTTTTCCAACAAATACCACAGCATAATCAGCATAATTATTCGTGAAGCAAGAGTACCTATAGCAGCACCAATAATTCCGAGCTTTGGAAAACCAAATGCGCCAAAAATCAATAAATAATTAAGTGCGATATTAACCACATTAGCCACGATAGTCGCATACATTGGATATTTGGTTTGAGACAAACCTTCCGAAAATTGTTTATAAGCCTGAAACATAACCAGAGGGACCAATGAAAAGGCTACCAGATCCAAATAGGGTATAGATAACTCTACCACCTCAGGGGGTTGATCCATTAAAAACATCAATGGCTTTCCTAATTGAAGTAATCCGAAAAGTGCTAATCCAAGTACAGTACAAAGCACTAACCCATGTTTTAATGCACTTTTGGCACCAGCTTTGTTTCCGGCACCATCAGCCTCAGCAACTAATGGTGTAATTGCCGTTGAAAAACCTATCCCCAATGACATTGCTATAAAGACAAAACTATTTCCCAAAGATACCGCTGCCAATTCTGCGGTTCCCAATTGCCCCACCATAATACTATCCGCAAAGGCCACAAAAGTATGGCCCAGCATACCAAATATAACAGGTACGGCTAGCCTTATATTATATCTGAATTCTTTGGTATACTGTTGCAACAAAACTGGCTGTTTTTTGAAGCAGCAAAGATAGGATTTAGGATTGGTTTAATTAGATAATTGCAGAACCCCTGATCTCCCCGTTTCAAGAGTAAGTGACCAAAAATCATGATAGGTGGAAATTTTTACGATGTCGCTCCAGGCAAGACTTATATTTTCTTAGCCTCCTCCCAATAGACATCCATCTCGGCAAGTGACATTTCCTTGAGTGTTCTATTGTGTTCTTTAGCTTTACCTTCCAAATATTGAAAACGTTTTATAAATTTCTTATTAGTTCTTTCCAGGGCATTTTCGGGGTTAATATCCAAAAATCTGGCATAATTCACTATAGAGAAAAGTACATCTCCAAATTCAGCTTCTAATTTATCCCTATTCCCTGAATTAACTTCTTCCTGCAATTCTGACAATTCTTCTTTAACCTTTTCAAATACTTGTTCTGGTCTTTCCCAATCAAATCCAATGCCAGCAACTTTTTCCTGAATCCTATTAGCCTTAACTAATGCTGGAAGACTATTTGGAACCCCCTCAAGAACACTTTTTTTACCTTCTTTTAGTTTAATATTTTCCCAATTCCTTTTTACATCCTCTTCGTTTGTAACTGACACATTTCCATAAATATGTGGGTGTCGGTTAATGAGTTTATCACTAATGGAATTAGCAACATCGGCAATATCAAAACTATTAGTTTCGGATCCTATTCTTGCATAAAAAACAATATGTAACAAAAGATCTCCAAGTTCATTTTTTACTTCCTTAAGATCATTTTCCAGGATTGCATCACCTAATTCATAAGTTTCTTCAATAGTAAGGTGCCGTAGTGTTTGCAGTGTCTGTTTTTTATCCCATGGACATTGCTCCCGAAGCTCATCCATAATAGTAAGTAAGCGATCAAGGGCCTTAAGTTGTAATTCTCTTTTATTCATAGAACGAGCATTTAGGTAAAAATACAAATACCATTCATAAAGGTGTATGGAAAATTTAGACTAATTTAGAAGAATACAACTACCTTAATCAAAACTAGAACATCATGCAATGCAGAAGAGATTTTTTAGTACAATCTACAGCTTTTATAGCCGGATCATTACTTCTCCCTTCCTGTACTTTTGCACCAATTAAAACACAACATTTTGGAGTTCAATTATATTCATTTCGAGATGAAATGGCTGAGGATGCAATTGGTACATTAAAACAAATTGCTTCTCTTGGTTTCAAAGAGATTGAAACAGCAAGAAGTGATAAAGGTCACTACTACGGTCTCGGCCCTGCAGAGATGAAATCTGTTTGTGATGACCTGAATATGAACCTGAAGAGCGGACATGTACATTTAGATGAAAAGTGGCAGCAAACCATAGAAGAAGCAGTGGAATCGGGGCAGGAGTATCTTATTTGCTCTTCAATGCCCAGTGAAGGACAAAATGTAGACAATTATAAAAAGGTGGCTGAAGAATTTAATAAGGCCGGTGAGACATGTAAAAAATTAAATCTTAAATTCGGTTATCACAATCATGAATATGAATTTGAAACTGAAAATAACCAGGTTCTTTATGATGTTCTCCTCTCAAATACCGAAGCAGATCTTGTTCATATGGAATTAGATCTCGGATGGGTAATTGTGGCGGGTAAGGACCCATTGGACTATTTTAAGAAATATCCGGGGAGATTTCCCTTATGGCACCTTAAGGATATGGACATGAATAAAAAAGTAAGTACAGAATTTGGCAAAGGTGGCCTTGATATTCGCGAAATGATGACTCATAAAAAAGCTTCAGGCGTAAAACACATCTTCATAGAACAGGAAGAATATACTAACAACCCTTTAGAAAGCATGAAACATAACATGGCTTATTTAAATAAACTTTCATAGAACTTTTTTCACTAGGCAAATTAATTAAGCATGTCTGTATTATTGGATCCCTATTTACTATCCTCAGATAAAATAAAACAACTTCCTGCGACTTTTAAAGAAAGTTTTAAATTTCTGGGACCAACCTTTATACTTGCATTTTTCATTGTTGGTTCGGGAGAATTAATAGCGACAACCACTTTAATTGCAGAAGCCGGATTTATTACATTTTGGCTCATTATTTTTAGCTGTAGTGTAAAAGTAGCGGTCCAACTAGAATTTGGAAAACATACAAACCTGACCGGGGAAACTGCTATGCAGGCATTTGATAAGCTTCCGGGTCCTGCTTATGGCAATGCCAGTTGGACTGTTTGGATGGTATTGGTTGTAATGATCATAAAACTGTTGCAAGTTGGCGACATTGTAGGGGGTATAACTATAATATTAAACATAGCCATTCCGTGAAAAAATTTCTAATTCTCCAAATGCGGCCAGAAACTATAGCCGCCGATAGTGAATATGAAGCTATTTTGCGGGTTGGAGGATTGTCACATGAAGAAGTCCATCGTGTTAGGGTTGAACAAGGTAACATACAAGATATTAATATATATAACTACTCTGCAATAATTGCCGGGGGCAGCCCATTTGATGTGAGTATCCCAGAAGAAAAAAAAAGTATTGTCCAAAAAAGTGTTGAAGAATTTTTTAATACACTTTTTGATAAAGTGATTCCTCAGGATTTTCCATTTCTTGGAGCCTGTTCAGGGAATGGGCTTTTGGGCAGATATTGCGGAGCATCTATTTCCAACAACTATGCAGAAACCCTGGGAAGTGTTAATGTATGGGTAACAGACGAAGGGGTTAAAGATCCGCTTTTAAAAGGCCTTCCAAAGAAATTTTTCGCAATGGTAGGGCATAAAGAAGCTTGCGATACTGTTCCCCCCGGCTCCGTTCTCCTGGTTTCTTCAGATACTTGTCCGATCCAGATGTTTCGGGTAAAAAAGAATATATATGCAACCCAGTTTCATCCGGAAGCGGATGCAGATGAATTTATATTGCGTGTCAAAGTTTATAAATATGCCGGTTACTTCAGGCCCGAAGAAGCAGAAAATCTGATAAAGGCTATACGCAAATCGAATACTCCGATTCCCAAAATAATACTGAGTCGCTTTGTTGACAGATACAGATCCTAAAAATAATATTAGTTCGGCACCTATTTCTTTGCTTTTTTTAAGTAATTTAATCTTAATATTATTTTATGAAATTATGGTTACTTCTTCGCTAAATATTAACAGCAAAACATATAAAGTAGCTAGTGAAGAGGTTTTTGAATAGTATAAACATAACTATGTCATATCCGAAAATTGAAGATAATTCCTCCCAATATAGGCCCTAATGAAAAGAAGGAAGTTCTTGTTGTTATCCCTTTTTGGTTTATTTATAAGCTTAGTTTTCATTTGGTATTACAAATATAAATCCGCCACAAAAAGAGATCTGAGACTTCCTTTGGATCTTTCAGGAATCTGCGATCGAAAAACTTTAATTAATATTGGAAATACATATCGGAAGCTAACTGATGAGAATAATAAAATATATTTGGAAGAACTGTTGTTTGAAGATAGAGTAATACCCGACAACGAAATAAAAAATCTCTTGAAAACGAAAGTTACAGAAGACTTTGACAATGGGAATACAATTCTTATTGATGGCTGGTTGCTTTCAATCACAGAAGCGAGGCAATGTGCACTATTATCAATCGCCGAAGAAAAATAGGATTTATGTATGTAGACGCCAGGGAACTTGATAACAACACCATAATTGAAGGAGATCTTTGTATTGTTGGTGCGGGTGCGGCGGGAATAAGTATGGCACTGGACTGGAATAAAAGTGGTAAAAAAGTAATCCTTCTGGAAGGTGGAGGGTTTGAATACGACAGTGAAATTCAGGACCTGTATTCGGGAAACTCAACGGGACAAAGGTATTACCCTTTGCGCTCCTGCAGGCTGCACTTATTTGGAGGAACAACAGGTCATTGGGGAGGTATGTGCGCCCCTTTGGATCCTATAGATTATAAAATAAGAAGTTGGGTACCCAATAGTGGTTGGCCAATTACTCCGGACGATCTTATGCCCTTTTATGGTAAAGCCCAAAAGTTATTTGAGTTAGATTCTTATAATTACAGCTTGCAATATTGGCAGGAAAAGTACCAGGAACTCATTCCTTTTCCGCTTGACAAAGACTTTGTCTGGTCAAAAATGTGGCAATTTAGCCCGCCTACCCGATTTGGTACGACATACAAAGAAACCATTGTTAAATCCCCAAATATACATCTGTACACTTATGCAAATCTCACAAATATTATCGCAAATAATGAAGTTAACGGCATAAAGCAGCTCATAGTTAAAAATCATGTGGGAAAAACCCACAACGTAAGAGCTAAAAATTTTGTCTTAGCATGTGGTGCTATACAAAATGCAAGGATGCTACTCGCATCAAGAGGACAGGCTAAAAATGGTATAGGCAATGACAAGGATGTTGTTGGGCGTTATTTTATGGAACATCTGGAAGTTAAGTCCGCTGAATTATGGCTCAAAAAACAATTTTCAACCGAGTTATACACTTTTGATTACGGCACACGCAGGCCAAGGGCAGAATTAGCTCTGACCGCTGGTATTCAAGAGAAGACTAGTATTCTAAACGGTTCTGCCTCTCTAACACCACTGGCAATAGCAAAACAGCAAACGCCTCTCATAGATGTCTGGAGTAATGAAGATCCAAGGAAATCCTTCGATAAATTAGTAGCAAATTTCAGACAATCCAGAGCGAAAAACTATGCCTGGAAGGATGATAACGGGAATAAGGCTTATGAATTATTCACGCGCATGGAACAGGCTCCAAACCCTAATTCCAGAATAATACTTTCCGATGAAAAGGATGCCCTGGATGTGCCAAGGCCCGAATTAAATTGGGAACTAACCGAGCTGGATAAATACAGTATCAGAAAAATGTACCACATATTTGGTGAACAAATTGGTAAGGCTGGCGTTGGAAGAATAAAATTAGAGAAATTCCTCTGGGATGAATATGACAACTCAATGCCAGAACAGTTAGGTGGAGGTTGGCATCATATGGGTACTACACGAATGAGCAGAGATCGTAATAAAGGAGTGGTAGATGCAAATTGTAAAGTTCATGGTATTTCTAACCTCTTTATTGCTGGTTCTGGTTGCTTTAGTACTGCCGGTGCTGCAAATCCAACTCTAACACTGGTTGCATTGTCATTAAGACTGTCAGATTATTTAAAACAAGCTAAGAATTAATAATTGGCTTATCAATATCGTAACTTAGTTTAAAAAGGTCAACCTATGCCAACGGGCAGAAAATTTATCACTGAAAATCCGGGTAAATCGGCCCGATATGCCCTCTCTGTTCTGGCCCCTTTTATCTCAGCTTATTTGATATTCTTTGTAGAACTAGATCCTGATAATCCAGCTATTACTAATACACTGGCGGTAGCAATATTAATGGCGCTTTGGTGGATAACCGAGCTTATTCCCCTCGCCATCACCTCACTCCTTCCAATTGTACTTTTTCCTGCACTTGGAATCATGAATGGCCGGGAAGTTTCAGCTACTTATTTTAATCACGTCATATTTTTATTTATTGGAGGCTTTTTGGTTGCCCTTGCCATCCAAAAATGGGGGTTACACAAGCGAATTGCATTAAAAATTCTTCGTGTTGTTGGTAGTAGTCCGGGCAGAATACTATTGGGGTTTATGTTTGCCACTGCTTTCCTCTCCATGTGGATATCAAATACAGCCACAGCAATGCTAATGGTCCCAATACTTTTATCTATAATTACTAAGTTGGAGGAGATAAATGGTAAAGCATTGGTAAAGCACTTTGCAATAGGCCTTTTACTTTGTATTGCCTACAGCGCTTCTATAGGAGGAATTGCAACTCTTGTGGGTACACCACCTAACCTTTCATTCGCTCGTATCTTCTATATATACTTTCCGAATGCACCGGAGATTTCCTTTGCGACCTGGTTTTTTTATGCCTTTCCAATTTCACTTGTTTTATTTGTTGTTTTATATTGGTACTTATACCTCATTTTTGTCAAGAGAAAAAGGACCTGGAAAAGTTTGAGCAAAAATGAGATTCTTCTGGATTATGTAAAACTAGGCAGGAAAAACTTTGAAGAAAAAGTATTGATAATTGCTTTTGCCTCCCTTGCCTTGCTCTGGTTTTTCAGGGCGGATATAATGATCGGTGGATTTAAAATTCCCGGATGGTCTAACTTATTCAATTATCCACAATTTTTTAATGACGGGACAGTGGCTATTTTTGTTGCGGTGATCCTATTTATGATTCCATCAAAAACGCAACCCGGGACTTTTCTCATGGATTGGAAAGCAGCAGAAGAGATTCCCTGGGAAATAATTTTACTGTTTGGTGGCGGTTTTGCCCTGGCTAGCGGATTTAAAGAATCTGGTTTATCCTTGTGGTTTGGGCATCAGTTGGAATGGTTAAGAGGCATGCATCCTCTTATTCTAATTCTTTGCATAAGTTTCCTTGTGACTTTTATGACCGAAATTACTTCAAATACAGCAACGGTAGAAACCTTATTGCCGATTCTTGCAGGCCTGGCAGTTAGCATAGAAACCAACCCCCTACTCTTTATGCTTCCGGCTACAATTGCAGGTTCCCTTGCCTTTATGTTACCGGTTGCTACCCCGCCCAATGCCATAGTTTTTGGCAGTAAACGTATTTCCGTCATTCAGATGGCTAAAACCGGCTTTTTCCTAAATATTATAGGAATAATCCTGGTATCTGTTATAACTTATTATTTTGGTACCTTTATTTTTGATATTGTGGATGGCGTTTTCCCCGAATGGGCACATATTGACAAGTAATATTATCCTGATTTAATAGATATCCAAATGAAAAACACCTTTCTTTCTTAAGCTTTTTATCTCAGAATAAGCTGATAGGCGTTTAGTGATTACAGCACGATTTTGTAGATGATGAATTTTTGTTCGAAGGAAAAATACAATTTGAAGTAGAAATATAGAAAAAAGCTATTCCCCCCTATTACAGAATGCTTAATTGCATGTTTAGCGCCACGTATTGGATTGCTGTACTGCGGGTAGTATTAGAATTGGTCTGGGATACATTTTATCAATATTGATATGAAAGAATATGAAAATTAAAACTACACTTATGGCCTTATTTTTTATAACAGTTATGAACGCACAGGAAAAGTTCGCTCAGGACCTGCCCTATTTTCAGATTCCGGACTTTCCGGATACTTATACAGCAGGAACTGTGGTTGCCCGAATGATAGATGGTTTGGGATTTAGGTATTATTGGGCAACTGAAGGATTGCGGGGCGAAGACATGGCCTATAAGCCTTCGGAAAGCAATAGAACTATTAATGAAACCTTAGATCACTTATATAACCTATCGCGAGTTGTTTACAACTCTGCTGCAAAAGAAATAAATGATAGAACGCAACCCAGGGAAGAAGCACTTTCTTTCCAGGAGAAAAGAAGGCGCACTTTGTTCAATTTTAAAAAAGCCAGTGAGATTTTTATGAATGTCAGAGACCTAAATGAACATCTGGTGATCTATAAATCCAAATCAGGTACATTTGAATACCCGTTCTGGAATCTGATAAACGGCCCTATTGAGGATGCTATTTGGCATAGCGGGCAGATAGTGGCTTTGCGAAGGGCATCGGGTAACCCAATAGATCCAAAAGTTAATTTTTTTAAGGGCACAAGAAGGTCAGATTAAATAAGGAAATACAGCGTAATTGATTTTTAATTATTTTTCTAAGCAGCCGAAAAGATTTACACCATAATGGGACTATTAATTCACAAGGAAAGAGTACATGGTCTGGTGCTAAATGATTCTATATATCTGCCATTAGGCTTTTTGTGAAATGTGGAAAGCTGTAAAATAACTTGACGATAACATGTTTATTATTATCTACTCAATTAAACACTTTAAATAACAAACAAATGAAAAAATTTCTTCTTCCAATAATTGCGCTTTTCTTGCTCAGTTTTAGTCTCACAAGTACTAAACTTACGGATCAGGAAAGAGTTATAGGAGCTCTTGAATTGGTTAAAACACAAGCGTATATGCTGGAAACCCTAAACGGACTAAGTGAGGAACAGTTAAATTTCAAAAGTAGTCCGGAATCATGGTCCATTGCCGAATGTGTGGAGCATCTGGCCATTTCTGAAAATGCTTTTGATCAAATGCTTCAGGAATCCTTAAAAACACCAGCTGATCCATCTAAGCGTGCCGATGTAAAAATGACCGATAAAGAGCTTATGGCCATGATTAGAAACCGCGATACCAAATTAAAAACCTCAGAACCTTTAGAGCCATCAGGGAAGTTTGGATCCTATGAAGAAAGCCTGAAAGCTTTTCAATCAAAAAGAGTAGAACACATAGTCTATATGGAGACTGCGGAAGATGATCTGAGAAATCATTACGTGCAATTGCCGTTTGGCACAGTTGATTCCTTTCAAATACTTATATTCATGTCTGGCCATACCGAACGACATGTAAAGCAAATGGAAGAAGTTAAGGCAGATAATAACTTTCCTAAAGAATAGTTTTTTATCTGGATAATAGGGATAATTACTATGCCCTCTTTCTATTTTATTGGAAGAGGGCATATCCTTTTAATTGCTATTGCTTATTTTTAAAGCAATGACATTTTTGACTTTCATAATCTTTACTGGATTTGTTGCCCTGTATGCCACCTGGAAACTTCGCCGGGATAAATTAAATACGAAAGACGGTTATTTTCTGGGAGGAAGATCCCTTACAGGAGTGGTCATAGCCGGATCATTGCTTTTGACCAATATTTCCACTGAGCATCTTGTTGGAATGAATGGTTCAGCATATAAAAATGGGGCCATCATAATAGCATGGGAGGTTACCTCTGCATTGGCGCTGGTAATAGCTGCTTTATATTTTGCTCCTCGATATTTAAAAATGGGCCTTACAACCATTCCGGAATTTTTGGAAAAACGATTTGATGGCCTTACAAGAACTCTGGTAGCCTTATTGCTTATTATATCTTTTGTAGCTACTCTGTTACCAATAGTATTATATACCGGAGCATTAAATATAGAAGCTATATTTGAAATCTCAGAACTTCTGAATGTAAGTCAGAAAGAAGGAATTTGGATAACTATACTAATCGTTGGAGGGATAGGCGCTCTTTATGCCATATTTGGCGGACTTAAAATGGTCGCATATACAGACACCATAAACGGATTTGGACTCCTTGTAGCCGGTTTGCTTGTTCCTATATTGGCACTTTGGAGTATTGGAGATGGAAATTTGGCAGAAGGAATAAGCAAGGTCTTTGAGAAAAACCCGGAGAAATTTAATGTTATAAGCCAAGAAAGGGGGGTTGGGCCAGGATCAAGGTCGGCTATATTGCCCTTTGAAGTAATCTTCACAGGTTTAATGATTAACCAAATCTATTTCTGGACCATGCACCAGTCAATTATCCAAAGAGTACTTGGTGCTGTAAGTCTTAAGGAGGCCCAAAAAGGATTACTGTTTACCGGGCTTTTGAAAATACTGGTTCCTTTGGTAATAGTCCTTCCCGGCCTTATTGGGTTCTATTATTTTGGAGAAGAATTTTATGATAATCCTGATAGTGTATACCCCATTCTTGTGAAAATGGTATTACCAGCCTGGTTAACAGGATTCTTTGTCGCAGTTATGATGGGGGCTATACTCACTACTTTCAATAGTGCTTTAAATAGTGCAGCAACAGTTTTTAGTCTTGGTATTTATAAACGATATATCCAAAAAAATGCAGGGGAAAGAAGACTGGTCCGTATTGGCAAATGGACCTCCGCCATACTCGCTCTCTTTGCAATTGGAATAGCTCCTTTCGTTGCTAATGCGCCCGAAGGTCTTTATCAACTATTACAGCAACTAAACGGCATTTTCTTCATCCCGATTGCGAGTGTAATTATTGCAGGTTTTTTATTGCCAAAAGTTTCGGCCACAGGAGCGAAAGCCGGTTTGTTTTTTGGCCTTTTATTTTATGTTATATGCTACTTTATTCTGGAAGTCAATCTGCATTTTGTTCATATTTGGGGAATTGAATTTGTACTGAATATTAGTGTTATGCTTTTAATTTCCCGGTTTTTTCCAAATAATGAAACCTTTGTTATTAAAGATGCCGGAATATTAAACATTCAACCGTGGAAATTTGCCAGGCCTTTTAGCCTGTTTTTGATAGTATTCACGATTATTTTGTACCTTTTACTTGGAAATGTGTAGTATGGAAAAGGTATATAGAAATTATAATGATATAGAAGTAAATGCCGCAGTGCGAGACCATTATCGCAAAATGCGTGAAAGACAAACTTATGAATATGTTCAAGAGATGCAAAGGAAGTATTTGACATTTAATAAACCTATGGATCTCTGGGACGCAATGAAACATTTAAATGACCTTATTGACGTAAGCGATCCGGATCTGGATCTGCCTAATGTACAGCACCTCATTCAAAGTGCTGAGGCAATCAGAATGGATAACAGACCAGACTGGATGCAATTGGTTGGCCTGATACACGATTTAGGGAAAGTGATGTTTCTTTGGGGAAGCGATGAAGACGGCACTAGTCAGAATGAACAATGGGGAATGGTTGGTGATGTTTTTGTGGTTGGTTGTGCGCTGCCGGCCTCCTGCGTTTACCCTGAATTCAATCAACTTAATCCGGATATGAGGGATTCCAGATATAGTTCTGAACTAGGAATATATAAGAAGCATTGTGGTCTGGATAATCTTACTCTTGCATGGGGACATGATGAATATCTATTTCAGGTATTGCAACACCATAAAGGAAACCTAATCCCGGAAGCTGGGATGGCCATGATAAGGTATCATTCCTTCTACCCATGGCATGGTGGAGGAAGTTATACCCCTTTACTTTGCGATAAAGACATAGAATATTTAGATTGGATTAGGGATTTCAATAAATATGATCTCTATACTAAATGTAATAAAACCTATGATCTGGATGAGATTAAGGATTATTATTTACCCATTGCTCATAAGTACCTGGGAATGGGTCCAATCTATTGGTAGGAACTGAGCCGAAAGAAGAGTTCCTATAATAGCAAATTAAATTACTTAATGACTTCCTTATTTGTCGGAATTACCTGAATTATTATTCCCACGCACATCTTTATAACATAATAAAATAAAGAATTGGAACAAATTATATAAAGCTAAGAATAAATCTTAGTATTTCTGAGCAACCATGTTCTGTCTTAAATATATTCTTTCGGAAGTATCCTTCAAGAAATATTATGATATATTAACAATTTAAGATGATCAAAATCATTAATTTAGGTTAAAATGGGTTATACTTTTGCAAGTAACAGTAATTTTAAACTTATACCATGGCGCATATAATATTTAGTAATTCAAATCATCCGCTTTTAAAGGCAATTGCATTTGTCATAATACTAATAGGAATAGCGGCACCTCTTGAGGCATCCGTACTTTTCCAGGTCAACACTCAGGAAGTTACATCATATAACCAATACAAAGGAGTGGTAGTTGACAGTGAGAATAGCAAGCCACTAGTATTTGCCACACTAACCCTGGAGGGAAGTAATATTAGTACGATAACAAATACAGAAGGTGAATTTTTATTAAAAATTCCAACAAGTATCAATCATGGGAATATTATTGTCGCCTTTTTAGGTTATAAAAATTCCATAATTCCTTTAGAGCAGTTAAAGGAAAATAAAAATAAGATTGCCCTGAAGGTCTCAATAACTAAATTGGATGAAGTAAATGTTGTTATTCCAAAAAATGCCCGTGTACTGGTAAAGGAAACAATGCGAAAAAAAGGGGAAAATTACTTTGGGGACCCGACACTTATGACCGGATTTTACAGGGAAACTATCAAAAAAAGAAAGAAAAATGTTTCACTTTCAGAGGCCGTGGTAAACATATATAAATCTCCCTATTCCTCTAGCAAAAAAGATGCCGTACAGTTATTTAAAGCTAGGAAGAGTACGGATTATAGCAAACTAGATACCCTGGCACTTAAACTTCAGGGAGGACCCTTTAATGCCCTATATGCTGATATTATGAAATATCCGGAATATATCTTTAATGATATTTCCATGGACGAATATGACTTTAGTTTTGAAAGGCCTACCAGGATTAATGACAAATTGATTTATGTAATAAGTTTTAAACAACGCCCTGATGTTTTAGAACCTCTTTATGCAGGAAAATTATTTATTGATCCCGTAAACAAGATACTTACCAGTGCCATTTACTCTTTAAATATTACAGATAAAGAAAAAGCAAGTAGGATGTTTGTTAGGAAAAAACCTGGCAATGCACAGGTACACCCTACTGAAATTGCCTATAGGGTGGATTATAGGGAAAAAAACGGAAGATGGTATTATGGTTATAGCAACGTCCTTTTAGAGTTCAAAATCAAATGGGATAAAAAGCTGTTCAATTCAGTTTATAGTTTGAGCGCAGAAATGGCTATAACGGACTGGGAACAAAATATTGATGGCAAAATTCCTAAAGTTAGGGATAGATTAAACACCTCTATGATTCTGAGTGAGGCGGCAATTGGTTTTTCAGATCCGGATTTCTGGGGAGCATACAATATCATAGAGCCTGAGAAATCTATTGAATCTGCTATCAAGAAAATACAGAAGCAATTAAAAAAATCTAAGCCTGACAGTGGGGAATCTGCTCCTTAGTGGTTAGCTAAGAATTAATCTTTATCGGCCTCATCTGGGGCCGATTTGTATTAATATGGCCCGTTATAACCCTTTTAGGAACGAATTGTAAACTTGATAGTTATGAACAATTGTTTATAAAACAAGTTCATAAACTGTTGATTTCTAAATTCTTAAAAATATTGATTATTACTCAAAAATTATGTATATTTATTTTATGGTTTAAGGGATGTGCCTGTCTAGGGTAAATCATTAAAACCATTATAGAGTTGACGTTCTGTATATTATTGTTTAGTCTTAAAATTAAAGTAGGGTAATTTATTACCAGATTTTAACAAGAGATGAGCCTAACGAAGGAGAGCTGTAGCTTTCCAGAGGTATGTGGGTTTATTTACGTTAAATTTAAAACTTCGGTTTTATGTTTAAGATAAATGAAGTAAAACGATGAGAAGAAGCCTTCATGTGTTGCTTGGTTGAAAAATTAAGAGCAAAGAAAGTTTCAAACGTTGATTTAGTTAGTCAAATGCAATCAATGGTTGCCGTACTGTACTCCGGTACAGAACAAAAAGTTTGCTAACTATTTCTAAAAAGCCATGTCAATGTACTTGTACAATGATATGGCTTTTGTCTTTTATTATTTTCCTCTACCTTTCATTCACTTGACTAACTAAATTAACTTAAACTAAAGTTTAAAAAACGGTGGTTTTATGATCTGTTAAAATTGTATATTTGCTGCGCTTTAAACAAATTCACTTTAATTTATGCCCAGAATAATATACACTAAAACCGACGAGGCACCGGCTTTGGCAACTCAATCATTTTTACCCATAGTAAAGGCATTCACTAAAACGGCTGGTGTAACCATTGAAGTAAAGGACATCTCCCTGGCGAGTAGGATTTTGGCAACTTTTCCGGATTTTTTGGGGGAGAACCAACAAACCCCTGATGATCTGACTGAATTGGGCAACTTGGCAAAAATCCCGGAAGCAAATATTATTAAACTGCCAAATATTAGTGCATCCATTCCCCAGCTAAAAGATGCAATTGAGGAGCTTCAAAATAAAGGATACAAATTACCAGATTATCCTGATGAACCTAAAAATGAAAAGGAATCTGAGATTAAATCCAGATATGACCGTATTAAGGGTAGTGCTGTAAATCCCGTATTACGAGAAGGCAATTCTGATAGGAGAGCTCCGGTACCCATAAAGAATTATGCCAAGAAAAATCCACATTCAATGGGTGCCTGGGATACCAATTCAAAGACACATGTTGCCACAATGGCGCATGGTGATTTTAAATCCAATGAAAAATCACTTACTATTGAAAAGGCCACTGATGTTAAAATAGTTTTATCGGCTACTGACGGTTCTTTAAACGTTTTAAAAGAAAAAATATCCTTGTTGAATGGTGAGATAATTGATGCAACCGTCCTGAGCAAAACCGCACTTCTTGAATTCTTAAAAGAGCAGTTGGCAGATGCCAAGAAAAAAGGAGTCCTATTCTCTGTTCACCTCAAGGCAACTATGATGAAAGTCTCAGACCCAATTATCTTTGGCCATGTATTGGAGGTCTATTTTGCTGAAGTATTTAACAAGTATGCAGAGCTTTTTGAGGAAATTGGCATCAACTCTAATGATGGTCTCGAAATGCTATTCGAAAAATTAAAAACCCTTCCTGAGAATAAAAGAATAGAAATTGAGGAAGAACTAATGCAAGCCATGCAAGATGGTCCTGATCTTGCTATGGTAAATTCCGAAAAAGGAATTACTAACCTCCATGTGCCAAGCGACATCATTATTGATGCATCTATACCCGCTATGATCCGTACTTCGGGGCAAATGTGGAATACGGAAGGAAAGCTCCAGGACACGAAAGTCATAATCCCTGACAGTAGCTACGCAGGGGTTTATAAAGCCACCATAGATTTTTGCAAAAAGAACGGAGCTTTTGATCCCCGTACTATGGGAACTGTACCTAATGTTGGCCTTATGGCTCAGAAAGCAGAAGAATATGGCTCGCATGACAAAACCTTTGAAATTAAAAAGGATGGTTTTGTAAGTGTCATTGATAATCACACCGGAGAAGAGCTTTTAAAACATAAAGTTGAAACAGGTGATATATGGAGAATGTGTCAGGTTAAAGATGCCCCAATTCAGGATTGGGTAAAACTTGCTGTATCCAGGGCAAGAACTTCTAATACTCCTGCTGTATTCTGGCTGGATAGGGAACGGGCTCATGATCTGGAACTGATCGAAAAAGTAAATAAATATCTTCCTGAAAGTGATACTTCAGGCCTCGATATCAGAGTATTGTCGCCCGTGGAAGCTACAAAGTTTACACTGAATCGGATTATAAAGGGCAAAGATACAATCTCCGTTTCAGGCAATGTCCTGAGAGACTATTTAACTGACCTGTTTCCTATTCTCGAAGTTGGAACCAGTGCAAAAATGCTTTCTATTGTGCCTTTAATGAATGGTGGTGGATTGTTTGAAACCGGAGCCGGGGGTTCTGCACCAAAACATGTGGAGCAATTCCTTGAAGAAGGTCATCTTAGATGGGATTCATTAGGTGAGTTTTTAGCGCTTAGCGTATCTCTCGACTTTTATGGAAATAAAAATAATAATATCAAAGCTTTAGTTTTGGCCAAAGCACTGGATAGAGCCACTGAAGAATTTTTGGATAACGATAAATCGCCATCAAGAAAAGTAGGTGAATTGGATACCAGAGGAAGTCATTTTTACTTAGGCCTATATTGGGCCAGGGCTCTTGCCAATCAAGATGATGATGATGAACTTAAAAACACTTTTACTAAACTGGGTAATTCACTTGAAAAAAATTGCCAAAAAATATTGGGAGAATTGATTGAGGCACAAGGAACTCCTCAGGATATTGGTGGATATTATAAGCCGGATCCATTACTGATGAGCAGAGCCATGAGACCAAGTAAAACCTTAAATTCATTATTAGAACAAGTTTAAGTATACTTATTTAGTAATATTTGAAACCCCTGTGAAGATCGCCGGGGTTTCTTTGTTTTAAATTAATGTTAACATTGATTTGGTTTTAATCTTAATGCATATTTTTGCGGAAAAATTGCTTTGATGTACCAACCCGTGCGCCTATTCTCATTTGCATTTGTTTTTCTAATTTCAATTTCTCTCTTTTCACAACAAAGGTTTACGCTAAGTGGAATAATTACAGAAGCCTCGAGTAATGAAACTTTAATCGGAGTTACCTTATTGGTTCCCGAAATAAATATCGGTGTTACCACAAATGATTATGGATTTTACTCCTTAACGCTTCCTGAAGGAGATTATCAAATTAGTCTGAGTTATATAGGCTATCAGGAAATAGCACAAACCATATCACTTACCCAGGACCTCAGAATAAATTTTGAAATGGTTGAAGAGGCCGAACAATTAGACGAAGTTGTAGTAACTGAAGATGTAGAAAAAATTATTATTCGCAAGCCTCAAATGAGTGTGAATACGCTTTCTGGACAAACTATTAAAAATATTCCCGTCATTTTGGGTGAGGCAGATGTAATAAAATCTCTGCTTCTTTTACCAGGTGTTACCAGTGCGGGTGAGGCCTCTTCGGGTTTTAATGTGCGTGGTGGTTCAGCAGATCAGAACCTAATACTACTGGACGAAGCCACTATTTTTAGCTCTTCTCATTTGTTTGGCTTTTTCTCCGTTTTTAATCCGGATGCCATAAAGGACGTAAAGCTGTTTAAAGGTGGCATTCCGTCCAGATATGGAGGACGCGTTTCTTCTGTCCTTGAAATATTTCAAAAAGAGGGAAATAGTAATAAGTTTCATATGACCGGGGGTATAGGCGCGGTAGCCAGCAGATTACTGGCAGAAGGACCAATCGTAAAAGACAAAGCGGCTTTTTTAATTGGTGCAAGAGCCTCTTATGCGCATTTAGCACTTCCGCTATTTGATATAGCCAATAAAGCGTATTTCTATGACCTTAATGCTAAACTAAATTATAAAATAAATGAAAGGAACAATATTTACCTTTCAGGTTATTTTGGGCGAGATGTATTTAGCATTTCAGATATTTTTGAAAACACCTATGGTAATGGCTTAGTTAACTTTCGCTGGAATCACCTTTTCTCCAATAAATTATTTACCAACCTCTCTCTAATTTATTCGGATTATTATTATGGTTTGGAGCTTGATTTTGTTGGGTTTAAATGGAATTCCGGTATTCAGAATTTTAATATCAAATATGACCTTAAAGACTATCTGAGCGAAAAACTACAACTCAATTACGGAATAAATAATATCTACTACAAATTTAACCCGGGGAAAATCGTCCCAAATAGCCCCGAATCGGGCATAGTAGAAGATCAACTTATTGAAAAATATGCCAATGAATTTGCCGCATATATTGATGTAAAACATAAGGTGACCGAAGACCTAAATTTGGAATATGGACTTCGCTTTAGTTATTTTATGAGATTGGGTCAAGATGAATTAAACGTTTATGAAAATAATAACCCGGTAATTTTTGACCCCCTTCTACTTATCTATAAGGAAGCAGAACCAATTGGAACCATAAATCCCGGCAGGGGAGAAACTTTATCTACATTCGCAAATTTGGAACCACGGATTTCAATGGCATATATCTTAAACCAGAATAATTCGATTAAAGCCAGTTATACAAGGTTAGTGCAATACCTTAACTTATTGTCTAATACCAGCTCACCTACTCCTTTGGATGTCTGGGCACCTAGCGGTCCTTTCATTAAACCCCAGCTGCTAGATCAGTATGCACTTGGGTATTACAGAAACATAAAAAATGGTGATTATTCCTTTGAGACAGAAGTCTTCTATAAAGACATACAGAATAGAATAGATTATATAGACGGGGCGAACTTAATTGCCAATGATGCTATTGAGCAGGTAATTTTAAACGGTACAGCCCGGGCATATGGCCTTGAATTACTATTTAGAAAAAACCTGGGTAAGTTTCAGGGTTGGCTTGCATATACATTATCCCGGTCAGAACAAAAGACTCCGGGAAGAACTATTGTTGAAGACAATGGCAGTTCTAATATTGAAACGGGCATTAATCTTGGACAATGGTATAACACTCCATATGATAAAACACATGATATTGCGGTGAACGGGAGTTATACACTAAATAAGAAATGGACTTTCAATAGCAATTTTATTTTTCAAACCGGGCAGCCTACAAATTACCCTATTGGGCAGTTTGAATTTCAGGGAATTGTTGTTCCCTATTACGGATTACGCAACCAGGAACGTTTGCCGAACTACAACAGACTTGATATATCTGCTACGCTGACTCCAAAGAAAAATGAAGGCAGAAACTGGAAGTCCGAATGGGTTTTCAGTATTTACAATTTATATAATCGGATGAACGCAGCATCTATAAATTTCAGGGAAAATCAGGAAACCGGTGTCAATGAAGCTGTGCGTACTTCTATTTTCGGTATTGTACCCTCGGTAACCTATAATTTTAAATTTTAATCTTTACTATGAAAAAATACATCTGCCTCCTAGTGGTTTTAGTTCTAAACGTTGCCTGTGAAGATGTCATAGACGTGGAAGTTCCCACTGAGGAACCAAGACTGATAGTAGATGCCTTGATACGGGTCGATATAGATGAGTCATTTATTCCTGTGGAGGTTAAATTATCTTTAAGCAGCAATTTTTTTAATGATAATACCCCCACCTCGGCAGAAAGTGTATTGATTCAATATGATGAGTATGAAGATGGTGTAATCATTAATTCACTTATCTCGAATTTAGCCGAGTTACAACCCGGATCGGGCATTTACACACCTGATCCTGACTTTTCATCAGATCAAAGAATTCCAACGAGCATCTTAGATAGGAATTTTGTTTTTAACTTATTAATCAGACATGAGGGTCGGCTATATCTTGCGACAACAGAGTATGTGCCAGCAGTTCCAATAGATTCCGCAATTCAAGGAGAAGGAATACTTTTCAATGATGATGAAACAGAAATAATAGTAACATATACTGATGATCCTGAGAGGGATAGTTTTTATCTTTTCGATTTTAGTTTTAGTGAATTTCTGGTCACAGAAGATAAATTTTACAAAGGACAGCAATTTAGTTTTTCGTACTTCTATGATCAAATTTTTGAACCTAATATGGAAATAGAGATTGGATTAATGGGGGCGGATCAGACTTTTTTTAATTATATGGGCCTTCTGATTGAGCAAACCTCTAATGATTCTGGTATTTTTGCGACCCCCGTGGCTACCATTCGGGGGAATGTGATTGACATTACCGAAAGAGACAATATAAACGTATCTGATAACGTGGTTGAACCTAATGTATTTCCATTGGGGTATTTTGCCATTGTTCAGGAATACAAAAGCAGTATTACCATAGAATAAGCCCAATTATTGAAGGTAAATTTATTAGCGGGAACTCAAAAATTGAAAGATACTTTTTTCAATTAAGGTCGCGGCATTTTGCAGATTAAAGGCCAGTGGTTTTGATGGATCTCTTATTTCCAATACTTCATGGAGACCGTTTTCAAGACATATTTCCTTATCCAGCTCGAGGGTACCACATATGGCCAATACCGGAATGGAGTGGGCTTTGCCAAATTCCAGAACACCATGAATTAACTTACCACTAAACGTCTGCTCGTCTATTTTTCCTTCACCGGTTATGATCAAATCAATTTTCTCGCTCTTTAATACAGAGTCTATATCCGCAAGCTGCAGCATAAAATTAATCCCACTAACAAATTTTCCACCAAGAAAGGTTTTTATTCCATATGCTGCACCTCCCGCAGCTCCGGAGCCCGGAACCTGGGCATTATTTTCTCCAATTTGTTGCTCCACTACCCTATCTAAATGTTTCAGACCTTCATTTAATAGCTCGATGCCCTTAAGACTCGCCCCTTTTTGTTTTGCATAAACGAAAGCGGCACCATTAGAACCATATAAAGTATTGTTAACATCATTCACTGCGAAAACTGAAACGTGTTTTAGATCTTTATGAACTCCCGACGCATCTATGGTATGAATCTTTTCCAAACTTTCGCCAGAAGGAACCAGAATATTTAGGCCTACATCCAAAAATTTGTACCCTAAGGCCCGTGCTATGCCTATTCCTCCATCGTTGGTAGCACTACCTCCCAGGCCAATATAGATCTTTTTTGCGCCCCGTTCTATAGCATCGAGTATTTGCAAACCAGTTCCCAAAGTACTGGTGATCATAGGGTTTCTTTCTCCCTCCTTTAGCAATTCCATACCACTTGCCTTTGCAAGTTCAATAAACGCTTCGTCTGTGTATTTGTTGAATACATAGGCAGCCCTAATTTTCCTGCCTAAAGGATCTACTGTACTACAACTTACTTCCTCCACATCCATGGTATGTTGTATGGCATCGAGAAAACCATCACCTCCATCTGAAGCAATTACGTGATGTATATCAATATTTTTTTTAATCTTTTTTATCCCTCTGGTAAGTGCTGCAATAACTTCTATCGCAGTTAAAGAACCTTTAAACTTATCTGGTATCAGTAATACAGTCATTTAGGATAAAATACGTGGGAGAAAATAACTAAAAATCAAAATTACAAAGAAGAAGCCGATCAAAATAAACACTTCCTTTTTTAAAAAATCGGCTTTTTTAGGAAGCAGTGAAACTTCTAAAGTGTCAATATCCTTGCGATTTCCCGTAAAATAGCTTACCAAATAAGCTATAACAACGGCAAGCGCAACCCCGGTGAAGTTTAACCAGATCCAAAATATATCAATTCCCAAATCAATATTAAAAATGTTTTGCATGGTCTTGCTAAATACCAGGTTAATAGCTACTGCAACTAAAATACCCGTATTCATCCCAATATGATTGACCCTTTTTGAGAATATTGCTAAAAGGAAAGTTGCTAATACCGGGCCATAAAAAACAGAACCTATAGCATTTATTATTTCTATGACCGCACTTTTACTACCTCCGAAAAGAAAGGAACATCCCATACATACAATTCCCCAAAAAATAACAGCTCCTTTAGAGATCATCATATATTTTTTCTGGCTCAGTTTCTTTTTTCCCCGGTTAAAAAAATCCTCCACAGTAACTGCAGATAAGGAATTTACGGTAGAACTTAATGAAGACATAGCTGCAGACAGTATACCAACCATTAATAGTCCAATAAACCCATGTGGGAGGTATTTAATGATGAAAATTGGAATCATCAGATCGGGTTTTGTGCCATTGAGCGCGTATTCCTCCGGAAAGTATTTTTGAGTCATGGCCCCAATGTCCGCCAAGAAATCCGGGGCAAGCATAACTAGTCCGCCAATAAATAATCCCATCATACAATAAAGGAAGACAACAGGGAATCTCAATAAACCATTTGCCAACAATAGTTTTCGTATCGTAGGTTCATCTTTGGCGGAGAGCATGCGTTGTGCCTGGGTTTGATCGCAACCGTAATAGGATACATATAGAAAAAATCCTCCGATTAACATAGGCCAGAATCCATATTCCTCATCCGCACTAAGCCCCCAGTTAAAATTAATTACCTGCAGTCTTTCCTCAGGAAATCCGGTAACCAAACCCCCATGATCCTGCCACAATTGCCAGCCATAAAAAAGACAGGTTAACAAACCTACCAATAGGATGATCATTTGGATGGCATCTCCCCATACCACTGCCTTCATACCTCCCTGCCATGAATATATTATAGTTATAACACTGATTATCAATATGGTATATACAAAATCGATGTCTAAAACGGCTTGCAGAATTATGGCAATGGTATAGACCATAACCCCTGTTCCCAGAGCCCTGCTGATTTGAAAAACAATACTCAAAATAAGTCGTGTAGAACTGTCAAATCGGCGTTCAACAAACTCATATATACTTACTACACCCGATCGAAATAATGGAGGAATAATGAAAAGCATTATAAACAACATGGCAAGTGGTACTGCAAACTCAAAGGTTAACCACTTTAACCCTCCATTAAGTTTTAGACCTACAAATGCAGGAGCAGAAACAAAACTAATTGCCGATAACTGCGTAGCCATTGTAGAAAGACTGAGTGGGAACCATCCCATGCTCCTACCCCCTAAAAAATAGTCTTTAGAGTCTTTGTTGTTTTTAAAAAAATAGCCCATCCCTAAAAACCCCAGGAGATAAATAACTACAATTGTGTAATCTAATCCATTCATTAATGTTTATTTTTAAGAAGGTCTATATAGAGAGCAGCTGACCATGAGAAATTATTGCCGCCATACCCGGCATCTAACTGTTGATGAATATCACGTCTGGGATCGAAATATTCATAAAATCCATGTTTTTTCAATAAATACAGCGTATCCGATTTAATTTGATCGGCAAGATCTTCCATTCCATAGCGTTTAAACCCACGATAAAGTATCCAATTTAGATTAATCCAGACAGGGCCTCTCCAATACCGTTTAGGATCAAAATTCACACTTTCCGGATCAAAAGAAGCACAAAGCAAAAAGGTATTATTCTTACCTGAAAAACTACCCTCTCTAAAATATCGATTCGCCATTTCAGTTGCCACTTCCTTACTGGGAATACCTGCAAATAAAGGCGTAAATGATGATGATGAAACATATTTCATAGGCCTTCCAGCACGCAGATTGAAATAGATATATGTCTTCAATTCCGGGTCATATAATTTGGTTTGATAGTTTTTTTTAGCCTTTTCATTCCAGTCTTTCAATTGCCTTACAGCATCCACCTTTTTCAGAAGGGTTCCCAACCGTATCATACTCTCATTAGATCTTATGAGCATGGCATTAAATAAGGGGTCCTGGATTAAGAAAGGGCATTTTTCCGCTATTAATGCATCATTATACTTCCATTCTTTAAATAGCTCAATTAAATGAATGTAATGTTGATATTCCCGATTACTGGGCCTGGTAGAAGCATCAACATGTTTAGTATCCCTGCGTTCGAGCTGATACTCCGGTGAATCCAGATCTTTCCAAATATCATCCCAAACAGGGGTATTGTCTGTACCTGCTTCCCAATTATGGCATATATAAACCAGGCATTCATCCTCAGGATCTCTATGTTTATAAAAATAGTCGTGGCACAAGAACACCTTATCGTAGAGTTCCGAAATAAAATCTAACTCGGTATTTCCGGAAATAGTAAATAATTCTTCGAGTACGAATCCCAGTACAGGAGGTTGTGTTATTCCGGATGTTTTTATTTCAGAGGAATAAGGACTTAGGTTTGCTGCGTGTACCTCCGGTCCGGGAAAATAGGATTCGGACTCGTTATGAAAAATAATATGGGGAAGAAAACCATTGGACCACTGACCGGAGAGCAGATATCTCAATTCAGACTTCGCTTTTTCCATATCTATGTGTGCCCAACCTAAAGCAATGAATCCAGAATCCCAATTCCATTGAAAAGGATATAGTCCTTCACATGGGATAGTAAATCCGTCCTGCCAGTTCTTTTCCAGTACTTTTTTAGCCTGCTCAAGTAATTGTATTTCCATATAATTACACCATTTAGGGAACTAAATATAGGGTAATATTCCTATTTTTGGCAATATGGAACAGATTAAGAAACGGGTTTGAAAACGAACAAAGAATTAATTATTAAGGGAATAAAATTCCTTGCCTATACACTTGTACTTATGTTTACTGCACCTGTTGTATTGTATCAGGCATTCAAAAATACCGAACATTCATTATACATCCCGGTACTTATCGCAGGTTGCATTCTGGCCATTGGTGCTATAGCTATGGGTTTTTATAGTATTAAGATACTTTTGGATGGTATTTTTACCGGTAACAAATAGTTAATCAATAAAATATTAGGGGTTTTAAATCCAATGAAAATCATTTAGGGATATTTTGCCTTCATATTCCTAAGATGCTATCTTTGCAGACTTAAATCATCATTACAGCATATGATTAAAATAACACTACCGGACGGGACAGTTAAAGAGTATGAAAATGGAATTACTCCTTTAGGCGTTGCCAAGAGCATTAGTGATGGTTTAGCCAGGAATGTGATTTCCGCTAAATTCAATGATATCGTAGTGGAAACAGTCACATCGTTGAATGAAGATGGTAAACTTGTCCTATTTACCTGGAGCAATATAGAAGGTAAAAAAGCATTTTGGCACTCTTCGTCACACATAATAGCCCAGGCACTGGAGGAGCTATACCCTGGAATCAAACTTACTATTGGTCCAGCTATTGAAAATGGGTTTTATTACGATGTTGATTTTGGGGAGCAATCAATTTCTGAAAAAGATTTTCCGGCTATTGAACAAAAAGCTCTGGAAATTGCCCGTGGAAAACACGACTTTAAAATGCGTTCAGTTTCCAAGAAGGATGCATTACAATTTTATAAAGGCCAGAGCAATGAATACAAGGTAGAGCTAATTGAAAATCTTGAGGATGGCAGCATTACATTTTGTGATCATGATACCTTTACCGATTTATGCAGGGGCGGTCATATCCCAAATACGGGTATCGTAAAGGCTATTAAAATAATGAATGTTGCAGGAGCCTATTGGCGGGGTGATGAGAATAAAACGCAACTCACACGTGTTTACGGCATTTCCTTTCCAAAGCAAAAAGAACTAACAGAATATCTGGAATTACTTGAAGAAGCCAAGAAAAGAGATCATAGGAAGTTAGGTAGAGAATTGGAATTATTTACTTTTTCTAAAAAAGTGGGACAAGGTTTGCCACTATGGCTTCCAAAGGGTGCTGCTTTGCGGGAACGTCTTGAAAATTTCCTGAAGAAAGCTCAAAAAAAGGCTGGTTACGAAATGGTAATTACTCCCCATATTGGGCAAAAAGAATTATATGTCACTTCCGGACATTATGACAAATATGGAGAAGACAGTTTTCAGCCTATTCATACCCCTAAGGAAGATGAGGAATTTTTGTTAAAACCAATGAATTGTCCCCACCACTGCGAAATATTTAATTTCAAACCGTTGAGCTACAGGGAACTCCCAAAACGTTTTGCTGAATTTGGCACGGTTTATCGTTATGAACAAAGTGGCGAACTACACGGACTTACACGGGTAAGGGGTTTTACACAAGATGATGCACATATATTTTGCACACCGGATCAGTTACATCAGGAATTTATAAATGTGATTGACCTTTCACTCTATGTTTTAGGCTCATTAGGCTTTGAACGCTTTACCACTCAGGTATCCCTAAGAGATCCGGAAAAGCCAGAAAAATATATTGGTTCAATAGAAAACTGGGACAAAGCGGAAAAAGCGATCATTAACGCCGTTGAAGAAAAAAATTTGGATTTTGTAATTGAAAAAGGTGAAGCCGCTTTTTACGGTCCTAAATTAGATTTCATGGTCAAAGATGCCCTTGGAAGAAATTGGCAATTGGGAACAATTCAAGTGGATTACAATCTTCCAGAGCGCTTTGATCTTACTTATAAAGGCAGTGACAATCAGGCACACAGACCTGTTATGATTCACAGGGCGCCTTTTGGCAGCATGGAACGATTTGTAGCCTTGTTACTTGAACATACCGGAGGAAATTTTCCATTATGGCTCACACCAGATCAGGCTATTATTCTGCCGGTAAGTGAGAAACATGAAAAATATGCGGAAAAAGTTTTAAATTCATTGGAAAATGACGAAATTCGCGCGCTCATTGATGTTAGGAACGAGACAGTAGGAAAGAAAATACGAGAGGCAGAAATGAATAAAATACCATTTATGCTTATCGTAGGTGAAAATGAAGAGGCACAAAATACAATTTCGGTCCGCAAGCACGGGGGTGAAGACTTGGGAATGCTTAGTCTAAATGAATTTGCAAACTTGGTCGAAAAGGAAATAAGTAGTACATTAAAGTCGTTTTAAGAATAATAACGTTTAATTAAATATATTAGCCATAGCAATACGAAGAAGATTTAGGCCCCAACCTCGGAGGGAAAACAAGAATCCTCACAAAATCAATGAAAAAATTACGTCACCAAGTGTTCGCTTGGTAGGTGATAACGTTGAAGTGGGAGTATTTCCCATTGATAAAGCTATTGCTCTTTCAGAAGAACAAGGTCTGGATTTGGTGGAAATTTCCCCTAAAGCGGATCCACCAGTATGTAAGATAATAGATTACAAAAAATTCCTTTACGAGCAGAAAAAGCGAGAAAAGGTAATGAAGGCAAAGGCTACTAAAGTAATCGTAAAAGAAATTAGATTTGGGCCCAATACAGATGATCACGATTATGAATTTAAAAAGAAACATGCCGAAAAGTTTCTTAAGGACGGAGCTAAATTAAAAGCCTATGTTTTTTTTAAAGGAAGATCTATAGTTTATAAGGATAAGGGAGAAATACTCTTATTGAAACTAGCACAGGAATTGGAAGAATTTGGCAAGGTTGAGCAGATGCCAAGACTTGAAGGAAAGCGAATGACAATGTTCATATCTCCTAAGACCAAAAAATAAGAAAGAAAAGAAGCGAGATTAATAAAAAAATAGGAAGAAAATGCCTAAGATGAAAACAAAATCCAGTGCCAAAAAGCGGTTTAAGCTTACGGGCTCTGGTAAAATTAAAAGAAAGCATGCTTTTAAGAGTCACATTTTGACAAAGAAATCTAAAAAGCGCAAGCTTAAGCTAACGCATTCGACATTAGTACATGACTCTGATGTTGCAAATATTAAGGGACAATTAGGTTTAAAATAAATTGACCTTTAGGTAATCAGTATTAACCGTGGAGTTGGGCTTATAAAAGTGTTTTTAGAATAATTCTTTGAACCGCCTACTACAAAAACAAATGTAAAAAAATGCCAAGATCAGTAAATTCAGTCGCTTCCAGAGCCAGAAGAAAAAAGGTGATGAAGCAAGCTAAAGGTTACTTTGGAAGACGTAAAAACGTCTGGACAGTAGCCAAAAATGCGGTGGAAAAAGCAATGGTATATGCTTATAGAGACCGTAGAAATAAGAAAAGAAATTTCCGTGCACTATGGATCACCCGTATTAATGCAGGTGCAAGATTACATGGAATGTCTTATTCGCAATTTATGGGTAAAGTAAAAGCCAACAAAATAGAACTTAATAGAAAAGTCCTTGCAGATTTGGCAATGAACCACCCAGATGCCTTTAAAGCCATTGTGGATAAGGTAAAATAGTAAAAAGAATTCTCGCTCTAAAGCCCTGACTCAAACCGTCAGGGCTTTTTTTATACTACTTACTAAAAGTTAACTACCAAAACAGCTTAGGATCAAACTACGACCCGAAGCGTTATTTCTGTGTTCGCATAAATATATCCCTTGCCAAATGCCCAGATTTAACTGTCCTCTGCTAATCGGAATTTGAATTGATGACCCCATTAGAGAAGCTTTTATATGAGCCGGCATATCATCGGATCCTTCAAAGGTATGTGCATAATATGGCGCATCCTCAGGTACCATGATATTCATATGTGCCTCAAAATCTGAACGCACCGTTGGGTCAGCATTTTCATTAATAGTTAAACTTGCTGATGTATGCTTTATGAACACATTCAGGATGCCCATCTTTATCCCTTGTAATTCTGGAAAGCTTTCTTTTATTGTCTCCGTAATTAAATGAAAACCTCGCTTATAGGGTTTTAATCGTATTTCTTTTTGATAAATATTCATCTCAGTATATGTTAGTGTAAAACTTCATGAAATTTACCAGTAATTTAAACATAAAAAATACCTTTGCGCTCTACAACCAGTAATATGAATTTATCGGCGATTAAAATGGTAGTTACAGATATGGATGGAACACTATTAAATTCCAGACATGTAGTTAGTCAGCATTTTTTTGAATTGTATGAGGAATTAAAAAAAAGAGAAATCCTTTTTGTAGCGGCCAGTGGCCGCCAATACAACAGTATTGCTGAGAAACTAAGTCAAATACAAAGTGAAATAATTATCATCGCTGAGAATGGAGGATTGGTTATGCACAATGATCAGGAACTGATTTCGACTCCTTTGGATCCAGTTTCAAAGAATGTCATTCTTGAAGTTTTAGGTCAGATTGACGGGGCATTCCCTGTATTATGTAGTAAACATAACGCCTATATACTTGGTAACTCTCCAAAATTTATTAATACTCTTAAAGAGTACTATACCAAATATGCGATTTTAGACGATCTGCAGAAGTTTGATGACGAAATAATTAAAATTGCTGTATATCACTATGGAGGCTCGGAAAAATATATATATCCGGCTGTAAAACACCTGGAACGCAAACTTATGGTCAAAGTCTCCGGTGAAAACTGGGTAGATTTATCTCATATAAATGCACATAAGGGTTTTGCGTTAAAGAAGATACAGGAGCAACACGGCATTAGTCCTGAAGAAACTCTGGTATTTGGTGACTACAATAACGACCTGGAAATGCTTGCTCTGGCAAAATATAGTTTTGCTATGGCTAATTCACATCCAAATGTATTAAAAGCTTCAAATTACATGACCTTGAGCAATGACGACTTTGGGGTAGAGCACATTCTGGAAAAATTAATAAAGGATAAAAGCTAGGTCTTTTGTTTTTTCTTGCGTGCTGCCGGAAATAGAACATTATTTAAAATAAGCCGGTAGCCGGGTGAATTTGGATGAAGTTCCAATTCAGTTTTAGGATCCCCTACCCTATGCTGGTAGTCTTCCGGATCATGTCCTCCATAAAAAGTAAAAAATCCTTTACCCTTTATACCATGAATATAACGTGCTTCACCATTAATTTTATTTTCTCCTAAGACCAGTACAGTTGCCTTAACTTCATCTCTGGCAAAAGCTGTTGTCTGCCCCATAAAACCTTTAACCAAAGAGGTGTGATTCTGGCATAGCATAGTTGGAACAGGGTCCCATTTTGCTGAAAAATCCATCAAGCTAAAATAATCAGTTTCTTTTGCAACGTTGCTGCGTTTACTGGTCATATCAATAGATGAAAATTCATAGCGTAATGGGTTTCTTTCTAATGTAAAATTAGTAAAGGCAAAGGTCTTTTTTAAATCCAACTTGCTTTGATAATTAGCATCTGACGGATCCCCATCAAACATTGGTTCACAAATATCAGCTCCATCAGCAGCGAGGACAATATCGAAACTATCTGTTGCCGAGCACATCGCGAACATAAATCCTCCACCAATTACATAATTTCTTATTTTAAGTACAACCGCTCTTTTTTCTTCTGATACCTTCTTGAATCCAAGCTTTGCCGCTAACGCCTCAGCCTCCTGCTTTCCTTCAATATACCATGGAGCCGCCCTGTAAGCTCCATAAAATTTACCATATTGTCCTGTAAAATCTTCATGATGCAAATGAAGCCAATCATATAAAACAAGTTTATTATCAAGCACTTCGTCGTCGTAAATAGTGCTATAAGGAATTTCCGCATAGGTCAATGCCATGGTTACTGCATCATCCCAGGGCTGATTATTCTTGGGTGAGTAGACCGCTATTTTTGGTGCTTTCTCAAGAATCACCGCTTCCTGATTTTTAGACGGGCTACTTATCCCATCCAAAATTGATTGTGTCTGTCCGTCTGACAAGATTTCAAAGGTAACACCCCGAATCTGGCACTCTTTCCTGATACTTTCCCCATCGGGCAATAAAAATGACCCTCCCCTGTAGTTGAGTAACCATTGTACCTTTTGTTGTTTGGTTAATACCCAGTAGGTAATGCCGTATGCCTTTAGATGGTTTTCCTGACTTTCCGCATCCATAGGGATGAGAATTGTAGAAGCTCTGGATTGAAAGGAAGCACAAAAAAGAAATAGTATTAGTATCAGAAAGGTTGTAGTGGCAGGTTTCCTAATTTGGAGTAAGCAGGTTTTAAAAAGGTACATCATTGTCATTCGGGTCTACATCGGAATCCTCATTCATAGCACTTCCAAAAGCTTCTTCGGCGTTTGGTAGATTTTTTGTAATGAATGGATTATCCCCATCTATATTCATCTTTGACTGAAACTCAAATGGTGAATCAAAGTCATCCAAGTTATCAAATTTACCCAGTTGTGCAATGAACTTTAACCTAATATTATCTAAACCACCATTCCTGTGTTTAGCTACAATAAACTCTGCCTGTCCCTGAGTAGGAGTTCGCTCTTCATCATCCCATTCGTCAATTTTATAGTATTCGGGGCGATAAATAAAGGAAACGATATCCGCATCCTGCTCAATAGCACCAGATTCACGGAGATCAGACAAGATAGGTCTTTTACTACCTCCACGTGTTTCCACTGCCCTTGACAGCTGAGACAAAGCAATTACCGGAACATTTAATTCTTTTGCCAGAGCTTTTAAATTTCTCGAAATAGTTGAAATTTCCTGTTCCCTATTTCCACCTTTTTGGCTGCCACCCGCTGTCATTAGTTGCAAATAATCAAGAACTATAAGTTTAATATTATGTTGTGATGCTAATCTTCTCGCTTTTGCCCTAAGATCAAAAATGGATAGTGAGGGCGTATCGTCGATAAATAAGGGAGCTTTTTCAAGTGCTTTTACTTTTACATTTAATTGTTCCCATTCATGTTTTTCCAGTCTTCCCGTTCTAAGTTTCTCGGATGGCAAACCTGTTTCTGAGGATATGAGCCTGGTGATTAATTGAATCGAAGACATCTCCAAAGAGAAAAAGGCTACAGGGATATTGGAATTGACAGCCATATTTCTTGCCATTGAGAGAGTGAGCGCAGTCTTACCCATACCAGGTCGGGCAGCTATAATTATCAAATCACTTGGCTGCCATCCAGATGTAAGTCTGTCTACCTTATCAAAACCAGAAGGAATTCCACTTAATCCATCCTTATTTGATATTTCTTCAATTTTCTTTTTGGCCTGTATCACCAGGTTTTGAGCTGTTTCAGCAGAACGCTTTAAATTTCCTTGTGTAACTTCATATAATTTTGCTTCTGCGCTATCTAGGAGGTCAAAAACATCAGTAGAATCTGTATAAGCATCTTCAATAATTTCGCTTGAAATTTTAATAAGGCTACGCTGAATATATTTTTGAAGAATAATCCTTGCATGGAACTCAATATGTGCGGATGAAGCTACTTTTTGAGTCAATCTTATTAAATAAAAATCTCCACCTACAGACTCAAGTCGCTCATCCTTCCGTAGTTGGCTGGAAACGGTTAATAAATCCACCGGTTCCGAACTTTCGAACAATTTAAAGATAGCTTCGTATATATAACTATGTGCATCTTTATAAAACGCATCAGGATGTAAAATGTCAATAACCTCATCCACTCCTTTCTTATCAATCATCATTGCACCAAGCACAACCTCCTCTAAATCAACTGCTTGAGGGGGTATTTTACCCTTCTCAAGGTTGATGATTGCTGGCTTGCCTATTTTATGACCAATAATTGGACTGGGTTTTTCCATGGGTGTAAAAGTATGCAATTAACCTTAAGTTAACTTTAAATTAAGGTTTTCGGATATCAACAGTTAATTAACAATTAGTATGTTGATAAGTTACGAAATTGTGTTGATAACGTAAAAAATCCGAAGAATGAATTCCCCGGATTTTCCTTATCCTGATAAAAACGCTTATTAGCCGTTAAATACACCCATATTTGCATATTTATTCATTCGGGCGGTAACTAATTCCTTTGGTGATAACTTTTTGAGATCCTCATAATTCTTAGCAATTTTATTTTTGACAATTTCAAAAGTTTTTTCTCTATTGCTATGAGCACCCCCAGATGGTTCCCGAACAATCTCATCAATCAGTTTTAATTTTTTCATATCTGTTGCCGTGAGTTTTAATGCCTCAGCGGCAATTTCCTTGTACTCCCAACTTCTCCATAAAATTGAAGAACAGGATTCCGGTGATATAACAGAATACCAGGTATTTTCGAGCATCAAAACCTTGTCCCCTACTCCTATTCCCAGAGCACCACCAGAAGCACCTTCTCCTATTATCACCACAATAATTGGTACTTTAAGGCGGGTCATTTCTAGTATATTTCTGGCTATAGCTTCCCCTTGTCCTCGCTTTTCTGCTTCAATACCGGGATAAGCTCCGGGAGTGTCTATTAAACTAACAACAGGGATTCCAAATTTTTCAGCAGATCTCATAAGTCTGAGCGCTTTCCTATATCCTTCAGGATTGGCCATCCCGAAATTCCTGTACTGTCTGGTCTTGGTATTATATCCCTTCTGTTGGCCAATAAACATATAACTTTGGTCGCCAATTTTGCCCAGACCACCTATCATGGCCTTGTCATCTTTCACATTTCTATCACCATGTAATTCTAAAAAGGTATCCCCACAAATGGCTTTAATATAATCCAAAGTATAAGGTCTGTTTGGATGTCTTGAAAGTTGTACCCTCTGCCACGCCGAAAGATTTTTATAGATATCTTTCCGTGTTTCGTCCAATTTTTTTTCAATTTGCCGGCAGGTTTCAGTTACATCAACTTCACTCTCCTCGCCAATAATCTGGCATTTTTCCAATTGCTCTACCAATTCCTTAATAGGAAGTTCAAATTCCAAATATTCCATTAAAAAAGGTTTTTGCCACTTATAAAGATGGCATTAGTTTGATTGTCTGAACAAATATAAAATTTTATGTCGTCTTATACATTAAATTAATAAACACATCACGAAACCATACATCTTAATCCATTTTTATATTTTGATTTTTCCCTATTCCTTTAGATACCATTAGCAATTATAATTAGAGTTCCAATATAAAAAAGCTGACTCATATTCTCACTTTGCCCAAAGATTAAAAGCGCCGGAAAAACGCAATAAATTGATTCTAAATTTATAGTTAGCATATCCGCATAGGGACTGATGAGTCTCATAACTTTTATTGTGGCAATAAAAGCATAAGCCGTACTTACAGGGGTCAGGATAAAAATGGAAAACTACTAACTAAAGAAGATGTGATTAGCATTCGATACCAAAGGCATTGCATCTATTGAACTTATCTTCTCAAGTATTACTGTAAAGCCCCAAATAGCAAAATCAAGTGAAGATGCCGGTATTTTTTTAACCTATCGTTTGGCATTTCTAAGCAAATAAAATCCCAAAATACCAAATACCAGATTAGGTATTATTACGGCCAGTAAAGGAGAAAAGCCAG
>CBDTVZ010000004.1:0-41329 GCA_965363995.1 uncultured Eudoraea sp.
GTAATGGTGCTCATTGCTGCTGCTTCGACTGCTGCAGGTTCAGCCGTCATTGTTGCAGCAATTGCTGCCTTTCCGGTCTGCCCTGTAAGCTCTTGAGTGGGAATAGGTGCTTGTATCTCCTTATTTGGCGGTAATGTGCTTTTTTCGTCTGCCCCAGGCATTGTCGCACTAACTGTGATACTATTACTAATTGCAGGGTTATAGCTATAGTCTAACGCAGCAATTGATGTAAAGGCCATCTCAATGGCTTCTTTATAACTCAATGTGTAATCCTTTTCTTTACTGCTTCCTTGCAGGCTAGTAAAGATTTTTTTGGAATTACAATCCTCCAGACTAATAGTAACTCTGGTAATAAACATACCAGATTTATGATCTAATCGCACCAGGAGGCCCAGACATCTGTTTGAATAAAGTTCCGGATCATGATCATCTTTATAAAAAGTCTGGAATCCACTTTTTGTAAAAAGGTGCTTTATAAGCGTACTGGTTTTGTATTGATTCGGATACTTAAAACCCTGAAAACTTCTTGGTACAATTATGTATTTATAATCATTTAATTGGGCTTGTAGCCCATATGAAAATGCAAAAACTAAAAAAAGGCAGGAAAATATATTCTTCATTTAAATTATATCTCAGTTTCTTTCCCAAGATATGATATTTAATCCTAATTGAAAAGAAGCGTAGTTGCTGTCAGCAATATTCCCGTAGGCCAATAAATTATCTCCCATAATGTAGAGGTTCACAGGTCCGGCCTGAAGACTCATACCCAAACCTATATTCGAAGCGGTAAATTTATCAACGGTATAAGTCGCTTTTAATGCAAGGACTTTAGCAAATCTTCTTTGATAAAATGCCGTTACTGCAAACTGCGGACCCCGCGGCCTGTTTATGGCATACAATTGCCCTCCTACACTGTTCAGATAATATAAAGATCTGTCTCCACTATCAGTTTGATTATCACAATCGCAAGCTTCAGTTGGTTCGCCTTGCTTGCCAAAATTATAACGAATGGACGAATAGAATTTTATCGGCCTGAAAGTGACATAGTTTTTACTGTTTTCTTCAAAAGGAACTAATTCTTCAATTTCATTCACAAGATCTTCCCAAAAATCGGCATTAGGATCGCTAAGCGCTTCTGGTAAAATAATTTCTACCCCCTCAATAGACGCACTCCCTTCAAGCGAGTAACTAGTTACATCAGAAGTGTGATATAATAATCCGATATCCAAAAGACTTCCGGTGATTACGGTTTGATCATTGAGATTGTAGGTAACTCCTAAATCAAAACCAAGCCCGGGATCACCACCAAAAAGTCCCCTTTTTGTTAGTAAACTTCCTATACTCCCACCATTATCATTGGCATCTATAAGAGCATCCAGGCCAGAAGTTCTTAATCGCATATCCGAAACCAAGGTGTTCCTCAACAAATTATTCTGGCCTACTGTGGTCTCGAAATAACCGCTATTATTTGTTGAATTAATATCTACTATACCGGAATACAATTTGATCCGGGCACCCAATGTGAGATTATTCTTTATTTGTCTATTAATTCCGAAATGCAAGACATTTATGAATTGCCCACTGGTATTGAGATCATTTAGATCAAATCTTTGTCCCAATCTGTCCGCATTACCTTCATAAGCTAAAATTGCAAGGTCTTTTGGCCAATAATTTAGGGCGTAGCCTTCAACATACATTCCAAATGAGAAGAAATTAGCCGGGTCCTTTTGTCCACGGAATCCACCATTTAATATGTCAACCTGAAAGATTCCATTTACTTCATCGCGTTTGCTCAATGAATTCAATGCACGATCTCTTACTTTCTGATTAATATCGAGTCCATCAGCAGCAAAAATATCATTTACCGTAAGTCCGCTTGTGGCTCCCTGCGCATATATACCAGATATAAAAGGGACCCCGGCATACCAATTATAAATGGTATTCATCCCCGGATTAACCATTAAAGCCTGTGGAATCTCAATGAAATCATATAACACCTCTTTATTTTGGGCGTGGAGAGTCATGTACCCCACAATGAGAGTAATAAAAAGGGACAGGCTTTTTATCATTTTAGCCGAATCCTGAATTTAGAGCTGGATCTTAAGAAAACTGTTGGGTTAGGTAAAGCAGACACACTGGTATTATCACCTAGATTTATGGCACTTACTCTAATGGCAGAGGTATTTCTAATAATATCCAGGCTCCTGCCTGCCGGTCCATAAGCAATTTCACGTTGTAATATTGCAGTTGGGGCGGCATTAACGGTAAAATTTTCAGAATCCAAAGAATTCCCCGTATCATCTAAAAATTCAAAAGTGATATCAAGAGGTTTACTTGTTGTATTTTCCACTTCATACGTTACTACACCATCTAAGACATTATCAGAAAAAAACTCTTCGCTAAAGGCGTCGAAATTAAATGTTTGAGAGTAAAAATTTATCCCGGTTACCTGATTAATGATACGCTCAGGGGTCTCAACATAAAGAATACTGGCTTCTGCGATAGGAGTAACCTCAAGATTATCCAATTGATCAAAATCCTGTTTTTCCGCACAGGAACCTAAGATTCCAACACAGAAAAGAATGGTAAATAGATATTTTGGGATATACTTCATTGCTATATACCAGTTTTAACATGGTTAATCATTTATTGAAACCACCTAAATAGGTATTGCCTCCTATATTATTCTCCCTTATATAACTCTATAAATAGTTTTTTATTTCACTTAAATTATGAATCATAACGCAATGTTCATGTTTCGGATCATTATGGGCATTAAAATGTAAAGTATGAAGTCCTACAGCCTTCGCCCCTAGTATGTCCGCCTCAATATTATCACCAACCATAAGTGACTTATCCGCTGCAGTATTAGCCTTTTTTAGTGCGAGTTCAAAAATTGCCGGATTGGGTTTTTTTACTCCAGCCATTTCAGAATTAATAACCTGGTCAAAATATCCTAAAATATTTGAGTTTACCAATTTCTTAGTCTGTACTTCTTCAAATCCGTTTGTAATGATATGTAGTTTATATTTTGGTTTTAAGTAATCCAGAATTTCAATTGTATGTGGCAAAAGGTTATTGTATGAGGCAAGATTAGTAATATATTCCGTCGATAAAATATCTATAACTTCATCTTTAATGTCAAATTGTATAGCATCAAAAGTTGTTTTTAGCCTTTGATAACGCAATTCAGGTTTCTTGACTTTATCTTCGCGATATAATTTCCAAAATGCGAGATTCACCGGCACATAGACTTCTAAGAATTTGGAGAGGTTGACGTTTATTTCAACTTCAGTAAATATTTTTTGGAATGTCAATGCTGAATTCCTTTCAAAATCCCAAAGTGTATGGTCCAAATCAAAAAATATATCCGAAATATTTTGGCTATACATGATACTTCTCAATTACTTTATTGTATAAACTTAACCAGTTAATCGCCTGATCTCCACCCAATAATTCGTTAGAGAAAATAGTAATAAAGTGTCCATTCACCTTTTTTACCTGATCATAATAAATACCAATCTTATCAAGTGCTTCATCTTCAGAATTGGAATTAAGTAAGGCATAGTCATGGACAGCGAAGGGGTGAATTTTTATTGGTTGTTTTTCTTCCTTTGTAATATCATAGAAATAAAAAGGCGTACATGTACCTGCTCTAAAGCCCATTTCATGAGTATATCCCATGGTGTAGTCATCTGTAAATTCGGCTTCTACAAGGTTACTGTATGTATGAGGAATATCTACCCTGTTATATCTCATCCTGGAATAATTTATTGGCCTGTTTACCACGTTGGATAACCTCTTTTTCTCCTCTTTTAATAATTCAATATTCTTAAATGAACTATATGAAGCTGCCAGAGATACCAAGCTATAGTCTGCCACAGATTTAATCAGGTATTTAAAGTTATTATTTTCGGGTGAAACATTTTTATCATAGGTTGAATAATTGGCGAACTGAAAAAAGAATATACTCTTTATTTGATATTTCTTCTGAATCTCTATTAAGCTGGTGAAGTTATTATAAGGATCTTTTTTAATCTTCAGCCATACAGAAGTGCGCTGTACTACACGCTTCAATCTAAAAGTGCCTAAGTCATACAACAAGCCTGCTAAGCTTCTTATGGGCCCTCTATGTGCAAAACAGTGTGAAGTAGTAACATCAATAATAGAAGTATGTTGATACTTTCGCTTTTTACTAACTATGGTAGGAAAACGTCCTATAAGCTTATCAAGAAATTTGTATGCCCAAATATCCACAACAGGTAATTGCATAAAGTTAAAAGTAGAAGCAATACTTTCTAATGGTGGAAACCTGCCATGTGTGTCTTTTAGGTAAGGTAAATACTCTTCATATCTAGATAAAAGATAAAAGCTTGCCGAAAAAATATCATAGGGAATAGCACTGGGTTCATTTGTTCTAAAAAAACAAGGGGTACCCTCCCAATCTTCAACAGTTAGTTGTAAATCATTTATCCCATGTACAAATAACAGTTCATTGCTTCTAACAAAAAACTCATTCTGCAAAGGTTGTTTACTGTAAGTGATCTTGGGGCCGGTATGTTTGATAAAATCCTCAACCTTTGTAGTAAAAATGATATCTATCCCCAGTATCCTTGTGAAAACTTGTTTCATCGTGTAACTGAAACGTGGAGTAATTTTATGGGTATATATCAAAAGCATATTTATATCAAATTATTATCGGCAAAGCTATAGTATTTGTTTTGGGTAATAATTACGTGATCTAGTACCCTGATATCCATGGCTTCCGAAGCTTTCTGAAGTTTATTTGTGATTTTTTTATCGGCCTCACTCGGTTTAAGTGCCCCTGACGGATGATTATGGGCCAATATTAATGACACAGCCCCTAATTCCAGTGCTTGTTTCATTACCAAACGAACGTCGACCAAGGTGCCAGTTATACCTCCCTTGCTTAATTGAGCCTTATGTATAACTTTATTTGAGTTATTTAAGTAAACAATCCAAAACTCCTCATGAGGAAGGTCTGCAACCAAGGGTTGTAGAAGATCGAATACCGCCTGACTACCGGAGATCTGCGCCTTCACCATCGCCTTCTCATTTTGCCTCCTTCTGCCTATCTCTAAAGCCGCTGCAATAGATATGGCCTTCGCCTCACCAATACCTTTAAATTTCATTAATTGTTTTATGGATACCTTACCCAATTCGTTTAGGTTATTATTGGTGGAAGCCAAAATTCTTTTGGAAAGAGCTACTGCTGTTTCATTTTTGGTCCCTGAACCAATCAATATAGCTACTAGCTCGGCATTTGAAAGTACTGAACGCCCTTTATGCAATAGTTTTTCCCTTGGTTTGTCATCGTCAGACCAATTCTTAATGGAAAAAGAAGTAGGTTTTTGTTCCATGGCCTAAAGATAATCAACAAAAAAAAATATTGTAAATTTCATTCATAAAATCCTATCTAAGATATCATGAAATCGATTTTTGATGAATCTACATTTAAAGAAGTTGAAGAACGATTTAACAAACTAAGTCAGGATTCAGAAGGTTTATGGGGTAAAATGAGCGTTGGCCAAATGCTATGGCATTGTCAGGTTTTCGTTAAAGACGTGATAAAGAATAAAAAATATACCAAACGGGGAAATCCATTGATTAGCTGGTTCTTTAAAAAGTCCATGTACAGTGATAAGCCCTGGCGAAAAAACTTACCTACCACACCTTTTGCCAGGGCTAAAGAAGAAAAGGAATTTGAGGTTGAACATAAAAAGTTACAGGAACTAATTAAAGAGTTATATAGCCTGCGAGATAGAAAGGACTGGAATGCACATCCAATTTTTGGCGATTTTACCCCAGAGCAATGGGGTAAACTGGAATACAAGCACTTAGATCATCATCTCAGGCAATTCAGGGTCTGACAGGCGTGTTTAAAGGAGCGTAATAATTGATTAAACAGTGTTAGTTAATTTCAATCATGTTTACGATCTCTTTCAAATCCAGGCCACCATAATTTCCTGAACTCATGAATAATATGACACTATTAGTAACATCCTGTTCAAAAAGAAATTCTTTAAAGGAATCACTATTGGTAAAAATGTTAATGTCTTGCTGTTGAAATGCCTGCCCTATCTGATCTTTTGTTATTTCGGCCAAACCCTTTATTTTAACTGATTCAGGAATATAAAATACCGCAGATACATCTGCTTTTTTTAAAGACCCCCTATATTCCTTTAAAAATTCGGCATTTAGACTGCTATAGGTATGTAGTTCCAGACAAGCAATCAATTTTCGATCCGGGAACTGTTCTTTTACCGCCTTTGTGGTTGCTGCGACTTTACTTGGTGAATGAGCATAATCTTTGTAAATTATCGTATTATCCCTTTCACCAATCTTTTCCAGGCGTTTTGAAGCGCCTTTAAATGAAGTAATTGCCTCATAAAAGTCTTCCTCATCAATCCCCATGTTTTGACAAATCCACTTTGCTCCCGCCAGGTTATTCAAATTATGATGTCCGAAAATCTCGAGGGGCAATGGACCCTCCCCGGTATTTAAAAAAGTCTTCCCGTGTTCAACAAAAAAATCCGGAGTAGAATAGGGAAGTTTCCGTATTGAATTTGCTGAGGCTTCAACGATACTTTTTACATTTACATCTTCCTCATTATACGTAATACTCCCACCTTTAATTATGCTATCCACAAAAATCCGGAATTGCTCAAGATAATTTTCAAAAGTGGGAAAAACATTGACATGATCCCAGGCTATTCCGCTTAACAAGGCAATATTGGGTCTGTAAAGGTGAAACTTTGGCCTCCTGTCTATAGGAGAGGAAAGATACTCATCTCCCTCTAAAACTATAAAATCGTTTTCCTCGGTAAGATGCACCATCCGGTCAAATCCCTCCAATTGAGCACCAACCATATAGTCTACCTGCCTTCCATGATAATTCATTACATGAAGAATCATTGATGTAATGGTAGTCTTACCATGACTTCCTCCAATAACAACACGAGTTTTGTGTTTAGATTGTTCGTAGAGGAATTCTGGATAAGAATAGATTTTCAGACCAAGCTGTTTGGCTTTTATCAATTCAGGATTATCAGCCTTAGCATGCATTCCAAGAATAACAGCATCCAAAGAAGTTTCTATTTTGTCTGGAAACCAACCAAACTGTGAAGGGAGGATTCCTTGTTTTGCCAATCTGCTTTTAGAGGGTTCAAATATTACATCATCACTCCCGCTAACAATATATCCCTTCTGATGCAGAGCCAGGGCCAGATTATGCATGGCACTACCTCCAATCGCAATAAAATGTATGCGCATGTACAATAAAATTAGATGCTAAAGATAGGAATTGAAAAGAGCATCTCAAACCTTCTTTAAGCATGTTATTATTTTTATCTTCGTAACGGAACGAAAGCAGATTAACAAGCCAGTTATCGAAAATATTTGTTCCGGATAATTATGACTATAAAACTCTCAGAAATTACTTCTCAGGAAATTATGCCTGGTTATCATGGCAAAATGATACATACAGAAAATATGACTCTGGCCTATTGGGATGTGGAAGAGGGTGCCACAGTGCCTGAACATTCTCATAAAAATGAACAAATAATGCAGGTTTTAGAAGGCACTTTTGAGTTTACGGTCAATGGAATTACCAAACTCTATAAACCGGATGATCTTGTAGTTATTCCGCCCTTTGCCCCGCACAGCGGAAAGGCTTTAACACCATGTAAATTAATGGATATTTTTAGCCCGGTTAGGGAAGAATATATAGGCAGTTAAAAACATTCGATTTAAAGATTTTCAAAAAGTAGTTTTATGAAGATTTCATTAAAAGGCAAAAGAGCTTTAATTGGTGGCAGCAGCCGTGGCATTGGTAAGGCTATAGCCCGGCAGTTGGCAGAAAGTGGCGCCAGTGTTACGCTTATGGCCAGAAGTGAAGATCAATTAAAATCTATTGTAACGGGGCTGACGTATAATGAAGGACATCCTCATAACTATCTGGTTGTAGATTTTTTGGATTTTAATAGTTATCAAAAAAAAATCACTAAATATTTTGAAACTCATAAGGTGGACATCCTGGTTAATAATACTCAGGGGCCATCTTCTGGCAGCGCATTAGAAAAGGGCGTTTCTGACTATCAAGAGGCTTTTGATCTGTTGTTTAAATCTGTTGTATACACTACTCAGTTGGCTTTAAAACACATGATGCAAAATAAGTGGGGGCGCATAATTAACGTGGCGTCAATATCTGTAAAGGAACCACTGGGTTATTTGGCACTTTCAAATACTATCCGGGCCGCAGTTGTTACATGGGCAAAATCCTTAGCCAATGAGGTTGCTTCTGATAAAATTACGGTAAACAATATTTTAACGGGATATTTTGACACGGAGCGGATCACAGATTTGAATAAAAAGAAATCGGAACAAATGGGTATCCCTGTAGATAAAGTCCGTATGGCCATGGAAGATCAGGTACCTATGAAACGCATAGGAGATCCCAATGAATATGGATATTTGGTTGCTTTTCTTGCTTCGGATAAAGCATCATATATAACAGGAACAAATATTCCCATTGATGGCGGTTTATTAAAATCACTTTAACAAAACGGACTTAATCATTTAATTCAGGCCCAAAATCTATCCATTTAGAGCTAGAATTTTTTGTTTTTCTTCCTGTGCTCTTTTAAAGTCAGTTCGTTTTTTCAAGGCCTTGTTTATCCAAAATAAAGAATTCTGTTTGTTCCCTTTTTTCCGGTATAAAAGTGCCATTCGATAATAAGCCCATTCCAGCGGCACACCATCTTTAATAGAATGCTTCTCAATATATCTGGCCATATATTCTATTCCCCTATCTAATTGAATGCCATAATCGCTGTATACCTTACCCAGCTGATAATTTAAATGATTTCTTTCAAATTCCGTATGATCATTCACCAATGCCAATGCCGCTAAATAATTTGTCTTAGCCTTAACCGGTTCATCGTCATATTCATATACATAGCCAAGGGCCAAATAGCTGTCAATAGGTGAAATTTTCTTAAGTTCTTTAGCCAATTCATAGGCCTTATCATAGCTTCCACCAACTATTCCCGGCAATGAAACATAAAGATCTATTAGAGCCCAGTGTGCTCCTGGATGATAAGGGTCAAGGGCCAGGGTTTTATTAAAACTGGATTTTATACGCCCTAAAAGAGTGAGTCCAACCAAAAGATTACTGTTTTGGGCCTTTTTTGCTAAAACGCCACCATACCTAAAAAAGTAGGAAGGGTTATCCTCATCTAAGATGGTAAGCTTTTTATAAATCTCAATAGCTTTGTCCCATTCTTCCTGATATGCATAAGTTTCACCCAACTTGTCCAATAAAACAGGATTAGAATACAGGTTGGGTTGTTGTAATAATAATTCACTGGCGTGCTTGTAATTCCCGGCACCCATTGAATACGCAATATCAGCAGAAACTGTTTGTGCTTTCAAACAAACAGCTTCCAGTAAAATTAAAAGTAAAATGAAGTGTCTCACACCTAATCCTTTTCGCATCTTTTAAGTCGTAAACGAATTTGATTCCTTAAAAATTATAGGAAATTGTAGTTATTAGGCAACTCGTTTGCCCCTGTTATAGTTTTCTCCAAGCCTTTTGCAATCTAAGTACGAATTTAAATTTCGCCAAAGTTCGAAATTTATATCTAGTTTTAAGACATAACAAAAAACCAAACATTATGAATTCAAAAGTCTTTATGGTCCTAAGAATACTTCTTGGGCTGTTTGTCCTGGTTTTCGGACTCAACAAATTTCTAAATTTTATTCCAATGGAAGCACCAACGGGTGATGCCGGCGCCTTTTTTGGAGCGCTAATGAGCTCAAAAACACTCACAATGGTAGCCATTGTTGAAGTAGTGGCAGGAATTGCTTTAATTTTCAACAAATATGGAGCTCTGATGGCATTAATTTTAATGAGTGTATCTATTAATGCTGTTTTATTCCATGCATCTTTAGACCCTGAAAATATCATGGGTGCACTAGTATTAATAATATTGAATGTTGTTGTGCTTTTCGGTTATAAGGATAAATATGCTCCATTACTGCAACCATAGAATGTTGTAGTGCAATATCAAGACGGAAGTTTTTCAAAATGAAAAACTTCCGTCTTTTTAAATACTAATGCAGTGCTTAAATATATAGGATTATCTGCCTGAATATTCTACTTCAGTGCCATTTATTTGTTAAGGTAAGTTTGGACTATTTATTTTTGCCCTTCTTTATGACCGGTGGATACTTTGAAAATACTTTGGCTACAATTTCATAAAGCTTCTTTTCTCTGGTTCGAGGCGAATTATTCTCACTAAAATTACTAAGACTTATCGCTTGCCAGAACAAGGCATCCTTTTGGCTATCTACCAGATCAAAAATTAATTCCCGTTTCAGATTAGAGCCACCCACGGGAACTCCTAAAGATACTCCTCCTCCTACATTACTGCCTGTACCGCCTATTCCAACCCCTACTGTACTATTATTTTCAGTTACAAAAGATTTGCTTTGAATATTGATATAAAAATCCGGTTCTTCGGCTAATAAAATTCCACCCATTTGCATAGTTGAATCAATCGCATTAAAAAGTCGCTTTGAATCCAAATCACTCAGACCGGTTTGCATTTCAGGATAATAATTATAAGTACTGTAATTGGTAAAATCTACAGATTTATCAAAATCATAGTTTACGCGCACCGTACTGCAGGAAATCACGGATACAACAACCAATAAAATGATTATATTTCTCATAAACGATTTTATATAAAAATAAAGAAAAAAAACAGGGAAGCTGGAAATTGTATTATTTAATCGTTTAATAGCTGCCAAAGCTTATCTTTTAGGTCATCAAGACCCAATTCTGATACAGAAGAGATGAATATATAAGGCGTTTGCTTTAAATCCTTATCTAATTGAATTTTCATTTCCCCAATTAGCTCATCATCCAGCATATCCGACTTGGAGATGGCTACTAATCTGTTTTTATCAAGAAGTTCAGGATTATACTTTTTTAATTCATTTAATAGAATTTCATACTCTTTAGTAATGTCATTGCTATCTGCAGGTATTAAAAAAAGCAGAATGGAATTTCGCTCAATATGCCTTAGAAAATAATGACCTAATCCTTTGCCCTCTGCAGCTCCCTCTATTATACCAGGAATATCTGCCATTACGAAACTCCTAAAATCGCGGTATTTAACAATTCCTAAGTTCGGTTTAAGTGTAGTAAATTCATAATCCGCTATTTTGGGTTTTGCAGATGTTAATACTGATAGCAATGTAGATTTACCGGCATTGGGAAATCCAACCAATCCTACGTCTGCCAAAACTTTAAGTTCAAGAGTCAATTCTTTTTCCTGTGCGGGAATACCGGGTTGTGCATACCTTGGGGTTTGGTTTGTAGCTGTTTTAAAGTGCCAATTCCCACGACCTCCTTTACCTCCTTCAACGGCAATTATTTCTTCTCCGTGAGCTGTAATCTCAAATAGTAATTCATTGGTCTCCGAATCGCGTACAATCGTTCCCAGGGGTACGTCTAAAAATACATCCGCTCCATCGGCACCTGTACTTCTGTTTTTACTTCCATGTTCACCGTGCCCGGCCTTAAAATGTCGCTTAAATTTGAACCCAAGAAGTGTCCAAAGGTTTTCATTACCACGAATAATGATATGACCTCCTCTACCACCATCACCTCCATCGGGACCACCTTTTGTTATAAATTTTTCCCTGTGCAAATGCACGGATCCTTTACCTCCATTACCTGAGGTAACATACATCTTTACATAGTCCACAAAATTCCCTTCGGTCATCGCTCAATATTCGTTTTAAAAAAAGTAGTAGTATAATATGGGCCTATGGTCTTGTTCAGATCACCCTTCGCCCTGTATTGAATGAATTACACCGCCAAGGCGCTCTGTAATCTCCTCTATGGCTCCAATACCATTAACGCTGTAGAATTTATCCTGAGCTTCATAGTACTCTTTAAGAGGGGCTGTTTTTTGATTGTATTCTTCAAAACGATTTCTGATCTTATCCTCGTCCTGATCATCAGTCCTGCCACTTATTTTACCTCTTTCCAATAAGCGTTGAATAAGCTCTTCATCATTGGCATCCAAGGCAATAGTTGCGTCAATTTGCATTTCCTTTGAATCCATTAAGTTATCCAGTGCTTTTGCCTGGGCCACGGTTCTGGGAAAACCGTCAAAAATAAATCCGTTGGCTTCTGGATGTTTTTCAACTTCATCCCTTAGCATCTTAATGGTTACCTCATCAGGCACCAGTTCGCCTTTATCCATATAGGTTTGTGCTAATTTCCCCAGTTCGGTATTGTTCTTAATATTATATCTAAAAACATCTCCGGTAGAAATATGCAATAGATTATATTGATCCTTTAAAAAAGTAGCTTGTGTTCCCTTACCTGCTCCTGGTTTTCCAAAAAGTACAAGATTAATCATATGGTTTTGGTTTAGTTGGTATACATCTCTTAAATTTCTTCCCTGTTCTTTATAATCCAACCCATAACCCACGATAAACTTATTTGGAATTTCTATTCCAATGTAGTCAATGGGATATTCTCCGTTATAAATTTCGTGTTTGTAAAACAGGCTTGCTATTTTAAACTCTTTGACAGTAGTCTTTGCAAATAAATGGACCAATTCCTGTAGAGTCCTCCCAGTGTCAATAATATCTTCTATAATAACCACACTTCTCCCCTCCAAATTTTCTGGAAGATCTAATAGTGTTTCAACAATCCCAGTAGATATCAGGCCCCTGTATGAAGCTAATTTTACAAATGAAACCTCACATGGATAGGGATAATATTTCAATAAATCAGAAATAAACATAAAGGCCCCGTTAAGAACCCCAACAAATATGGGTACTTCATCTTTATGGTCCTTAGCAATTTCATCGGCAATTCTCTTAATTGCAAGTTGAATTTCTTCTTCCTTCAGAAATGGCTTAAACAATTTGTCATGCAACTTTATCAATGGTATCGGTTTTATAGGATGGCAAAGATAGTATTTTGCTTTCTCTTTTTTAGGCTTAGGACGGCAGATTCTAACATTTAGATGTATTTTTGTAGGCAGTCAAAATAATCTTATTCACCTGAGAAAGTATAAGTTCATGAATTTCTTTTCTTCTGATTTTAAGCTAGGTATTCTTGGAGGAGGTCAATTGGGTAAAATGCTCCTGTACGAAACCAGGAAGTTTGACATTTATACCAAAGTGCTGGATCCTTCGTCCGAGGCACCGTGCAAAATTGCCTGTAACGAATTTGTCCAGGGCAGCTTGATGGATTTTGATGAAGTTTACAATTTTGGAAAGGAAGTAGATTTACTTACTATCGAAATTGAAAATGTAAATTTAGATGCCCTTGAAAAATTAGAAGGAATTGGCAAAAAGATTTATCCGTCTGCCAGGGTCCTTCGAACTATTCAAAATAAGGCTAAACAAAAATTATTCTATGTTGACAATCAAATTCCAACAGCCCCATTTTCCAGATTTGCATATACAAGTGAAATAAAAGATAGTGTTGCTCATGGAGGTATTGCTTTTCCTTTTGTATGGAAAAGTGCCCAATTTGGATATGACGGGCAAGGGGTGAAAATTGTACGTTCCCTGAATGATCTTGAAAACCTTCCTAATGTAGAATGTATTGCTGAGGATCTTATTCCTTTTAAAAATGAACTGGCTGTTATAGTATCTAGAAATGTCCAGGGTGATGTAATCGATTATCCGGTAGTGGAAATGGAATTTCATCCGGAAGCCAATCAGGTTGAATATGTCTTATGCCCTGCCAGAATTGACAATAACGTTGCTATTAAAGCAAGGAAGATTGCTTTAAAGTTGTCTGAAAAATTACAGCATGTAGGCCTGCTGGCAGTTGAAATGTTTCAAACATCAGAGGATGAGATTTTGGTCAATGAGGTAGCGCCCAGACCCCATAATAGTGGTCATTACAGTATAGAGGCCAGTTATACAAATCAATTTGAACAGCACCTGAGAGCCATCCTTGGATTTCCACTTGGGTCTTCAGTTAGTAAATTGGCAGGGGTTATGGTTAATTTGGTGGGTGAAGAAAACTATACCGGCGAAGTGGTTTATCAAAATATTGAAGAAATTTTTAAACTAAGTGGCGTTACTCCTCATATTTATGGTAAAAAGGAAACACGACCGTTTAGGAAAATGGGGCATGTAACTATTGTACATGACGATATAGATGAGGCCCGAATTATAGCCGAAAAAGTAAAGAAAACGATTAAAGTAATAAGCAAATAATAAAAATATGAGCAAAGTAGCAGTAATTATGGGCAGCTTAAGTGACCTCCCCATTATGCAGGAAGCAGTTGATATTTTAAAGGGATTTGATATTGAGGTAGAAGTTGATATTGTATCTGCCCACAGAACGCCGGATAAATTATATGAATTTAGCAAACAAGCTCATAAAAATGGATATTCTGTTATCATAGCAGGCGCCGGTGGCGCAGCCCACTTACCTGGAATGGTAGCTTCACTATCTCCTCTGCCGGTCATAGGTGTTCCGGTTAAAAGCAGTAACTCCATTGATGGCTGGGATTCCGTTTTGTCTATTTTACAAATGCCCGGGGGTGTTCCGGTAGCCACCGTTGCTCTTAACGGCGCAAAAAACGCGGGTATACTTGCTGCGCAAATCATTGGCAGTAGTGATCAGTGTGTATTGGATAAAATTCTTTTATACAAAGAAGGACTAAAGGATAAAGTAATTAAAGGTGCTAAGGAAATAAATAAACCAAAATAATAAATTTAAGCATTGTTGTCCCCCGCAGATTAAATCCTCTTCAGAAATAAAGTAATAAACATCGGTCTATATATGAATCCTCTATTATCGCCATTTGATACCGCACCCTTTTCTAGTATTAAAAATGAACATTTTATGCCTGCCTTTCTGCAAGCAATGGAGAATGCTCGTAAAGAAATTGATAAACTAACCAATTCCGAAGAAGAACCCACTTTTGAGAATACCATTGAGGCTTTAGAATTCTCAGGACAACATTTGGAACGTATTGCCAGTTTATTTTTTAACCTGAATTCTGCAGAAACAAATGATACCCTCCAGAAGATTGCCCAGGAGATATCACCAAAACTGTCTGAGTTTAATAATGATATTACCCTAAATGAAAAATTATTCAGAAGAGTAAAAAAGGTTTTTGAGAATAAAGACAAATACCCCCTTACAGCAGAACAACATACCTTACTCGATAAAAAGTATAAAAATTTTAGCAGAAATGGTGCTAACCTTAATGAAGAACAAAAAAAACGCCTTAGGGAGATTGATGCAACTCTTGCAACACTAAAATTAAAATTTGGTGAAAACCTGTTAAAAGAGACAAATAAATATAAGATGCACCTCACAAAGGAAGATGACCTTGACGGGCTTCCACAAAGTGCGAAAGATGCAGCGGCACAGTTAGCAAAAAGTAAAGGTAAAATAGGATGGCTTATAACTCTGGATTATCCAAGTTACATTCCATTTATGAAATATGCAGGCAACAGAGAACTGAGAAAAGACCTGTCAATGGCATTTGGGAGCAAAGGGTTCCATAATGATGACCTGGACAATCAGGCGAATGTTCTCCAAATTGCCAATCTTCGACATGAAAGAGCCAATTTATTAGGCTATAAAAGCCATGCGAATTTCACTTTAGAAGAGCGAATGGCCGAAACCCCGGAAAAAGTATACGATTTTTTAAAGGAATTGTTGATTAAGGCAAAGCCGGCAGCTAAACAGGAATTTAAAGAACTATCAGAGTTTGCAAAAGAACTGGATGGAATTGAGCAACTAGAGTCATGGGATGGATCTTTTTACTCTGAAAAATTAAAGCAAAAACGCTTCAGCCTGGACGATGAAAAGCTCAAACCATACTTTAAGCTGGAAAATGTTATTGAAGGGGTATTTATGATAACCGAAAGACTCTACGGATTATCATTTGAAGAAGTATTTGATGTAGACAAGTATCATCCGGAAGTTAAGACGTATAGAATTTATGATAGTAATAATAAATTTGTTTCCTTATTCTATGCCGATTTTCATCCAAGGGAAGGGAAGCGCGCTGGTGCCTGGATGACTTCATTTAAGCCCCAGTTCATAATGAACAACAAGAATGAAAGACCTCAGGTTTCTAACGTTTGCAATTTTACTAAACCTACAGAAAATAAACCATCCCTGTTAACTTTTAATGAAGTTACAACGCTCTTTCATGAATTTGGCCATGCTCTCCACGGTATTCTTGCAAATACGATCTATCCAAGCTTATCCGGTACTTCTGTTTATTGGGATTTTGTTGAGCTCCCCAGCCAGATATTGGAAAACTGGTGTTATGAAAAAGAAGCTCTGGAAGTATTTGCGAGGCACTATGAGACAGAAGAACCTATTCCTATGTCATTAGTTGAAAGTATAAAGGAATCTGCAACATTTCAGGAAGGGATGGCCACGATGCGTCAACTGAGTTTTGGTTTCCTGGATATGTCATGGCATGCATCTGATCCTTCTGTTATTTCAGATGTGAAAACACACGAAGTTAAAGCTTTCGAAGATACTTTACTTTACCCAACTAACCCGGAGACATGCATGAGTGTATCATTCGCCCATATTTTTCAGGGTGGATATTCCGCGGGCTATTACAGCTACAAATGGGCTGAAGTATTAGATGCCGACGCCTTTGATTATTTTAAAGAAAAAGGGATTTTTAACAAAGAAGTAGCTGAAAAATTTAAAGATCATATTCTTTCCAAAGGAGGAACTGAAAAACCAATGGTCCTTTATAAGCGCTTTAGGGGCAGGGAGCCTAAAATTGAAGCTCTTTTAGAGCGTGCTGGATTAATGAAAAAGACAGCTTAATTTAATTTTTTGCTTCCAGCGCATCATAACCCCCCAACAGGTCTGTTACATTTTTATAACCGGACGAGTTGAGCATTTCAGCAGCACTTGCACTGCGTCCACCTATTTTGCAGTAGACATAAATGGGTTTCTCTTTTTCTATGGTCTTGAATTCATTCATAAAATTCTCATCATACCAATTAATATTGATCGCGTTATCCAGATGTCCCTCCGCATACTCCTCAGGGGTGCGAACATCGATAAGCACTGCATTTTCGAGATTTTGAGGCGTCAATTCTGTGATTGACATGGATTTAGTTTGAGTGCAACTTATTTGAGTAAATAACAGAAGAATCAGATAACCGATATTTTTCATAATTAGGCGTATTACATTTAAAATTAATATTTTCACTAAAATTAATTTATTTTTGGTTTCCACAAGTATAAAAATGACGGAAAATTCTTTAAATCCTAATACATGGGTCGACAAATATGCCGACTATCTATTTAACTATGCCGTGGCACGGGTAAGTGATGCGGAGATCGCGAAAGATTTGGTACAGGAAACATTCCTTGCCGGTTTAAAATCGGCTAAGAATTTTCAGGGAGCAGCATCGGAACGCACCTGGCTTATTGCTATTTTAAAACGAAAAGTCATAGATTATTACAGAAAAATTAATTCGAAGAAAGGCAAGGCCGAAGTACGAATTAATTATAGTAACCAAAGTGATTCCGCAGGAGATTGGCTGGAAGAAAATGTAGCGGATCCGTTTAGCTCATTTGAAAATGATGCAATAGAAAATGAAGAATTGGGACTAGCCATACAGGAATGTATTTCTCAGCTGCCAAAAAAGCAATCCGCCGTATTTGTTATGAAAACTATACGTGGATTAAGTACGGAAGATATATGTAATGAACTTGGAATAAATGCGTCTAACCTTTGGGTAATGGTGCACAGAGCAAGAACGAATCTTATGGGTTGTCTCAATGAAAATTGGTTTAAGTTATGATTAGTTGCGAGAAAGCAAGTACAATTTGCAATAAAAAACAGTACAAGGAAGCGACACTTCTTGAACAAATTAAATTAGGTATTCACCTCTTGTACTGTAAAACCTGCGCCGCATTTTCTAAGAAGAACAAAAAACTAACCATACTTTGTGATAAGGCAAATTTGCATAACCTTTCTGAGCTGGATAAGGAAAAAATTAAAGAAAAGATTGAACATAATCTCTAAATATAACTATCCAGGAATATTAGGATTCCCAGCCAGCAAATCGGAATACTTTCTACAAAAAATGAGGCAAAATACTTTGATTGATTTCTGTGCGTCATAAGCAGCATAATTATTAAAATAAAAAAGAGTATTGTCTTTCCAATAATTTCTATCCAACTTAAATCATCCTTGAGAAAGGTTATTAAAAAAAATATAAAAGACAAGAGTAGTCCAAGGTTTTTGGTTTGAGATACTCCGATGCGCTGTGGTATTGTCTTAAGATTCAATTCATCATATTCAAGATCCCTAATCTCAAATGGAACCAACAATATAAGAATCAGAATTAACCGTTGGAGTATTAGAAGGCAAATGTCCCATGAAAATGCAATGGCCGAGGAAATTACAGGAATTATGACGGTAGTTCCAGTCCACACCAGTGCCACCAACATTACTTTTAAGATGCCTGAATTCCTTAAATTCTTATGCTTTGGAGAAACCGGCAATGCATACAACCCTATAAGTACGGCCAATACAAAACAAATGAACCATACCTCATAACTCAGAAAAAAGAAATGATATCCTGCAAACGCTAATAATAGTAAACTGAAAATTTGTATTTGCCTGTGATAGCTATTCTTTACCAGGATATATCTTTTGGCTTCAACCCCGTATTTAATAAAATTATAACTCGGTATAGTTCCAAAAAAAACGAAAAGAATTAGATGCTGATCGGGTAAAATGTTTAAGTGCAGATTGGTGATCAATAATAGGCTTATCACAGCAAGTGCCACATGAATGCTGGCATCTAAATAAAAATTAAAAATACGGCTCAACCACCCCATTAAACAAAAATAGCCAAACTGTTCATAACGCATCTTTTTCGTTAAAAACTTTAAGCTACTGCGCATTGAAATAGACTATTTTACAAGAATTAATCCTTAATTTTGTTCACTATTATTTTAGTAATAAAATCTGGAATTATGACGACAGACCTGTTTGCTTCAAGACATATAGGTATACGAAAAGAAGATCTGCCTAAAATGCTTAAAACCATTAACGCAGAGAGTATAGACCAGCTTATTTATGAAACTATTCCTAGTGAAATAAGGCTTAAAAAACCTTTAGATCTTAGCAGGGAAATGAGCGAACATGAATTCCTGTCGCATATAAATTCACTTTCATTAAAAAACAAGGTATACAAAACTTATATCGGTCTGGGATATAACGAATGTATTACTCCTTCTGTCATTAAAAGGAACATTCTTGAAAATCCAGGGTGGTATACAGCGTATACGCCATATCAGGCAGAAATTGCACAAGGGCGATTAGAAGCCTTATTAAACTTCCAAACCATGATTTGCGATCTTACCGGGATGGAACTTTCCAATGCGTCACTTTTAGACGAAAGTACTGCAGCCGCGGAAGCGATGACCATGCTTTTTGATGTCAGAACCAGGGAACAAAAGAAAAATGAGGTAGTTAAATTTTTTGTTTCCAATGAAGTAATGCCACAGACATTATCACTATTGCAAACCAGATCAAAACCCCTTGGAATTGAATTGGTAACCGGAGATCATGAAGCATTCGAGTTTGGTGAGGGTTTTTACGGTGCTCTTTTGCAATACCCCGGTAAATATGGTCAGGTAAATGATTATAAAAGTTTTGTTCAAAAAGCCAGGGACAAAGAGATAAAAGTTGCTGTAGCTGCAGATATACTTAGTTTGGTTTTATTAACCCCACCTGGTGAAATTGGAGTAGATGTAGTTGTTGGAACTACACAAAGATTTGGAATTCCTTTGGGCTATGGGGGCCCGCATGCTGCTTTTTTTGCCACGCGGGAGGCTTTTAAAAGACATATTCCCGGAAGAATTATAGGGCTTACCAGAGATACAGATGGCAATCAGGCGTTGCGTATGGCTTTACAAACCAGAGAACAGCATATTAAAAGAGATAAAGCAACATCTAACATTTGTACAGCACAGGTTTTACTTGCAGTGATGGCAGGGGCTTATGCAGTTTATCATGGGCCGCAAGGATTAAGATATATAGCGGATAAAGTTCACTATAATGCAAGGGTATTAAGTCAGTTGCTTGAAAAACAAGGATTTGAACAATTGAACACTGCGTTTTTCGACACAATTAAGGTACGGATTCCGGATAGCATATCCTTAAAAATAAAAGCTGAAAAAAATGGTATAAATTTCAATTATATTGATAATAATACCGTTTCCATATCGATTAACGAGGCAACAAACAAAGACGATATTAAACAAATTATTAATTGCTTTAGTGATTTGACTGAATCCAAAGAAATTTATTCTATAGAAGGAAAAACAAAGGATGTAATTCCGCATTTGTTAATACGCAATACACCCTTGCTCGAATATGAGGTCTTTAATTCATATCATTCGGAGACGGAATTAATGCGTTATCTTAAAAAATTAGAGCGCAAAGATCTGGCATTAAATCATTCTATGATTTCACTGGGCTCCTGTACTATGAAATTGAATGCTGCAAGTCAAATGCTGCCTTTGAGTATGCCTTCCTGGGGAAACATTCATCCATTTGTGCCTGTTGAACAGGCGGAGGGTTATCAAATAATGCTACAGGAATTAGAAAGAGATTTAACTGAAATAACAGGTTTTGCCGGTACTTCTTTGCAACCCAATTCCGGTGCACAAGGTGAGTACGCAGGATTAATGACCATAAGAGCATATCATGAATCCAGAGGTGAGGTTCATCGAAATATTTGTATTATTCCTGCATCCGCACATGGTACTAATCCGGCTTCGGCTGTAATGGCCGGAATGAAGGTCATTGTAACCAAAACAGATGATCGGGGAAATATAGATATGCTGGACCTGCAGGAGAAGGTAGAAATGCATTCAGAAAATTTGGCGGCATTAATGATTACATATCCTTCTACACATGGAGTTTTTGAATCCTCTATTAAAAAAATAACACAACTTATTCACGACCATGGGGGGCAGGTTTATATGGATGGTGCTAATATGAATGCACAGGTAGGATTAACAAATCCGGCAACCATTGGAGCTGATGTTTGCCATCTTAACCTTCATAAAACATTTGCTATCCCACATGGAGGTGGCGGACCCGGAGTAGGGCCTATTTGTGTTGCAGCCCAATTGGTTCCTTTCCTCCCTGGCAATCCGGTTATAAAAACCGGTGGTGAAAAAGCTATTACGGCAATTTCAGGAGCTCCCTGGGGTAGTTCATTGGTTTGTTTAATTTCTTACGGTTATATAAAGATGCTTGGAGAAACCGGCTTAACCGAATCCACAAAAATTGCTATTCTTAATGCTAACTATATAAAGAATAGGTTGAGCGGTAAATTTGATGTTCTTTACACCGGGGAACAAGGGCGCGCAGCGCATGAAATGATCCTGGACTGCAGACCATTTAAACAAAACGGAATAGAAGTTACTGATATCGCCAAACGATTGATGGACTATGGCTTTCATGCTCCAACAGTATCTTTTCCTGTAGCCGGGACCCTTATGATAGAGCCAACAGAAAGTGAAAATCTTGATGAATTAGATCGATTTTGTGAAGCTATGATATCAATTCGGGCAGAGATTGATCAGTCCACAGCAAAGGATAAAAATAATCCATTGAAAAATGCACCACATACGCTGCATATGGTGACCAATGATTCTTGGGACTTCCCATATTCGAGGCAAGAAGCTGCATTCCCATTACCCTACATTAGTGAAAATAAATTTTGGCCCAGTATTAGAAGGGTAGATGAAGCCTATGGAGATCGTAATTTAATATGTACTTGTGCTCCAATTGAAGCATATATGGAAGCATAGCCTATCACTATTAAACAGGGGTTTGAAAGGCTATACAAAAGCTGAAGAAATAATTACAAGGTTGTAGATTTCTTCTGGACATCGTAATTGATTACTATACATGCATAGTACGATGAATTTTTTTTTTATTTTACCAAAAACTAAGTCAACTCCCTAAATATGAGTATTGGAATTAGCGGTACAGGGTGTTTTATTCCGTCGATCACTTCTCAAAATAAAGATTTTGAGCACCACAATTTTCTTACTAGTGAGGGAACTCCCTTAGCCTATACCAACGAGATTATCATCGAAAAGTTTAAGGCAATAACGGGAATTGCGGAAAGGCGCTATGCCAAAAAAGAACAAAATACTTCAGATATAGGATTCTTTGCAGCCCGGGATGCTATTGAAAATGCCGGAATTGATGCCGAAGAATTGGATTATATCATTTTTGCGCATAATTTTGGAGACGTAGATCATGGGCAATCCCAGAGCGATACCGTACCCAGTTTAGCCACAAGAGTAAAGCATCTCCTAAAAATTAAAAACCCTAATTGTGTTGCATATGATATGTTGTTTGGATGTCCGGGTTGGATTGAAGGAGTAATTCAGGCACATGCTTTTATTAAAAGTGGTATTGCAAAAAAATGTCTGGTAATTGGAGCTGAAACACTTTCCAGGGTAATTGATCCGCACGATCGGGATTCTATGCTATATTCAGATGGTGCCGGAGCATGTATTATTGAGGACTCGGAAGATTCCGGTGAGATCCTTGCACATACTTCTGCTTCATATACCGATGAAGAAGCTTATTATCTATTTTTCGGGGAATCATATAATAAATCCTGTGCCAGCAAAACACAATATATTAAAATGTATGGGCGTAAAATTTATGAATTTGCGCTAAATCATGTTCCAAATGCCATCAGGATTTGTCTGGAAAAAAGCGGAATACCAATTGAAAATGTAAAAAAAATATTTATTCATCAGGCAAATGAAAAAATGGACGAGGCTATCGTAAAACGTTTATACAAATCTTATAATTTGGAAATCCCTGAAGGAATTATGCCAATGAATATTCGTAAAATGGGAAATAGTTCCGTAGCAACGGTTCCCACCTTATTTCATATGGTTAAAACCGGAAAAATAGAAAATCAGCAAATAGAAAAAGGAGATGTTGTTATCTTTGCCAGTGTTGGCGCAGGTATGAATATCAACGCCATGGTCTATAGATGCTGAAAATATGTATGAAAAAACTTTTCCGGGTAAAAGGTATAAAAATACACTTGCCTTTCTTCAAAAACATATAACTACTCAGGAAACTATTTTAGATTTGGGAATTACCAACCCATTTTCTGAAATCATGAAGCAACATGGCTTTAAGGTTGAAAATACTACCGGCGAAGACCTTGATTTAGATTTTAACTTTATACAGAATTCGAATGCCAATGTAGTCACTGCATTTGAGATCTTTGAGCACATGCTGGCACCTTACAATATTTTGAGAGCGATAAAGGCTGATAAAATTGTTGCTAGTGTTCCATTGCGACTTTGGTTTGCGTCAGCGTACAGGAGTAAAACTGACCCCTGGGATAGGCACTATCATGAATTTGAGTCCTGGCAATTTGATTGGTTGCTTGAAAAAGCTGGTTGGGAGATAAAAGATACATTTAGCTGGGCTAATCCTGTTAAGAAATTAGGCCTTAGACCTTTATTACGAACTTTTACTCCTCGTTATTACATTGTTTATGCCGAACGAAAGAGGATTCCCGAAAGCACTAGGTTTATTGCACCGGAATAATTATAACTTACTATCGTGAATTATTATATTGTAATCTGTGCACATAATGAAGAATCATACATAGCAGCCACGCTCAATGCTGTTCTATCACAAACCATGCAACCGAAGAGAGTTTTGGTTGTGAATGATAATTCCACAGATAAAACCGAAACTATTATAGATGAATTTGTCTTAGGAAACAACCATATTTTAAAAGTTAACAGATCTTCCTCTACCCTTCATATGCCCGGGGCTAAAGTTGTGGAAGCATTTAATGAAGGATTTAAGCTGTTAGACGACCAATACGATTTTATTGTCAAACTGGATGCTGATATTATACTCCCGGAAAACTACTTTGAAAAAATATCGGAACTAATTAATTCAGACCCCCGGGCCGGCATTTTAGGAGGGTTTGCTTATGAACAAGATACTAAAGGACAGTGGAAATTAAATCACCCTATGAACAAAGATCATGTTCGTGGTGCTTTTAAAAGTTATACCAAAGAGTGTTTTAATGCTATTGGTGGATTAAAAAATTCGATAGGCTGGGATACAGTTGATGAGCTATTGGCTAAGTATAATGATTTTGAGGTAATTACGGATAATTCATTAAAAATAAAACATTTACGACCTCTGGGAGCATCCTATAACAAACAGGCCCGTTATCTGCAAGGTGAGGCCATGTATCGGATGCGCTATGGTTATTGGATTAGTTTCATTGCCTCACTTAAAATTGCATTGAAAAGAAAAAAGACGAGTTTATTTATAGATACTTTAAAGGGCTATACAAAGGCCAAAAAAAAGAATCTTCCCTTTCTGGTTTCTCAAAAAGAAGGCGAATTTATTCGCAAACTCAGATGGCAAAATATGCTTAATAAATTATTCTAATATCTGTGTGATAGGCCTGCCGGTAGCTCCGTTAGGAAATGCGATCCCTAATAAAATGGCTATGGTAGGTGCAATATCGGGGATTTCTGTTCTAAGAGCTGTTGAGCCCGGCTTTATACCTTTTCCATAAAAAATAAGTGGTGTATGGGTATCATAAATCTGAGCAGATCCGTGTGTGGACCCCGTTTTGCTATAATCAATAATTCCAGGTTTCGGCACCATTAATATATCACCAGAGCGTTTCATGTTGTATCCGTTTTGAATAATGTATGGAATTCCGGTCGTGTACTCATTATTTTGCATTTGATATGCCGTGTATACCTTTTCAAAGGCTTTGTATGACAGCAGTTCACTTGCCAAAGTCTCCTGGACGTCCTTTAGATTTAGATCTAAATTTTGAATAATCTTATGGTCAAGAAAAAGCTGGTTGTTAGAATAATTTTTAATTAAATCTGTTGAACCATACTTATACTTAATAAATTCTCCTAGTTCTGATTGTATTTCAGCCCTATTAATATATCCGGCTGGTATTTTTTGATCTTTCAAATAGGCAGGAACATTAATTGCTCCATGATCTGCAGTAAGAAAAACGGTATATTCTCCAGCTCCCACTTTGGTATCCAGATACTTTAATATTCGTTCCAAATCACGGTCCAAACGTATGTATGTATCCTGTATTTCCTTCGAATTTACACCAAACCAATGTCCAACATAATCTGTACTGGAAAAACTAATAGCTAAAAAGTCTGTTATATTGTCTGTACCCAGCTGCTCCCCTTTCATTGCTTCTATTGCAAAATCAGTAGTAATACTATTTCCAAAAGGTGTAACCTTTAGCAACTCATATTTATTATTCTTATTCCATAAACCTGGAAGATCATGCGGAAAAACAGGAATGCTTTCGCCTGTGTACAGGCCTTCATAGGTATTATTATCAGGACCGCTTTCGTCATAAGAATTAATATCCTCAATAGTATTCCAGGGCTTCTTATATTTCTCAACAACATTGGAAGAATTAAAATCTACGACCCACCTGGGTAAATTCTCCATATAATAATTACTGCTGATCCATTTCCCTTCACCTCCACCGAGGAACCAATAAGCGGCATTTGCCGTATGACCTCCGGGAAGAACGGCGCCCCTGTCTTTTAGCGCAATTGCTACAACTTTACCCTTCATTTGTGTGTGTAATCGCAATTGATCGGTAATGGTGGTAACCGTCATTCTATGAGGTGACATCTTTCCTGCATCTGAAATCGCTCCAACTGTGGCTACAGAATCATCGGATGCACAATAAACTAGTTGATCAATTTCCTTATCATACCAATCATTTCCAATAATTCCATGAATTGACGGAGTAGTGCCGGTATATACAGATGCGTGTCCCGGGCCAGTGCTGGTAGGTGCATAATTAAAGTGGTTATTTTTACAATTAAAGCCCTCATTCACCAGTCGTTTAAAACCACCATCTCCATAATGGTTCCAAAAACGTGTCAGGTAATCATAACGCATTTGATCAACGACTATACCAACAATCAACTTCGGCGTGGTTTTTAGAGGAGCAGAAACTTGTATTTTAGCAGATTCTTTAGCTCTTCGTTGACTTATTGCTTCCGAAGAATTTAAAAAGAATCCAATTAATAAAATAGATGTGAAATAGTTTTTGGAAAACATTATATATAAGTTCTGGTTTAAAAATTCCTAAATTAAGTTTTAAAATTTTAAATGGAGGTTAAATGAAGTCTAATATTACTATTTTTACGGCTAGAAGTATCGCATAGTTTTATGAATTATATCTCATCAATTGGCAGCTATTCCATTATGGTTCGCGAGGTTTTTAAAAAACCTACAAAGTGGTCAATAATGAAATCTTTAATTTTAAAGGAAATAGATGAACTAATTTATGGTTCAATGGGGATCGTAATTTTTATTTCTGTATTCATTGGAGGTGTTGTGGCCATTCAGACAGCATTAAACCTTACAAATCCATTGATCCCTAAAGACCTGATCGGATTTGCTACCAGGCAATCGGTTATACTCGAGTTTGCCCCTACATTTACATCAATCATCATGGCCGGTAAAGTGGGTTCTTATATTACCTCCAGCATAGGTACCATGCGGGTAACAGAGCAGATAGATGCATTGGAAGTTATGGGGGTAAATTCCCTTAATTATCTGGTTTTTCCCAAGATAATTGCAATGTTATTTTATCCTTTTGTAATTGCTATATCCATGTACGTGGGCATTTTTGGAGGGTTAATTGCTAATTCTTTAGGGAATTACAGTACATCTTCTGAATTTATTCAAGGCATACAATTAGATTTTATCCCTTTCCATGTAACCTATTCCTTTATTAAATCTATTGTATTTGCATTTATAATTGCTACTGTCCCTTCATTTCATGGCTATTACATGAAAGGTGGTGCCCTTGATGTTGGTAAAGCAAGTACAACCGCTTTTGTTTGGACCAGTGTGATGATCATTATATCTAATTTTATTCTTACACAACTATTGTTAGGCTAATGATAGACGTAGAAAACTTAAATAAATCGTTTGGAGATACCCAGGTATTAAAAGGTATAACCACTTCTTTTGAAAAAGGAAAAACCAATCTGATAATAGGTCAAAGTGGCTCTGGGAAGACCGTATTTATGAAATGTCTTTTGGGTTTAATTGTGCCAGATGAGGGAACAATTAGTTTTGACGGCCGAATGTTTTCCAAATTGTCTGGTAGAGAAAAACGAGATTTAAGACAAGATATGGGGATGGTATTCCAGGGTAGCGCATTATTTGATTCCATGACCGTTGAAGAAAACGTTATGTTTCCTATGGATATGTTTACCAGTCAATCTCGATCGGAAATGGAAGACCGGGCAAATATTGTACTAAAAAGGGTTAACCTCATTGATGCAAATAAAAAATACCCTGCAGAAATTTCGGGAGGTATGCAGAAAAGAGTTGCTATTGCCAGGGCTATAGTAATGAATCCCAAATATTTATTTTGCGACGAGCCAAACTCAGGACTTGATCCCAATACAGCGATCTTAATTGATAACTTGATTCAGGAGATCACAAAGGAATTTGATATAATTACCGTGATTAATAGTCATGACATGAATTCGGTTATGGAAATTGGTGAAAAAATAATCTTTCTTAAAAATGGTATTAAAGAATGGGAAGGCACCAATAAGGAAATCTTTAAAACAGATAATAAAGCAATAACTGATTTTGTGTATTCCTCAGAGTTATTTAAAAAGGTTAGACAAATGTATATTGAAGAGCGAAATTAACTTGCTCACTGCTTTATTTGGACTTTATTATCATTTATTCTCAGTTTTAACCAGTTGCTTAGTTTTTGAGTATCTTCCTTTATATCGCGTGGCTTGGTGCCCTTTTTCCATACTACATCAAAAATCGGAATGGTATCAATCTTAGTAAAGTCAGTCGTTATTGTATAAGCAAACCCCAGGCTATCCAGATTCTCAAAATTAGTTTTGGCTTCAGCACTAATCTGTTGAAATGGAATTTGTTTTGTTGTAAGTTTACTAAGTTTGGCTAATTCAGATTCCAGAAGATTTATGCGTTCATCTTTATTTAATAGTTCCGCCTTTTTGGATTCGTATAATTCATTTATATAATTGAATTTTATTTCAGAATCGTCTCTTCCACCCTGAACAATTTTCAGTTCCGTATCTTCAAGTCCGGAAAATGTGGTTTTTTGTTCATTCCAGCTGGCTATTACGTTATCAGGTATAAGTTCATCTCCCATACAAACTAATTCAATCGTAGAACCACCTTTCCTGTTATAGTTAATCTCAGTAAGATTATCTAAATATCTTCCCCTATCTTTAAACTTATATACTTCAATAGTTTGTTTAATTAAATCCTGTGCCTGACTCATATATCGGCTTTCCTGCCAAACATTGTAAAAGGTAATTATGGCGGGAATCATGACAAGGAGGGCAATTAAAGTAGTGATCCTGGCCAAAAATCTTCTCTTTTGCGAATTAATGTATTTGACCATTGGAAAACGGAGTAACTTGAGAACAATCACCGTGGCAACGGCAATGAAAATAGTGTTGATAATAAAAAGGTACATAGCCCCGGTTGCATATTCCCAATTGCTAATTGCCAGTCCAAAACCCACTGTACATAAAGGCGGCATTAAAGCCGTTGCAATGGCCACCCCAAAAATTACTGTGGCCACAGTTCCTTTTTTGGCTCTTGCTATGACCAAAGCGAAACCACCAAAAAATGCGATGAGTACATCTCTGATATCCGGCTCCGTCCTTGCCAACAACTCAGACGACTCGTCTCTTAAAGGAAAGAATTCAAAAAATAAATATGCAGTAAGTATACTAATGACGACCATTACCGCAAAATTCTTCAAAGAACGCCTTAGCGTATCAATGTCATTTATTGCAATGGACATGCCCACACCTAAAATAGGTCCCATTAGAGGAGAAATAAGCATGGCTCCAATTACAACAGCTGTTGAATTTGCATTTAAGCCAATTGAAGCTATAAATATTGAACATATTAATATCCAAATCGTATGCCCTTTAAAAGGTATGTCGGCAATGATAGCTTGTTTGGTAGCTTCCTGATCTGTATTCTGACGAATATTTAACAGCTCACTTATAAACTTTCGAGTACTTCCCAAAAATCCCTGAAAATCTTTTTTAGCTTGTTCTCCGCTGAGCTTCTCATCAGCATCGGATAATGGATTTTCATTAAAATCTTCATTCATAATTAAATGTATTGGTCTCCAAATCGTTTTTTAACTTCTGCCAAAACACTTTTAATAGATTGTTCTTTGGATTTAGGGTAAATCATTAGTACTTCTTCTTTATCAACAATTATATAATCTTTTAATCCATCAATAACCGCAATTTTATCTTTTGGTAATCGAATCATATTTCCAGAAGCATCCTCACTTAAAACTTTACCATTAACAATGGCATTGTCGTCTTCATCTTTCTCGAGTTTATGATATAATGAACCCCAGGTACCCAGGTCATTCCAGTCAAAAGTAGCAGGAAGAACAAATATTGCCCTGGCTTTTTCAAGGATAGCATAATCTATTGAAATATTATCTGCTCTTGGATAATTATTATCGATGAATTCTTTTTCCCCCTTGGTATTAAATAAATCAAATCCGGAATTAAACAACTCATACTGCTCCGATTGAAATTCCTTGAACGCAGCTAAAATGGTTCTGATGCTCCAGATAAAAATGCCGGCATTCCAAAGAAAATTTCCTTGTTTTAAAAATGCCTTAGCTGTTTCATAATCCGGTTTCTCTCTAAATTGATTGACTTCAAATAAGCCTGAACTTGTTTTCTGCGATGCTATTTGTTCAAATTCGATATAACCAAATCCGGTATTAGGGAAAGTAGGCTTTATTCCAAGGGTGCATATAACTTCCTCCGTTTCACATTTATCAAAACAACTCTTAACATTGAGTTCAAATGCCTTTTCATCTTCTATCCAATGATCACTGGGAGCCACAATCATTAATCCCTCAGGATTCATTTTTTTTATTTTCAAAGCCGCATATAAAATACAGGGGGCAGTATTTCGCATCACAGGTTCCAAAATCACTTGATTTGAGCTTATCATAGGAAGCTGACTCAAAACAAGGTCATTATACCTTTCATTGGTAAGAATTAGAATGTTTTCCGTAGGTATAAAATTGTTGAGACGGGCAAAGGTCCTTTGTAATAGAGTATCACCGGTACCCAACATGTCCTGAAATTGCTTTGGGTATGCAGATGTACTAACCGGCCAAAATCTGGAACCTACTCCCCCAGCCATTAAAACCGCATAATAGTTTTTATTTTTGTTCATTTATTAATTATTAGTTACTACCTCAACTTCCGCGTGGGGTTGAAACAGGTATATCCTTCCCGATGAGATTTCAGTACATTCGTATCTTTTTACTTTTCTTTGCCCCTTCTTAAATAACTTCCCATTATATAACTTAAAAATACTTCCGGAAGGTAATTCAAAAACTTGAATTTTATCAGTAGGAATATCATAAGCTTTTAAAGCCATAGACAAATCAGAATCTGTTGTGCTACTGGCTTTCGGGTTTCTAAAATGTTTTGCAAGAATTGGTAAAAGAGAAGAAGGGAAAATTTCCGGTCTAATAAATGGAAGCATTAGGTACTGAAAAGTCCGCTTCCATTCCAGGCCATGAGGTTTTATTCTTCTTCCAAATTTTTCAAACGCTACCAAATGTCCAATTTCGTGAATAAGCGTTATTAAAAAACGATATTTATTTGGAGTGGCATTAACGGTAATTTGATGCGAACCATTAGGCATGAGTCGATAATCTCCATGGCGGGTTACCCTCTGATTAACTATTTTTAGGTTTACACTATTTGCTTTAATAAGTTCAAGACAAGGCGTGACTGCATTCTCAGGAAGGTATTTTAACAATGTTTCGTTCATTGAAGTTAATATTGTTTTTATTGTTTTTAGCCATGTAATAATGTCTTTTTCGCAAAGAACAATGGACAAAATAAATTTAGGAACGCTTAATATTCTTTAAATCAAGGGGTAGTACTACTTACTTGTAATAGCTTCCCATTGTAATAGCGCTGACCATTTAATGCAAAATCCATTATATAATGGGCCATATTCTTTGCCGTTATAGGTGCTTCATAACCGGGAAATGCCTCTTCCAACATTTCTGTCTGGACAGCTCCAATAGCCAATACATTAAACGAGGGGCCCGTTTCTTTAAATTCTTCAGCCCATAATTCGGTTAATGTAATGACCGCACCTTTACTAGAACTATAGGCCGAAAGCCCTGGGAACTTAACGCTACCCTGTACGCCTCCCATAGAACTAATGGATACCACATGCCCCCCAATAGTCATTTTTGGAATGAGCAGTCTGGTAAGTTCTGCAACACCGAATACATTTACCTTATATATATTTTCAAATTCATTCCTGCTTGTTTGGAGAAAAGGTTTGTTTAATAATTGTCCGGCATTATTAATTAGAATATCTACAGTTTTCCAGTTGTCATTTAGGAAATGTTCAACCTTCTCCAAATCTTTATCATCGCAAATATCAAAAGGAAATGCAGTAATATTACCTTCATTTAATTCCTTAATTGGCTTATCATTTCTGGATAGCGCCAAAACCTTATGTCCGCTTTGGGCAAAAAGGCGGGCCAGTTCGTATCCTATACCCCGGCTACACCCCGTAATTATTACATTAGCCATTTAATAATACTTTATTTCTTGTTCAGGGGAATTTGAAAATCCTTCCAATACAGGTATCATATTATTTATTACCTGGGCCATATGTTCAAAATCCATTTGGTCCACCTCATCACCTACCTTGTGGTAGTAATTAAAATTAGTGAAATCAAAAGTACAATAGGTCTGTGAAGGAATATTAAACTCGTTGTGAAAAGGATAGTTATCCGATCTTTGAAAAAGGCCAAACTCTTTTGCTGTGGGTAATAAGCCAACCAAATTTTTATTCGCATATTTATTAGTTTCCTCTGCCAGATTGGATTTATCATAACCTGTGACATACACCATATAGTCTTTATCTACCAGAGGAACACCTGTCATCTCAAAATTGAGCATCAGATAAAGATTAAGGTCTTTTTCCTTCAATTTTTTGGCCAGATGATTGGATCCTATTAAACCTTTTTCTTCGGCACTAAAGAGTGCGAAGATGAGACTTCTTTTATTACTTTTAAAAGTTCCAAAATACCTTGCCAGTTCCAGTACTGTAGTTGTCCCGGAAGCATTGTCATTCGCGCCATTAGCAATGGCATCTCCATTTTCTGCTGCTAGTACACCAATGTGATCATAGTGCGCTCCAATAATGATATATTCATTTCTAAGTTTCTTATCGGTTCCTTTCAGGACGCCAACAATATTATAAGCCGGCTTTTTAAAATTGGTTAATGTATCCTTAAAAGTCCGGAAATAAGGCTTTATTCCATTTTGAACAAAGATGTTTTCTATAAATTCTGCAGCTTTTTCTATCCCTTCACTACCAGAATCCCGGCCTTTTAAGTCGTCTGATGCCAAAAAGTTCATTATTCCGAGAACTCTGGTGCTATCTGAAAATTTACTATTTCCTGTTTTCTTTACTGTAGTAGCTTCGGTTTCTTTAGCATTGTTCTCCACTTTAGTACCGCCCAAATTTCCTTTAAGCCCGTCAGGGCCAGATGGAGGATTATTAGATTGGGCTTTTTTTAACGAACCACAGGCCGTTAAAAAAAATAGTACTAGAAGTAAAATTATTTGCTTCATTTGTATTCTAAATAATAAAGGTACCCTTAGTATTCCGGATACCTTATTTTATGTATTAACAGATTGTTATTCAAGAAATAGAATTTATTTTATCAAGCTAACATAGTAACAGGATTCTCCAGATAGTCTCTTAGGGTCTGTAAAAACTGTGCCCCTGTAGCACCATCTACTGTTCTATGATCACAGGCCAGGCTAATCTTCATCGTATTCCCAACAACTATTTGTCCGCTTTTAACAACAGGCTTTTCAACGATAGCACCCACTGAGAGAATGGCAGAATTAGGCTGATTTATTATTGATGTAAATTCAAGAATACCAAACATACCCAGGTTAGAAACCGTAAAAGTGCTTCCTTCCATTTCGGCAGGAGTTAATTTTTTAATTCTGGCTCTACCAGCCAAATCTTTAACCGAAGTACCAATCTGTGTTAAGCTCATCTGATCAGTAAATTTTAGTACAGGCACTAACAAACCATCATCCACAGCAACAGCTACACCCACGTGAATATGCTGATTATATCGGGTTGTATCTCCATTCCAGGAAGTATTAACCTGTGGATGTTTTTTAAGCGCCATGGCACAGGCCTTGACCACCATATCATTAAATGAAACTTTGGTGTCTGGAAGACTGTTGATCTTTTCCCTTGAAGCCTTGGCATTATCCATATCAACCTCAATCATTAAGTAATAATGCGGAGCTGTAAATTTAGATTCGCTCAATCGTTTGGCTATTACCTTACGCATTTGAGAGTTTTTCACCTCTTCAAAATGTTCTTCCCCAATTGGAAGGGTTTGCGGAGTTGTTTTGGTTTCAGTGACCGCAGCAGGAGCAATAACCTTCTCAGACGGTACAAAATTTTCCACATCTCGCTTAACAATCCTGCCATGATCTCCGCTACCCTTAACAGCCATTAGATCTATTCCCTTTTCCGTAGCAATTTTTCTTGCTAATGGAGAAACAAATACCCTTTGCCCAGAATTTAATGGTTTTACCTCTAAATTATCTTGATTTGTTGCTTCCTGAGAATCTTTTTTCTCTGTCTCTGTAGTCGCAACTGTTTCGATTTTTGAAGAAGGTTTGGACTGCAATACTTCCTCAACATTAGTCCCGGCCGGACCAATTACAGCCAATACTTCGTCAACAGGTGCTGTTTCGCCCTCCTTTATCCCTATATAAAGAAGTTGTCCTGAGTAGAAGGATTCAAATTCCATCGTTGCCTTATCAGTTTCAATCTCAGCCAGTATATCACCCTCTTCCACTGCATCTCCTACTTTTTTTAACCAGGTAGCAACGGTACCTTCTTCCATAGTATCACTTAGGCGCGGCATTTTAATAATCTCGACGTCTTCAGGTATTTCACTTGAAATATTACTTTCCGCGATTACCGTAGATTCTTCTGTTTTTTCTGATGCAATTGTGTCTTCTCCAGCTTCAACTTTAATATTTGATGTTCCTTGATTACCGTTTAATAAGGACGAAATATCTTCTCCTTCGTCACCAATTATGGCCAATAATGTATCGACTGGTGCACCATCTCCCTCAGCAATGCCAATATGCAGTAAGGTGCCTTCGTGAAATGATTCAAATTCCATGGTGGCCTTATCTGTTTCTATCTCAGCCAAGATATCTCCCTCTTCAATCTTATCACCAACATTTTTTAACCATTTTACAACGGTACCTTCTTCCATGGTATCGCTTAATCTGGGCATATTTACTACTTCTGCCATTTACTTATAATTTGTGTTTTACAAAGGGATAGTTTTCTTGTTCATAAACCATATCATAAAGCTGTTCTATTGGAGGATATTCAGACTCTTCCGCAAATTTCTCACACTCTTTCACAAGATTTTTCACCCTATCATTAATCGCTTTAATTTCCTCTTCAGAGGCGTATTCCTTCTCCTTAATAACATCAAGAATCTGAGAAATAGGATCTATTTTCTTATATTCTTCTACCTCATCTTTAGTCCTGTAGTGTTGAGCATCAGACATTGAATGTCCTCTATATCGATATGTTTTCATTTCAAGGAAGGTAGGTCCACCACCACTTCTTGCTCTTTCTATTGCCTTACTCATTTCCTCCGCAACTGTTAATGGATCCATTCCGTCAACGGGAGCACAAGGCATTTCATATCCCAGACCGAGTTTCCAAATATCTGTGGTATAAGCAGTTCTTGCTACGGAGGTTCCCATCGCATAACCATTATTTTCGCAAACAAAAACGACCGGTAATTGCCATAACATGGCCAAATTAAAGGTCTCGTGCAGAGAGCCTTGTCTTACCGCGCCATCACCCATATAGCAAAGAGTTACTGAATCTCTTTTAAAATATTTATCGGCAAAAGCCAATCCGGCACCCAGAGGTATTTGCCCTCCAACAATACCATGACCCCCATAAAACCTAAATTCTTTTGAAAAAATATGCATGGAACCACCCATTCCCTTAGAAGTACCTGTTACTTTGCCATATAATTCCGCCATTACCTTTCTTGGGTCTACACCCATTCCTATAGGTTGAACATGGTTCCTATAGGCTGTAATCATCCTATCTTTCGTTAGGTCCATTGCATGTAAAGCGCCAGCTAAAACAGCTTCCTGACCATTATATAGGTGCAAAAATCCGCGAACTTTTTGTTGAATATATAAGGCTGCCAGTTTATCTTCAAACTTTCTCCAGAACAACATTTCCTCGTACCATTTTAGGTATACCTCTTTGGTAACTTTTTTCATCAAATAATATTAATTATTGTGTACTTGTTTTTTGCTGAAAAATTCAGATGTGAATAGTTCAGGAATATCAAGGAAAAACAAAAATACACATTAAATCAATAGTGAAAAAAAAATGATAAAAAAGGTATAAATCCAGTATAAAAAATGAATTTATTCCTAAATCTAATTGCTTCAGGAGGATAAAAAAAAGATTATTTTAAGTAGGAACTTCCAAACGCCAAAGGCAGGATATCTTCCAGGGATTCGCATTTATATATTTTACCTGAAACCCCCATCATTAAAATAGATATTGGTGAATTTTGTTTTTGTTCATATTCAGCAATGGCTTGCCTGCAATTTCCACAAGGCGCTGCAGGTTTATCTACTTTATGGGTTTTAGACGATGCACTAATGGCAATTGTTTTTATTTCAACTTTGGGATATTTTGCACCTGCCTGAAAAAGTGCTACCCGCTCTGCGCATAAACCTGAAGGATAAGAGGCATTTTCCTGATTATTACCTATCACGATTTCCTCATTAGCTAAAAGGACTGCTGCCCCGACCATGAATTGCGAATATGGAGCATAGGCATTTTCTCTGGATTCCACCGCAATTTGCATGAGTGCTTTTTCGCTTTCGGAAAGCTCATCCAAACTATCAAAAACCAATAAATCAAAGGAAATCCTGCGTTTTTCCATAAAATGAGATAAATGTCCAGGCTAACCGGAGTTAAAACTAAATGTACTTTATTTTAGATTGTTGTCCAAAACTGCTTCTTATCTAAATAAAAAAACCTGTCCGGGGACAGGTTTTTTTATTTGTATGATTTTGTTTAATCATTATAATATTCTGCCCCTAAATTAAAAGTAAGCGCAAATCGTAATGTATTTTCAAGAGGGTTCTTCACGTTGGAAGTAGAGAAGAGATAAGAAAGATCTATCTGAGCCGATTTGAATTTAAATCCGGCTCCAACTGTAAAGAATTGTCTTGATCCTTTAAGTTCGCTTTCGTGAAAATAACCTGTTCTAAACATAAAAGCAGTTTGATATACGTATTCAGCACTCAATGCCCAGGCTATCTCCTGAAGTTCTTCTTTAAATCCACCAGGTGCATCTCCGAATGATTTGAACACACCTTCTAACCAGCCAATCTCCTGATAAATATCATTATCTTCAGAATCTATTATCCCATTGCCAGTAAAATCCTGAGGAGTTGGTACCAATAGTTTGTTGAATTCCAAAGTTAAGCCCAATACATTATCCTGATCAAAAATAAAATCAAAACCTCCAGCTATTCCAAGATTTGAAGGTAAAAAATTTGTTTGACCACCTTCATCATATGCCATTTTACCTCCAAGGTTTGAGATATCAAAGCCAGCTCTCCATCTTCCATCAAAACTACTATAAGCTATTTCCCTGGAGCGAAAGTACCCGGCAATATCTACTGCGAATGAACTTGCTGACTGTGAATCTACATTACCATTTTCAGGTAATTTAAGATTTGAATTAATATATCTTCCTGCTATGGCCATAGAGAATTTATCGCTAAGCTTCAGTGCATAAGAACCATCTATTGCGAATTCATTAGGTTTGGCTATTGTGCCAGGGTCTCCCGCAAATTGTCTTAATTCAATTTCACCTAAGGTAAAATAGCGCAAACTAAAAGCAAATGCACTCCTGTCATTAATTTTGTTGAAATAATTCCCACTTAATAAGGATACATCTGTTATAATACTTTCCAGATAAGGGGTATAGCCTAACCCTATCCCCATTTTTCGCTCAGCAAATGCATACTTAGCAGGGTTCCATTGCTGTGAAAATGCATCAACCGACGTAGAAACTCCCATATCTCCTAAGCCACCAGATCTTGCGTCTGCGGCTATAGTTAAAAAAGGAACTGCCGTGGTTATAACCTGCTCCTGGGCAGAAATTTTAAATAAAAAGGCAAATAAGGCTAGAATAACTAATTTTCTCATTTTTCTCATTTAGGTGATATTAGTGCAAAAATGTGAATAATTATGTAAAATCTATCATATTATTCGTTGAATACTTGATTAGTAACGAGCATTTGAAAAATATCTTGTATAAAGAGGTATATAAATTTTGAATTTTAGGTAATAATTGGATGAAAATAGTCAAAATGCTTAAATAGTTTAAAATACATTTGGTCAGGAAAGTTAAAGTGCTAAGCTTCTGTAATCCCTGTTAATGCAAAAGAATTGTTTCTATCCATACTATATTATGTATTGTGCCGTTATCAAAATGGATAAGCTTGCAATAAATCTTGCCTGTGTAAATGGGCAAAAATATTTTCGGAACTATAAAATATTATGTAATAATCATCGTTTTATAAGCCGAAAGCGACACAATTTTATTTAAATATTCTGTCAAATTGCGTTAATTGCTGTTTGATATTGAACTTAAGTCCTAAATACAGATGAAAAAACAGTTGATCAAAGTTGTACTTTCTTGTACAGTGATAATGGGAAGTTTTACATTTAATAGTTGTAAAAAATCTGCCTCAGCATCATCAAAGAATGTATCAAGAGCTACAGGCTGGAAAATAAACTCCAAAGAGGGTGGTTTTCAGTACAATTCTGACTTTAAAGAACAAGCAACGGGTCCCGGACTTGTTTTTATAGAAGGAGGTACATTCACCAAAGGAAAGGTGCAGGATGATGTAATGCATGACTGGAATAATACTCCTTCATCACAACATGTTCAATCCTTTTATATGGATGAAACTGAAGTAACCAATGTAATGTATAAGGAATACCTTGATTACCTTAAAGCGGTATACCCACCAGAAAATCCTAAATATGCCAATATTTATATAGGCGCTCTTCCGGATACTTTAGTTTGGAGAAACCGATTGGGGTATAATGAAACCATGACCAATAATTACCTTAGGCACCCGGCATATTCTGAATACCCGGTAGTTGGTGTGAATTGGATACAAGCGGTTCAGTTTGCCGAATGGAGAACAGACAGGGTAAACGAAGCAATGCTGGAAAATGAAGGTTATTTGGCTCAGAATGCAAAATACCAGGCAATGTCTGGTGAGGTGGAAGGTACTTTTAGTACTGAAGCCTATCTAAACCGTCCAGAATCTGTATATAACGGACAAATAGATTCATTACAAGGCAAAATGAAAAAAGATTCTGTTTCCAACTTTGCCACGAGAAGTACTGGTATTATTATGCCTGCATATAGGCTGCCTACGGAAACCGAATGGGAGTATTCGGCTGCTGCATTACAGGGAACAAGGGAATATAATAATTATAGAGGTAGAAAAAAATATCCATGGGAAGGCGGTTATACAAGAAATGGCCAACGAGTGGGAAGAGGTGATCAGTTAGCAAACTTTAAGCAAGGAAAAGGTGACTACGGCGGAATAGCCGGTTGGTCCGATGACGGTGCTGATATTACCGCAGAGGTAAAATCATACAAACCCAATGACCTTGGTCTTTACGATATGGCAGGTAATGTTGCCGAATGGGTTGCTGATGTTTATCGACCAATCGTGGATGACCAAATAAGTGATTTCAACTACTATAGAGGTAATATTTACATGAAATCGGCGATAGGCGAAGATGGAAAAGTAGTTATTCTGCGGGATAGTATAATTTTTGATACTTTACCTAATGGAAAACTTGTAGCTGTAAATCTACCCGGAGAAATTAAAATGGTTGCTGTTGATGAACAGGAAACCTATTTAAGAACCAATTTCTCAGAAAGTGATAACAGAGGCTACAGGGATGGTGATCCTGGTTCATCCAGATTCTATGAACAATTTGCCGGGGATGATGAGGATCCGGCTCGAAAGATGTATGATTCTCCAAAACACAATGTAGAGTTTGATTCTATCGGACAAATAATTCGCGAGTATGATAAAAGCAATAATAGGTCGACACTTATAAATGATGAAGTCAGGATTTATAAAGGCGGTTCATGGAAAGACCGGGCATACTGGCTAGATCCTGCGCAGCGTAGATTTTTACCACAATACATGGCCACGGATTATATAGGATTCAGATGTGCGATGTCCAGAGTTGGATCTAAAGCAAAGACTAAAAATAAAACTGTAAGAGGTAAGAAAGTCAAATAGTTTTATTTACAGAATATGAATTCAGCCCTGATGTTAGCATCGGGGCTTTTTTATATATTTGTTTTATGACAATTGAGAAATTACACCAACTTTTTTTAAAGTATCCTCAGGTCTGCACAGATACCCGTAACATTGAACCTAATTGTATATTCTTCGCCCTTAAGGGTCAAAATTTCAATGGTAATAAATTTGCATCTGAAGCCCTAAGGAACGGTGCCGCATATGCTATTGTAGATGAAGAAAAGTATGTAAAAGGCGAGGCTTTCGTGCTAGTAGAGGATGTCTTGAAAACTCTTCAAGAATTGGCAAGCTATCACAGGGGTTTTTGTAAAGCAAAAATCATTGGGCTCACAGGGAGTAATGGAAAAACCACAACCAAAGAATTAATATTCGCTGTCTTATCTAAGAAATATAATACTGTTGCCACCAAAGGAAACTTAAACAATCATATAGGAGTTCCGCTTACGTTACTTACCATTAAAAAAAATACAGAATTCGCCATCATTGAAATGGGTGCAAATCACTTAAAAGAGATCGAATTTTTGTGCAATATTGCTCAGCCTGATTGTGGCTATATAACTAATTTTGGGAAAGCCCATCTGGAAGGTTTTGGAAGTTTAGAGGGTGTAATAAGAGGTAAAAGTGAACTCTACGACTATCTTATTGCGAACAAAAAAATTATTTTTTTAAATGCAGATGATGTAATTCAGGAAAAAAAAATAAGGAGTTACCCCAGTAAATTTGGGTTTAGCTCTTCTGATCATAATTACTTCAGGGTAAATTATTTAGGGGCACATCCTTTTGTAAAGTTGGAAACAGAAAATACTGAAATTAACACTCAACTAATAGGTAGTTATAATTTTACCAACTGTTGTGCAGCATTGTTGGTAGGGAAATATTTTAATGTTCCAATGGTGGATATTAAAAATGCGATTGAGGCCTACCTCCCACAAAACAATCGTTCACAGATTATAGATAAGAAAGAATATCGCATTATTCTTGACGCCTATAACGCAAATCCAAATAGTATGGAGGCTGCCCTGAAAAATTTTAAGAATTTTCCCGGAAGTGGAAAAGTTGTTTTTCTTGGCGATATGTTTGAATTAGGTGAAAAAGCCAATGAGGAACATCAAAAAGTTGTTGATCTTGTCTCAGGGATGAATTTCGACAGGGTATTTTTGGTAGGACAGAATTTTTACAAAACGCAGTCAGACTTAACCAAATTTGCAACTTTTGATGACTTATCTAGCTTCCTTAAAAGTAGTAAGTTAAAAAAAGGCAATCTCCTTATTAAAGGATCCCGGGGCATGGCCCTGGAAAGAATTCTGGATTATCTTTAAACATGAGGGTAAAAAGTTTGTGAATTCCACCCACCAATTCTGATAATCAAGAATTTAACTTTTTCAATTACTTTATGAAAAGAAAAAAGGGCCATCTCTGGCCCTTTAATTGAATTATACTTGACTAAACTACTTGTTAACGTGCTTTCTTGTTGCAGCCCAGTAAGCACTTCTGCTGTTTTTTGCGTTGGAAAAGAAGGTAACCCTTGTTGACGCAACTGGTGTTTGATTTTTAAAAGTTCTCATAATTTTTTATTTCGTTTTTCTAGTCCTATTTTGAATGAGAAGTCTGCTTGGCTGTATGTTTTTCGGCTTTCGGGTTCAATTGATA
>CBDTVZ010000005.1:0-38293 GCA_965363995.1 uncultured Eudoraea sp.
TTTTTATTAATTAAACACTTCAATCCCGTTTAACGGGCTGCAAATGTACAACTATAAAGTTTAAATGCAAATCGTTATTTCTCAATTTTTTAAAAATGTTTATGGCACAAACTTTTACTACTTCATCTAAGCTTTTGAATGTTTCTTGTCTTGATGTTAAAGTATGTCTAAATATAGCCAGAAATGTAACATTGTCATTTTTTATATGTCATTTTGTATGAAAGATAACTAAAATGACCAGTGTGTTCTAAAATCCGTTTGATGTTTTGCATATTGTTTATTCCTTTTTCACTGTTAGGCCAGGATTCTACTGCTTCAATTGTGAATAAGCGGATATATACCACAAAATCCATAACCAATGAATCAGCTCCCGTAGTTGATGGTGATTTGAGTGATAGGGCTTGGAGTATCGTAGATTGGACAAGCAACTATATCGAATACTTTCCTGCTGAAAACACCCCTCCAAGTTATCAGACAAAATTTAAAATACTTTATGATAAAAAAAATTTATATATCGCCGTTCTCTGTATAGACAAAGAACCTGAGAAGATAGTTAAAAGATTATCACGACGTGATGGTTTTGAAGGTGATTGGGTAGAATTCAATATTGATAGTTACAACGACAAGCGTACGGCATTTTCATTTTCTGTTACGGCGGCGGGGGTTAAAGGCGATGAGTTCATTTCTAACAATGGCGATAATTGGGATTCTAGTTGGAATCCGATTTGGTATGTCGGTACCGATATTGTTGAAGAAGGATGGGTAGCCGAAATTCGCATACCATTTAGTCAATTGAAATTTGGTAAGTCTAAGGAGCAAATTTGGGGTTTACAATCTACCAGAAGGTTTTTTAGGGAGGAAGAACGTTCATTATGGCAAAGGGTGCCAAGAGATGCTCCTGGTTGGGTAAGCGAGTTTGGAGAATTACGCGGACTTATAAATATAGAACCCCAAAAACAATTAGAAATACAGCCCTTTGTTGTTAATCAGTTAGACACTTACCCTAAAGAGGAGGGCAATCCCTTTAGAAATGGATTGGACTATACGTTTAATGGAGGGTTAGACGCAAAAATTGGAATAACTAATGACCTTACATTAGATTTAACGGTAAACCCAGATTTTGGTCAGGTTGAAGCTGATCCGGGGGCTATCGCACTAGACGGATTTCAAATATTCTTTCAGGAACAGCGCCCATTTTTTGTAGAGAACAAGAATATTTTTGATTATCGGTTTGCCGGTGGTAATGACAATGTCTTCTATAGTAGACGGATTGGCAGAGAACCTCAGGACTCTCCAGATTTGGATGAAAATGAATATGCAAATTTACCAGTTAACACAACAATTCTAGGTGCAGCAAAGTTTTCTGGAAAGACTAAGAACGGATGGTCTTTAGGGCTATTAGAAAGTGTAACAGGTAAAATGTACGCGGAAATTGATAACAATTCAAACCGCAGAAAAGAACTGGTAGAGCCACTTACTAATTATTTGATTGGCAGAGCTCAGAAAGATTTTAATAAGCGAAATTCATTTATAGGAGGCATTTTTACAGCAACGAATAGGCACTTGGAAGGAAATTTGGATTATTTGCGAAAGGCTGCTTATACCGCGGGGCTTGATTTTAGGCATAATTGGAAGAATCGGGACTATTATGTAGAGGGTAATATTGTTTTTAGTGATGTTCAAGGAAGTGAAAAGGCGATAACGGAAACTCAAGAAAGTATAACACATTTGTTCCAACGTGCAGATGCAGGCCATGTGATTGTAGATTCTACTCGAACATCATTAATGGGAACGGGCGGAAAAATGGAAATAGGAAAGGCGGGTGGCGGAAATTGGCGCTGGGAAGGTGGAGTCGTCTGGAGATCTCCGGAATTAGAATTGAATGATGTAGGATTTCTCAGGCAAGCAGATATGATCACGCAATATGCCGAATTAATACGACTTTTTCAAAAACCCACAAATTTTTATCGCAATATAGCTCTAGAATTATCACAATTTTCAGCCTTTGACTTTGAAGGAAATTACAATCGTATACAATATGAATTTCAGGGAGAGATTAATTATAAGAACAACTGGTGGACAGAGCTAGGAGCTGCTCATAAACCTAGAATTTATTCAAATACGGTTTTAAGAGGAGGTCCTCGCTGGCGCTGGTCTGAAGAAAATTTTTGGTATTTATTTTTTGGTTCTGATAGAAGAAAAAAATTCAGCTTTACCTTAGGCTATGTTAATAGTCAGGCCAAACAAGATAACTTTTCACTGGTTCGATATGTAGCACGATTACGATACCAACCATTTAATTCATTTAACATTTCTCTTGGTGTGGAATATGAAGAAAATCCTAATAAAACCCAATATGTCACAGAAACAGATTTTAATGATAATCCGCGTTATATAACTGCAGCTATTGACCAGAGAACGTTTGAAACCACTCTCCGGTTTAACTATAGTATAAATCCGAATTTGAGTATTCAATTTTACGGGCAACCTTTTATTTCCAGAGGGAACTATACCAATTTCAATTATGTAAATGATCCTGTTGCTGAGGATTTGAACAAAAGGGTGAGTCTTTATAGCGAGGATCAAATTTCCCTTATTGATGGTGTTTATTATGTAGACGAAAATTTAGACGAAATTTCTGATTATGAGTTTGAAGATCCGGATTTTTCATTTACCCAGTTTCGCTCCAACCTTGTTTTAAGATGGGAATATATACCCGGATCTGAAATATACCTGGTTTGGTCTCGGGGTATTACAGGATTTGGTGACCCTATGGATTCATTAAGTGAGGGTTTAAAGCAACAAGTATTCAATCAATCACCAAATAATACGTTTCTTATTAAAGCCACATATCGTTTTATCCTATGAAATGAGGCGATCCTATTTATACTACTTCGCCATTTTTTGCGTTTTTCAACAAATAAAACATTTGTAAACCCAAAAAAATGAAACGTAACCTATTAACACTTTTTGTAGTAACAGCTCTTTTATTTTCCTGCTCATCAGACAAAGATGATTTAAGTGAAGATAATGCTATTGTTGGGTCATGGGAACTTACCGCATTGGAAATTGATGACAGTACGGCAAGTGATGATGAAAAATTTGCCCAAGATATTTTAAGCTTTTTATCTGAAATAAATTGTTCTCTTATGACAATTACTTTTAATGCAGACCTAAGCGTAATTACGGAAAACTCAGGAAACTACCTGGATATAAACGTAAACCCCGTAGGTACTGGGCTCGATGTTCCATGTCCAACGGAGAAAGACACTAGCGTAGATAGTTATATGTATGAAGGAGGAGTACTAACCTATATAGATGAGAATAAGGTTGAGACTACTGTGAATGCCGAGATTTCAGGAAATATTATGAGAGTAAATGCCACAGAATTGGATTTTGCTGATTTTAATGATGGTGGTGTTTTGATCTTTACAAAAAGGTAATAAGAAATTCAACTAATAATAAAAACCCTTCGTTTTTTTACGAAGGGTTTTTGTTTTTTATAAAACTTGGTTTGTAAACTCTGTTCCTTAGATGAAATAGAAATTATATATATGCCAGGGTTAAGGGTGGCAATCGGTATATTAAGGGCATGGTTGCGAATTTCCCATCTATATTGCTAAATGATATTACCGGATATATCTGATATAAGGATATCTGCTTTTGAACTATTCTCCAGACCGAGTAGATTAACAACATTGGTTGCCGGGTTGGGGAAAACCTTTATCTCGGTTTGATAATTTATATCGACCGAATTAACATCCTGCTGAGCATTTAAACACAAAGTGCTCAAAACCAAAAAGAAGAGAACCGCAGGAGCTTTTGTCATGACTTAGTTTTATTTTGAAGTGATTAATGTCCTCTTTTTTCGAGGCAAATAATCATATAATAGAGTAATAATCTTACCCTAAGAATAAAACGGATAATTCCTGTTTTTCGTATTAGTGCGCTTCAAGCCAATTTTCCCCGATACCCAGTTCTACATCTAAGGGTACAAGTAGTTCATAAGCGTTTTCCATTTCGGTTCTGATCATAACCTGGAGATCTTCCAGTTCTGGTTTAAAAACGTCAAATACCAGTTCGTCATGAACCTGGAGAAGCATCTTGGTTTTAAAATTACCTTCCTTAAGCTTTGTATGGATATTGATCATTGCTATTTTTATAATGTCGGCTGCGCTACCCTGTATAGGTGCATTCACGGCGTTCCTTTCGGCAGCACCGCGGACAACCGCATTACTTCCATTAATATCTTTTAAATAGCGTCTCCTTCCCAGCACCGTTTGCACATACCCATGTTCCCTTGCAAAGTCTATTTGATCGCTAATATAATTTCGCAGTTTTGGATACGTCTTGTAGTAAGTATCAATTAATTCCTTAGCCTCCGTTCTTGATAAATCTGTTTGATTGCTCAATCCAAAGGCCGATACTCCATATATTATACCAAAATTCACAGTTTTGGCATTATTTCTCTGATCTCTGGTAACTTCATCCAGCGCGACGTTAAAAACTTTTGAAGCGGTTGAAGCGTGTATGTCTTCCCCATTTTTAAAGGCTTCAATCATTGTTGTTTCTTCACTAAGTGATGCAATTATTCTAAGCTCTATTTGGGAATAATCAGCAGCTAAAAGGATATAATTATCATCTCTTGGAATAAAAGCTTTTCGCACCTGCCTGCCGCGTTCTGTGCGTATTGGTATGTTTTGAAGGTTGGGATTATTGCTGCTTAACCTTCCTGTTGCAGCTACAGTTTGCATATAATCTGTATGTACCCTGCCCGTACTCTCTTCAACCTGTTCCGGCAATGCATCAATATAGGTACTCTTTAACTTGGCAAGGCCTCTGTAATTTAGAACATCTTTAATTATTTGGTGCTCTTTGGCATGATACGAAAGCACATCTTCCGCAGTGGAATACTGACCTGTTTTTGTTTTTTTTGGCTTGTCTACAAGTTTTAGCTTAGTAAACAAAATATCACCTAACTGCTTTGGGGATGCAATATTAAATTCTTCACCGGCTTCCTTGTAGATCTTGACTTCCAGATTTTTTATATCATTTTCCAAATCTTTTGAAAGTGAATGAAGAAATTCCTTATCAAGATTAATCCCCTCTAATTCCATAGCTGCCAGAACATTCACCAAAGGAATCTCAATATTCCTGAAAAGCTCTTCTGTACTAGCTTCTTTAAGTTCCTTGGCAAACTGTTTTGCCAATTGATATGTTATATCAGCATCCTCTACAGCGTATTCAGTTTGTCTTTCTAAACTAACCTCGCGCATGCTCAATTGGTTTTTACCTTTTTTTCCAATAAGCTCGGTTATAGATACTGGGGTATAGTTCAGGTAAGTTTCTGATAACACATCCATATTATGACGCATATCCGGATTTATAAGGTAATGGGCTATCATGGTATCAAATAAACTGCCATTGACGGAAACATTGTATTTCTGAAGTACTTTTATATCATATTTTAAATTCTGTCCAATTTTCTCTATGTGTTCCGCCTCAAAAAAAGGTCGGAGTTGTTCAATTAATTCCTGGGCATTTTCTCGTTCTTCCGAAAAAGGAACATAAAAACCTTTACCGGCCTCCCATGAGAAGGCAATTCCAACTAGCTCGGCTACCAGAGGATTTAAAGAAGTTGTTTCCGTATCAAAACAAACTACAGATTGTTTCATTAAATTTTGAAGGAATAATTTCATGCCCATCCCCGCTGAGACACTCTGATAAACATGAGGGATATCCTTAATGGTTTTTCTGCTCGAAAATTCTTTCAAGGTAGCAGGAGAATCACCATCACTTCCAAATAGCGAAAACTGACCACTTCCAGCAGCCTGGGGCTCTTTTTTTTGTTTTGGCTCCTCTTTGTTGATTTTTTCATCTGCAACATCAGCTTCCTCTGAAAAAATCCTTAGGAATTGTTCTTTAAGCCTTCTAAATTCTAATTCCTCAAATATTTTCTGTACTTCTTCACTATTAGGTTCAGAGAGTTCGTAATCCTTGGCGTCAAAAGTAACGTCACAAGTCACGCAAATAGTTGCTAACTTTCTTGAGAGACGGCCCAACTCGGCATTTTCTTCTACCTTCTCTTTGATTTTCCCCTTCAGTTTATCTGTATTCGCAAGCAAGCCTTCAAGGGTTCCAAATTCAGCAATAAATTTTTTGGCAGTTTTATCGCCAACTCCGGGAAGTCCGGGAATATTATCACTGGCATCCCCCATCATTCCCAAATAATCAATTACCTGTTCAGGACGTTCTACTCCAAATCGATTTTGTATTTCCGGGATTCCCCAAATTTCAATTCCATTGCCCATACGTGAAGGGCGGTACATAAAAATATTTTCCGACACCAATTGCCCGAAATCCTTGTCGGGTGTAACCATATATATTTTGTAACCTTCTTTCTCAGCCTGTTTGGCCAATGTGCCAATAATGTCATCTGCTTCCAGACCGGATACTTCTACGCTGGGAATATGCATGGCTTTCAGAATATCCTGAATTATAGGTACAGCCACCCTTATGGCGTCGGGAGTTTCATCGCGGTTTGCCTTATAATCTGCAAATAACTCTGTGCGTTCCGCACTGCCGTCCTTATCGAAACAGACAGCAAGGTGGTCTGGCTTTTCTCGCTTAATAACATCAAACAAAGAATTTACGAACCCCATAATAGCAGAGGTGTCCATACCTTTAGAATTTATCCTGGGGTTTTTAATCAGGGCATAATACCCCCTAAATATCAATGCGAATGCATCCAATAAAAAAAGTCGCTTCTGGTCTGCCATTTTTAGTGTTCTTGTAGGATTTCAAAACTACAAAGTTTAAGTGCTTTAGTAAAGTATTTAAGTGCTTATATAGCTGCTTGCTCTTTTATTAACATGTCCTTTTTCAGAAAATACCCTGTAGGTAAAGCCCGGTTGTATGCAATATCCTCCGGTTTCTCCTTTTTTGTTGATGGCAATAAAGCCAATTTGGAAATCCAGTTTCTCCTTGTTTTTAGATATGATGCGTTTGACACCTTCTTCACAGGCCTGCTGAGGTGTTTTACCCTGCCTCATCAATTCAACAATAAGAAAACTCCCTACAGTACGAACAACTTCTTCACCAACCCCTGTTGCAGTCGCTCCACCAACTTCATTATCGACAAACAGACCAGCTCCTATAATTGGAGAATCGCCTACCCGCCCCGCTATTTTATATGCCATCCCGCTTGTGGTGCACGCACCTGCGATATCGCCTTTATTGTCAATTGCGAGCATCCCAATGGTATCGTGATTTTCTATATTTATTATAGGTTGGTATTTCGAAGTTTTTTTCCATTCTATCCATTCGGCCTTCGATTTCTCAGTAAGTAAGTTTTCTTTTTTAAAACCCTTTGCGTAAGCAAACAATTCAGCCCCTTTCCCTGCTAGCATTACATGAGGTGTATCCTCCATTACCTTTCTTGCAACCGAAATGGGATGGACTATATTTTGGAGGTATACAACTGCTCCACAATTACTGTCTTTGTCCATTATACAAGCATCCAGAGTAACATTTCCATCGCGGTCCGGTCTACCACCCTTACCTACAGATTGATTCTGTATATCAGATTCTTCAATCATTACACCTTGTTCAACCGCATCTAAAGCGGTACCGGCATCACTAAGTACCTGCCAGGCTTTATTTGTTGCATTGGGAACATCCCAAGTTGCAATTACAATTGGTTTTAGTATTTCATTAACCGATGGATGCTTCTTATTAGTTTCACAGGCTGATAATATAGAAGCCGAAAAGATACCGGCTGTACTTAAAGAAGAATTTTTTAAAAATTTTCTACGTTTCATCTGGCTGGGTTGCTTATTTTTATATGCCTAAATATATGAAATGATCGTAGAAGTATGCGCTAATTCCTATCAATCTGCTGTCAATGCAGAGGAAGCAGGAGCCGACAGAATTGAACTCTGCGCCGAATTAGCAGTGGGAGGTATAACACCGTCCTTCGGTCTGATAAAGAAGGTGTCAGAAAAACTTAGTATTCCCATTAATGTTTTGATTAGGCCACGAAGTGGGGATTTCACTTACTCCAAGGACGAATTTCAGATCATGAAAACGAATATTGCACTCTGCGCAGACCTAGGTGTTTCTGGAATTGTTTCAGGAGTTTTGCATTCCGATGGGACGCTGGATAAAACGCGAACCGGGGAATTAATTTCTGTAGCCGGAGATTTACACTTTACTTTTCATAGGGCATTTGACTGGGTAATTGATCCTTTAAAAACACTGCTGGAACTTGAAGATTTAGGGGTGGACTGTATTTTAACATCCGGAGGACAACAATCAGCGGAACAGGCCATGAATCAGTTGGTCTTGTGGAGAGAGAAAGCGAAAAAATGTGTTATCATGCCTGGCGGAGGAATACGAGAACACAACGCATTGTTTTTTAAAAATAATGGATTTGAAGCCATTCACCTTTCGGGATTAAGATTTATTAAAACACTTGACAAAAAGCCTGAAGTTTCAATGAATAATTCCTCCTTTCTCAGAGATGACGAAATAGCACTCACGGATCCGGAGATTGTTCGTGCCTTAATTAAAAGCATTAAATAAAAGGTAAAGATGTAAAGAGATACTCTGTTAAAGAAATATATTTGTAAAAAACCCTTATGCTCCGCTGGATTGTTTTTGTATTAATTTATCTTATTTTGGGCTTCTATACCTTACAAGCCTTAAAGACCGCAACCAGATTTCCCTGGGTTTACTTTGTTTTTGTTGCCATATCATTAATAGTACTTGGGAACTTTATTTTTCAATTTACCTGGGGTGAAACCGCAGGCCGGGTTTTAAGCAGGCCTAAAAGTTATGCATTCGGGTTTTTGGTAGCCATCCTTACTTTCAATATTATTACAATTATATTTCTTTTTTCTGAAGATATTTTCAGATTCATTACGGCGGCGTATCAGAAATATTTGGGCACAACCAGGGAGTTTAGCCTGCCGGAGAGAAGGAGGTTTTTGAGCTTAATTGCCATGGGTATCGCATCAATTCCTTTTGGGGCATTACTATACGGTATGTATAGAGGGAAATACAATTTTAAGGTATGGAAATACATTATGGAATATGAAGATTTGCCTCCAGCTTTTGATGGATATCAGATTACTCAAATTTCAGATATTCATAGCGGAAGTTTTGATAATAGAGCAAAAATCGAATATGCTGTTGATTTGATTAATAAGCAAAAGAGTGATGTTATTTTATTTACCGGAGACATGGTAAATAATAAAGCAGAGGAAATGAAACCATGGGCTACATTGTTTTCAAGCCTTAGTGCCGTGGATGGGAAATATTCAATTCTGGGAAACCATGATTATGGCGATTACGTTAGTTGGGATACCGAAGAGGAAAAGATGAAAAATTTGGATGAGCTTAAGCTGATGCAAAAGGAAATGGGTTTTGATCTCTTGCTGAATGAGAGCAGATATCTGGTAAAAGAAGAAGATAAATTGGCCTTAATTGGAGTAGAAAATTGGGGACGAGGTGGTTTCAGAAAGTCGGGTGACTTAAAAAAGGCAGCCTCTGAAATTGGCAAGGATGATTTTAAAATTCTATTGAGTCATGATCCATCTCATTGGGAGGATATAGTTTTAAAAGATAAATATCATTATCATCTAACGTTAAGTGGTCATACTCATGGGATGCAGTTTGGGATTGAAATTCCCGGATGGGTTAAATGGAGTCCGGTCAAATGGCGATATAAATATTGGGCCGGTATTTATGAAGAATTGGGAGAATATATAAATGTAAACCGTGGATTTGGATTTATAGGCTATCCTGGAAGAGTAGGTATATGGCCGGAAATCACTGTTATTACTCTGAAAAAGAAAGAATTAACTTGAATTTAACTTTCAAGTAAGGCCCAAAATTAAGGGCATACTGGATTTTTTAACATTTTTTCATACATTTGATCCATAACCCAATGTATTTTATATGTCCAAATTTGGTGAACTTATAGATCTAAATACCCCTGTGTTACTTGACTTTTATGCAGAGTGGAACGAGCAATCTACTTCCATGCACCCTGTTCTTAGGGATGTTGCAGCAGCATTAGGAGATAAAGGTAAGGTTATAAAAATAGATGTAGATAAGAACAAGGAGCTATCACAGGCGCTGAGAATTAAGGGTTTGCCAACCTTGATGATCTATAAAAAAGGGGAAATGGTTTGGAGACAAAGTGGTGAGCAAGATGCAAATACTCTTATTGGAATTCTTAACGAATACCTCTAAATAGTAACTGTGGATTTATATCAAACTTCTTCCTAGTGAAGAATTAGTTGCCAATTGTTACCCCTTTCCATTACTTTCCAGGAATCATACTCAATCATCTGAAAATGAATCTTGTTTAACCTCCAAAGTATCTCTCATATCCGGATTGGATTGCTCCATTAAAGGCGACTCTTCTATGACTTCATCTTTATAAAAATGACTGAACCTGTCTATATGCTCATTAAAAATTAAAGTTTCTTTTTCTGCGATCTCCCGGTCATTATTTTCGATAAGAATATCAATGTTTCTTCTGTAAGCTTCCATATCGCCAATAATATCTTCAATATTATCATATTGTTCATCCAACGGAATGCTTGAATAATAGTCTAATCGATCCTGATAAATATTCCTTAACTTATAGAATAAATCCCGGGCTTTCTTTGTTTCTCCTACTTTGTAATATCCATCAACATAAGGTTCGACAAAAGCGTAAAAACCGTAGTATTCCACAGGCATATTTGTCATAGCAATGTTGATCACATCCTTTGCTTTGTCTATTTTGTTTTCATCTATTAGAGCTTCTGTCAATCGTGCAAGATTGCCCCGGAAAGATAAACCTTGTGTTCTTGTTTGTGTATCATGATAGATATCTGAACTTCCTGAATTGCCCCAATCCCATCCTTTTACGACATTGTACATCAGTTCTGTATCTATTCGCCCCATCTCATAAGAACTTTGATTTATTGTTTGTATGGGCACCAACTTATAGGCTAACCCCTCCAGTTGCAAATACTCTTTCATCCAGATGTATTCTGCTTTGTCAAAACTACCTCCAGAAAAGTAGATAGGTCGTTTCCAATCATTATTTGCAATGATATCCAACATCATAATCCTGTTTTTCGGCAAGGCACTTTTTGGTAGGTCAATATCAATATAATCAACAATTAATGCTGAATCTTTTTCTTTAACCAGACCACTTTCAAGTACATTTTTCTTGTTAACCGGGACTCTAATTTTGTTAGTGGGATAATATACAAGATCTAATGTGCTCTCAGAATATTCACTTAGGTCAGCACCCTGTTTTTCAAGTATATATTTGAATTTTGTCTGAGGTTTATTGCTCCCAACCCAGTTCATAAAATCTTTGATGCTCCATCGTTTTTCAGCCAAACCAGGAAGACCCTGATAATAAATTACATCTCTGTTACCATATCTATACAGATCATGAGTAATTTGAGAGGGTATAGGGTCACTTTTATAAGCCTTTCGTTTCATTTGATCCACATACCAATCTGTTGCAAATAGGCTGGTACAAATTATACGTATATCCGTGCGGTATCCCTCAATTTCCTGTACATACCAAAGTGGAAAAGTATCATTGTCTCCAATTGTGAATAACATGGCGCCTGCATCTTCCTGACAGGAATCAAGATACGCCTTGGCACTGGTTCGGGCCGTAAAACGGTTAGACCGGTCGTGATCATCCCAATTCTGAAAAGCCATTACCCCCGGGACAGCCAAAAGACAGATCACAATAACTACCGGTCCAAGTACCTTTGGGGTTATCAATTTTTTAAATTCTTCATAAAGGCCATAAACACCTAAACCTATCCACAAGGCGAAAATATAAAATGAACCTACAAGCGAATAATCCCGTTCACGCGGTTGAAAAATATAAGGATTTGTGTAGAATTGAATTGCAATTCCCGTAAAAATAAAAAACACAAAAAGAGCCCAGAATTGCTTAGGGTTTTTGGTGAGTTGAAAAACCAAACCTATAATTCCCAGGATTAAGGGCAAAAAGAAATACGTATTTCTCCCTTTATTATCCAACACCTCTTTTGGGAGATTTTCCTGACTCCCCAAACGCAGGCTATCTATAAACCCAATCCCGCTTAACCATTCACCATTACCATTATAACGACCCTGTACATCATTCTGCTTTCCAACAAAGTTCCACATAAAATAACGCCAGTACATATAACCAAATTGAAACTGAAACATATATTTCAAGTTCTGCCAAACGCCTGGTGGTTCTACTTCCAAATACTCTCCAAACTGCCGTAAAAAACCTATATACTGTTCTTCGTCTATTTCGCCATTGGCAAGACCAGATTTAACCTGGGCAACTGCTGTGCGCAACTCCTCATTAGATGTCTTCATCCTAAAATTCAAAGGACCGAAATATTTCATGTAGTTTTCAGCATTCTGATCGCTCCACATTCGCGGTAATATACCCCTGTGCTTTTCGTTAGGGCCCTGCATGGCATTCTTGTATTTATTTACAATAATGTATTTCCCCAGCTCTTTATCTTTTTCATATTTGGGTTTATCATCTTTCTCATCGCCTGCCGGGGCAAACGTATCAGAATAATAAGTGCCATAAATTGGGCTGTCTACCTGAGGGTATTGTTCTCTATTGTAATAGGCTAGTAATGAGCGGGCATCTGACGGATTATTTTCGTTGACAACCACATTGGCATTGGCCCTGATTGGCAGCATTAGCCAGGAAGAAAAACCAAGGAATAAATACATGGCACAAAGCACAAAGGTATTAGCTATCCTGAAATTATTTTTTCTTGTATATCGCAACCCAAAGTAAAAGGCACCAATAAAAATCAAAAGCATAATCACGGTACCCGAATTAAAGGGCAGACCAATACTATTGATAAAGAAGACTTCGCTCCAGCCAAATAATTTTAGTACGTAGGTCAATGAAAATTTATAAACCAACAATAAAATGCCAATAACAATGATATTAGCTAAAAGAAAATTCTTAATGGTAGTGGTCTTATATTTTTTGAAATAGTATAACAAACCAATAGTGGGAATGGCCAAAAAGCCCATAAATTGAATTCCAAAGGTTAGCCCAACTACGTAGGAAATGATGATCAGCCAGCGATTACCCCTGGGATCCTCCAGGTCATCAGTCCATTTTAACCCCATCCACAACAACAGCGCCATAATAAAACTGGCCATTGCATATACTTCAGTTTCTACGGCATTAAACCAAAAACTATCTGAAAAAGTAAACGCCAAAGCACCAACAAAGCCACTACCCAAAACCGCTATGGCATTGCTGTTCGTAAACATTTCTTTTTTGGATATTAACTTACGTGTAAGATTGGTAATTGTCCAGAACATAAATAAAATGGTAAATGCACTGGAAACCCCGGAGACATAATTTACCAATCGTGCAATCTGGTCTGGTTCCAAAGCAAACATGGCAAAAAATGCTCCAATCATTTGAAGCAATGGTGCGCCTGGTGGGTGAGCCACCTGTAATTTTGCGGAGGTTGTAATGTATTCTCCCGCATCCCAAAAACTGCTCGTAGGCTCAACCGTAATAGTGTAAGTGATAAGGGCTATAAAAAAAACGACCCATCCAAGGATGGTGTCCCATTTCTCGAAGTTCTTTGAAAACATGTATTATGAAGTTTACCAGTCTTGGCGAATTTACTAATTAAAATAGATATGGGCTTAGAATTTTGTCAAACCTTTAACAGGAGGCTGCGGTTCTTTTTTTGATCGATTGTTTCCAAAATATTTGTGCAAATAAAAGTTTGTCTTAAATTTGCAGGCTCTTATGCATTAATGGCCTATGGTGTAATTGGCAACACAGCTGGTTTTGGTCCAGTCGTTCTAGGTTCGAGTCCTAGTAGGCCAACAAAAATGAAAAGTAATCCCAATCCTTAATCAGAGTTGGGATTTTTATTTTGACGTCCTATTCCAATTCTTCGGGAAGTGGAGGTTCATTCTGTATTTGAGATTCATTTTCTTTAATAATTTTGTTGGCTTCTTGTAATTCATCTATTTCCTTGTCTTCCATATCCAAAAGAGTCCTCATTTTTTTCTTATCCTTAATCATGGCCCAGGTCATAATAAGACTTGTGCCTATAATCACAAAAAGTAAAATCCCCGGTTCAAAAGTGGCTACTTGTGCTTCAGCAGGAATTGCATAAAACAGGAGTATTGTAATAAGTCCTCTTGGAGCAATAAATAGTTGTGGCAGAATATCGCTACCGATAAAAGTTCTTAAGATTACAAATCTAATCGCATAGATAGAAAGAATAATAAGCACACTAACCATGGCTACCTGAAAGTTAAATAAGGATGCTATAGCGATAGTCAATCCAAAAATAACGAAAAAGAAAGTTCGTACTACAAATGCCGTTTCGAGGGTAACAATATGAAGTTCATGATAAATGCGATGTGCTTTTTCATACTCAAGAAAGTGTGATAGTTTTCCTCCAAAGAACAACTTCATGTTGGCAATTACTAAACCGAATATTAAAATGATAAGCAGAGAAGAGAGATGCAGTTGTTTCCCGATTGCATATAAAAGAAGCAAGACAGCAATTAGCAGGAATAGTTTGGCCTGACTTTTAATCTGTTGGAAAATAAGAATAATTGCATAACTCGCAATAAGTGAGATAACTATGGTAAGAAGAATATTAAGAGCAAAACCACCGGCCCCTGAATCCTCCGCAGGATTTAACCCGCTGACGAGGAAATAGAACATCATAATTCCCATAATGTCAGAAAACGTACTTTCATATATATGGAATTCCTTTTTCTTTTCGGCAAGAGCACTAACACTTGGAATAATTATAGCGCTGGAAAGAATGGATAAAGGTGTCGCATACAACCATGAAGCCTGCATAGACATATCCGGGATAAATTGATGTAGAATTAGGGCGGCTACCCATGCAGAACCTACTAGCCCTGTTAGGGCTATGGCCATAGATTTTAAAATAGGAACTAGTTTTTCCTTCTTTAATTCAAGTTCGAGTGCCGCTTCAAGAACTATCATTATAAGACCAATTATGCCCAGAACTTCTAACGCAGGGAAGAAATCAACTTCTTCAGGCGAAAAAGTTTTTAGTACAAACTGCAAAATAAACCCAAGAAGTATAAGCAATAAGACGGACGGAATGTTTGTTCTTTTTGATATACCATTAAATAGAAAAGAAAGAATAAGTATTACTGATGCTTCAATAATAAGGTTGTAGGAGTTAAAGACGTCCATTTAAATGTTGATTAATGCGATTAGTTTTATTTCGTGTATAATAAAGTTACTATTATAAGTGTAACGTTAATGATATTGCTTTAAGTATGTAATATAAATGAAATAAGCTTCTGTTTTAAAATCAAAAAAAATTGTATATTTGCGGCACTGAAAGGATATAATTGTATTCATGAGGGGACAAATTGTCCCCTCTTTTGTTACTTATGGTTATGTTAAAAGCACAAGTTGAAGAGCTTTTGGGAAAAGCACTGAAGGAGAATGAAACCTTGTTTTTAATTGATTTTTCAATTACTCCCGATAATACTATTAAGATAGTTCTTGATGGGGATGAAGGCATAAATTTGAAGGATTGTATGGCCGTCAGTAGGGCTATTGAACATAATTTGGATAGGGAAGAGCATGATTTTTCATTAGAAGTTACCTCATCTGGTGCCACGGAACCCCTTGTAATGGCACGTCAGTATCCTAAAAATATTGGCAGGAAGTTAGTTGTAAAAACAGCAGCCGAAAATTTCGAAGGCGACCTTACCGAAGCAACAGAGGACACCATAACCCTGGAATGGAAGGCTCGAGAACCTAAACCGGTGGGAAAAGGAAAAATAACCGTTCAGAAAAGAAAAAAAATAGCCATTTCTGAAATTGAAGAGGCAAAAGTTAAATTAATATTTTAATTACAGCGCAAAATGGAAAATATTGCATTGATCGAATCTTTCTCGGAATTTAAGGATGATAAGTTTATAGACCGGGTAACCCTAATGGCGATATTGGAAGACGTTTTTAGGAATGCTTTAAAGAAGAAATTTGGCTCAGATGATAATTTTGATATCATTATTAATCCTGATAAAGGAGATTTGGAAATATGGAGGAATAGGATTGTTGTGGAAGATGGAGAAGTAGAAGAACCTAATGAAGAAATATCTCTTTCAGAAGCCCGTAAGATAGAACCGGATTTTGAAGTTGGTGAAGATGTTTCTGAGGAAGTAAAGCTTATAAATCTTGGAAGAAGGGCAATTTTAGCCTTGCGTCAAAACCTGATATCCAAAATTCACGAACACGACAATACTACAATTTATAAACAATTTAAAGACCTTGAGGGTGAGATTTATACGGCTGAAGTTCATCACATAAGACATAAGGCAATTATCTTGTTGGATGATGAAGGAAATGAAATAATTCTTCCTAAGGATAAACAAATACCTTCGGATTTTTTTAGAAAAGGAGATAACGTTCGCGGAATTATAGAAAGCGTAGAGCTAAAGGGTAACAAACCAATGATCATCATGTCAAGAACTTCACCAATCTTCCTTGAGCAATTGTTCTTCCAGGAGATTCCAGAAGTATTTGATGGGCTAATTACCATAAAAAAGGCAGTAAGAATTCCAGGTGAAAAAGCTAAAGTAGCAGTAGATTCATATGATGACAGGATAGATCCTGTAGGAGCATGTGTGGGAATGAAAGGCAGCCGTATTCATGGAATAGTTCGCGAACTTGGAAATGAAAATATAGATGTGATTAACTGGACGAATAATCCTCAGTTAATGGTAACCCGTGCTCTTAGTCCAGCACGCGTTTCTACCGTGACCTTAAACGATGAAAAAAAGACCGCACAAGTTTATCTAAGGCCTGAGGAAGTTTCAAAGGCCATCGGTAGAGGCGGTCATAATATACGCCTGGCTGGTCAACTTACGGGTTATGAGATAGATGTATTCCGTGAAGGTGTAGAGGAAGATGTGGAACTAACAGAATTCTCTGATGAAATTGAAGGCTGGGTAATTGAAGAACTTAAAAAGATTGGTCTTGATACCGCCAGAAGTGTTCTGGAGCAGGATATAGACGATTTAGTAAAACGTACCGACCTGGAGGAGGAAACTATTTCTGACGTTGTGCGTATCCTTAAAGAAGAATTAGAAGATTAAGCTATATATTAGCAACGTAAAAGTAGAGAGTAAACAGTATTTATGGCAGACAATGCAACAATAAGGCTTAATAAAGTCTTGAGAGAACTTAACATTTCTTTGGATAGAGCGGTGGAATATCTTGCTTCTAAAGGACACAAGGTGGACGCAAGGCCTACCACAAAGATTTCTGAAGACATACATCAGGTTCTTTTAGACGAATTCCAGACGGATATGAGCAAGAAAGTTGCATCCCAGGAAGTTGGCGAAGAAAAGCGCAAGGAAAAAGAAGCTATAAGACTGCAGTTGGAGCAGGAACAGGAAGAAAAAAGACTTGAAAGAGAAAAAAGGGCTGCTTCAAGGGAGGTAGTGAAAGCAAGGGTTGAACTTTCCGGACCGAAACAAGTAGGTAAAATTGATCTTGAACCCAAGAAGAAAGTCAAGCCCGAGCCTAAGAAGACTGAAAAGAAACCGGCCCCAAAGGAAGAGGTAATTGATGAGGTAAAAGATGAGGTAGTAGTAGAAGAAGCAAAAGAAGAATTAAAACCTGAATCAGTTCCGGAGATAGCGCAGGCTGATGCGAAAGCTACGGAGGAGGAAAAACCGGAGGAGCCCAGTTCTATAACTACAAAGTATAAAAAGCTTTCCGGACCAAAGATTATGGGGGATAAAATTGATCTCTCTAAGTTTAATAAACCAAAGAAAAAGAAAGAACCTGTAAAGGAACCTTCCAAAGCAGAGAAACCCAAAAGACGGAAGCGGATTATTAGTAATAAAAGTGCGCCAGGTGTTGGTGGCAGAGCGAGAACTCCTGCTAAAAAAGGACAACGTTTTACGTCTACTCCAAAGGCTGAGCCTACGGAAGAAGAAGTACAAAAACAGGTACGTGAAACTCTTGAAAAACTTCAGGGGAAATCCAAAAAAGGTAAAGGAGCAAAATATAGAAGGGATAAGAGAGACCAGCACAAACAACAGACAGAGAAAGATCTGGAACAACAAGAGCTGGAAAGTAAAATACTGAAGGTCACTGAATTTGTAACTGTTGGAGAAGTTGCAACCATGATGGATATTGCCTCTACAGAGATAATTTCTGCCTGTATGTCTCTTGGGATTATGGTTACCATGAATCAAAGATTGGATGCTGAAACACTCTCCATTGTTGCAGAAGAATTTGGTTATGAAGTTGAATTTATTACTGCAGATCTTGAAGAATCTATTGAAGAAGAAGTGGATGCGCCTGAGGATTTAAAACCCAGGGCCCCTATTGTTACTGTAATGGGTCACGTAGATCACGGTAAAACATCATTATTGGATCACATTCGTGAAGAGAATGTAATTGCCGGCGAGAGTGGGGGAATAACACAGCATATAGGCGCCTATGGCGTTACTTTATCCGGGGGACAGAGAATTACCTTTCTTGATACGCCGGGCCATGAAGCATTTACTGCTATGCGTGCACGGGGTGCCCAGGTAACGGATATTGCCATAATTGTAATTGCCGCAGATGATGATATAATGCCTCAGACCAAGGAAGCCATTAGTCACGCTCAGGCTGCAGGTGTTCCAATAGTTTTTGCTATTAACAAAATAGACAGACCTACAGCAAATCCAGAAAAGATTAAAGAAGGTTTGGCCGCTATGAATTTACTTGTAGAGGATTGGGGTGGAAAAATTCAATCTCATGATATTTCGGCAAAAACCGGCGATGGTGTAAAAGAACTATTAGAAAAAGTGCTTTTGGAAGCAGAACTTTTGGAATTAAAGGCTAATCCAGACAGATTAGCTTCCGGTACTGTTGTAGAAGCATTTCTAGATAAAGGAAGAGGGTATGTCTCTACAATTTTGGTACAGGGAGGTACTTTAGAAATAGGTGATTACGTTTTGGCGGGAACATGTAGCGGCAAGATTAAGGCAATGCAGGATGAACGTGGCAAGACTGTTAAAAAAGCTGATCCTTCTACACCAATTTCAATTTTGGGATTAGACGGTGCGCCTCAGGCCGGTGATAAATTCAATGTGCTTGAAGATGAAAAAGAAGCTAAGCAAATTGCCTCCAAAAGGGGTCAGTTGCAACGCGAACAATCGGTAAGGACACAACGACATATTACACTCGATGAAATTGGAAGACGAATTGCATTAGGTGAATTTAAAGAGTTGAATATTATTCTAAAAGGAGATGTTGATGGATCTGTAGAGGCTTTGACGGATTCCTTCCAAAAATTGTCAACAGATGAAATACAAGTCAATATTATTCATAAAGGAGTAGGTGCAATTACAGAGTCTGATGTTTTATTGGCTTCAGCATCTGATGCAATCGTCATTGGATTTAATGTGAGACCCATGGGTAATGCCAGGGATATTGCAGATAAAGAGGAGATTGATATAAGGATGTATTCTATTATTTATGATGCCATTAATGATCTTAAGGATGCAATGGAAGGCATGCTATCTCCGGTGATGAAAGAAGAGATTACGGGTACCGCTGAAATTAGAGAAACCTTTAAAATATCTAAAGTAGGCACTATAGCCGGTTGTATGGTAACCACAGGTAAAATCTTTAGAAACTCGAGTATTCGTCTTATAAGGGATGGGGTGGTAATATTTACGGGAGAACTATCTTCATTAAAAAGGTTTAAGGATGATGCTAAAGAAGTGGCCAAGGGCTATGATTGTGGGCTTCAGGTAAAGAACTATAATGACATAAATGAAGGAGATATCGTGGAAGCCTTCCAGGAAGTAGCGGTAAAGAAAAAGCTTTAATCTGAAAATTGGAAAAATTTTGGAAATACCGCGTAGGCAATTTTTTATTCCTTAGATAGACCTAGATGATGATAATAAAACAAAAAACGACCTATTTGGTCGTTTTTTCTGGTTTTAATAAAAGCGATTCAGGATATTTTATCCGAACCTCTTTAAATTTACGTTCCGCATCCAATTTAGATCTAAACTGACCAATCTGAACTCTGTAAGTAGGGGTATCAAAAATAATTTTCGCTTTTAAGTCAGGAAAATCAATGTCTACCTGCTGTTTAAGTTCTTCAGCTTTGGAATAAGAGCCAAACCCAACCTGAATTGTATAGAAATTAGATTTTGAATTACTGATTTTATATACTTCAAGAAGGCGGGTAATATTGGCGTCTTGTTTAATATTAATTTCGCCGTTTTGTGCCATCCCGTAACTAATGCACCCAAGAAGTATTACTGATAGAATTACTGTTTTCATGATATCAACTTTATAAATGTCAAACATAAAATGCAAAAGTAATTTATTGAAGGTTAAACAAAAGATTTTATACTTATTTAGAATTAATATAAATTATAAATTATAAAACCCTTAACATTTCTCAAATAAAGTCAAAGTCTTATTTTTGTCGCAATTTGAGCGGCGATAAATTACCTTTTTATCTTATACATGTAGTAATTATCGTGCCAGAATTAAGATAGAAATATTTTAAATATGAAAAAGGTTTTATACCGCCATCAGATTTCTAAACTTTTTACTTTTACCCTAGTAGTCTGTCTACTCTTTTCAAATTCTCTTTTTGCCCAGGAAGAAAGCCCGGAACAAGATGCTGCGACGGATACTGAAGTTGCTGCTGAGGTCAGTGATTCAGGCTCTGCTGATGTTGCAAAAGGAAAACAATTATTTAATCAGAATTGTGCAGCTTGTCATTCGTTAAATCGAAAAATGACAGGGCCGGCTCTAGCTAATGTTGAAACCAGACTTGCCGAAGATGAAGGATTGGATAAGGAATGGTTATATACATGGATTAAAAATAGTGCCGGGATGATTAGCTCCGGGGATGATTATGCAAATAAAGTGTATGCCGAATACAATCAGGCAGCGATGACTGCTTTTCCTACACTTTCCAATGCAGATATTGATAATATTTTGGCTTATACCGCTGCTCTGCCTCCTGCGCCGGTTGCTGCTGCTGCTGCAACTGCTACAAGTGACGAAGGAAGTGATTCTTCAGGGATTACCAATGAAATTATTTTGGGAGCACTTGTACTGGTTTTTGCCCTGCTGGTCATGATGTTGTTTTTAGTCAACAATACTTTGCAACGAATAGCCGAGGCTAACGGTGTTGCAATGGAAAAAGACAAAGTTGTTAAACGAACGCCATTATGGAAGGCATTTGCACATAACCAATTCCTCGTACTCGTATCTTCTATTTTCTTGTTATTAGCTAGTGCATATTTTGCTTATGGCTGGATGATGCAAATAGGTATTGATCAAGGTTATGCACCAATTCAACCCATTCATTATTCGCACAAGGTGCATGCAGGAGATAACAAAATTGAATGTAAATATTGCCATTCTTCAGCAAGGGTATCTAAACATTCTGGAATCCCCTCTTTAAATGTTTGTATGAATTGTCATAAATCTATTTATGAATATAAAGGGAATCCTGAAGGTCCAAGTCCTGAAGATTTGGCTAACGGGTATACAAATGAATTCTATACAGGGGAAATTAAGAAGTTGTATAAGGCCGTAGGTTGGGATGAGGAGAATCAAAAATATACAGGTGAAAGTCAGCCAGTAGAATGGGTAAGGATTCATAATCTTCCTGATTTGGCTTACTTTAATCACTCTCAGCACGTTTCTGTAGCAGGAATTGAATGTCAAACCTGTCATGGCCCTGTTGAGGAAATGGAGATCATGTATCAATTTTCTACATTGACTATGGGATGGTGTATTAATTGCCATAGAGAAACAAATATTAATGTAGAGGATAACGCTTACTATACTAAAATACATGAAGAGTTATCCAAAAAATATGGCGTTGAAAATCTTACCGCTGCTCAAATGGGTGGTTTGGAATGTGGCAAGTGCCACTATTAGAAATAAATAAGCATCTAATTACAGATATATAATATGGCATCAAAAAAGTATTGGAAAAGCGAAGCGGAGTTAAATCCCAACGATTCCATCGTTGAGACGCTAAGACAAAACGAATTTCCTGAAGAAATACCAGTTGATGAATTTCTGGGAGATAAGGAGAATTTGTCTGCCAGTACAACAAATAGAAGAGATTTTCTGAAATATGTAGGATTTAGTACTGTTGCAGCGTCTTTAGCAGCTTGTGAAGGTCCGGTGAGAAAGTCCATACCCTATGTTATTAAGCCCGAGCAAATAATTCCAGGTGTTGCGAATTATTATGCAACCACAATAGCTAATGGCTATGATTTTGCCAGTATTTTGATAAAAACACGGGAAGGCAGACCAATTAAAGTGGAAAATAATAAGGATGCTAAAACAAATGGTAATAGCAATGCCAGAATACAGGCATCTGTTCTTTCTTTATATGACAGCACGAGATTACAAGGTCCATTAGTAAATGGAGAACCTGCAGAGTGGAGTGTATTAGATGCTTCAGTAAAAAATAAGTTAGAAGGATTAAAAGATTCAGACAAGCAAATAGTATTACTCACTCAGACGTATGCAAGTCCGTCTACTTCAAAATTAATAAGTGAGTTTAAGGAAGTTTACGGGAACGTAAATCACATTACTTATGATGCTATAAGCACAGATGCTGCTTTATCTGCTTTTGAAGCAAAATTTGGAGAAAGGGCATTACCGACATATGATTTTGAAAAAGCTGAAATCATTGTTTCTTTCGGTGCAGACTTCCTGGCCGATTGGCAAGGAGGAGGTTATGACAGTGGCTATTCAAAAGGGCGTATTCCCAAGAATGGCAAAATGTCCAGGCATATTCAGTTTGAATCCAATATGTCTCTTACCGGAGCAAATGCGGATAAGCGAATTGCATTAAAACCATCGGAGCAGAAAAAGGCGCTAGCGAGTTTATTTAGTAAACTAAATAACAGTTCTGTCAACGTTGAACTTAGTGATAATATCAGTAAAGCTGTTGACGATGTCGTTGCTGAAATAAAGAAAGCAGGAAATAGGGCGGTTGTTGTTACAGGATTGGATGATGTAAACGCCCAGGCGGTTGCTTTATCTATTAATGAGATGCTGGCCAGTATTGCTTTTAATCCAAGCGCACCAAGATTTATCAGACAGGGAAATAGTCAGGCTGTTAATAAGCTTGTTCAGGATATGAATTCCGGAAAAGTGGGTGCTTTGATTATGGATGGTGTTAATCCTATGTATACGCTCCCAAACGCTTCTGAGTTTTCTGAAGGTGTGGCAAATGTAGATTTAACGGTCACTTTCTCTACAAATTGGAATGAGACCACAGAAATTACAGAATATACCGCCTCTTCTAATCACTTTTTAGAATCTTGGGGGGATGCTGAATTAGTAAAAGGCCATTACAGCTTGATGCAGCCTACCATAAAAGAACTTTTTGACACCAGGCAGTTTCAACAGTCGCTCCTTCAATGGATGGATAGTGATTTAAGTTATTACGATTACATTAAGGATACATGGAGTTCTAGCATTCTGGGTGATGCTTCCTGGAATAAAGTACTGCATGATGGTGTTTTTGTATTGGAATCAAATACGGAAGACGAAACTTCTACTACAAATAATAACGCTGTTGGTCAGGCAATGGAGCAGCAACCCGAAGCTAATACAACAGTAGCGCCAATTTCTTCCGCGGTAAGTTCACTGGCCAATGCATCGGCCGATGGAATGGAACTTGTTCTTTATCCAAAAATTGGAATGGGTGACGGTCAGCAAGCTAATAATCCTTGGTTACAGGAATTTCCGGACCCTATCTCCAGGGTCTCCTGGGATAATTATGTTACTGTATCCAGAGCAGATGCCTCCTCATTAGGACTAATAAATGAAAATGTAGCTAATGGAGGCCTGAACGGAAGCTATGCCAAACTTACCGTTAATGGTGTCTCACTGGAAAATGTTCCAGTAATTATTCAACCAGGTCAGGCCGCGGGTACTGTGGGACTATCATTTGGTTATGGCAAGCAAGTAGGTATGAAAAGTGAAATGCAGACTGGTGTTAACGCATATACCCTTTATCAGGGGTTTGATAGCGTTCAAAATGTCACCCTCGAAAAGTCAGCAGGAATGCATGAGTTTGCATGTATTCAGCTTCATAACACCCTTATGGGTAGAGGTGATATTATAAAGGAGACGACTTTAGAGATATTTAATACAAAAGATCATTCGGAATGGAATCATGTACTTGAGGTATCATTGAACCATCAGGCAGTTCCTGCTACTACGGTTGATCTTTGGGATAGTTTTGACAGGTCTATAGGGCATCATTTTAATATGTCAATAGATTTGAACGCCTGTACAGGTTGTGGTGCCTGCGTTATTGCTTGTCAGGCAGAGAATAATGTACCTGTTGTCGGCAAAGAAGAGGTTCGTAAATCCAGAGATATGCATTGGTTGCGAATAGACAGATATTATTCCTCAGAAGATACTTTTGACCAGGACAATACCAAAAAAGATGAATTTTCAGGTCCTTTAGAGACAAAGTCAGGCTTTGAAGAAATGGAGCTTGCTGCAGTCAATCCGCAGGTTGCATTTCAACCTGTAATGTGTCAGCATTGTAACCATGCACCCTGCGAGACCGTTTGTCCGGTGGCTGCAACTACACATAGTCGTCAGGGTCAGAATCATATGGCCTATAACCGATGTGTGGGTACGAGATACTGTGCCAACAACTGTCCTTATAAAGTAAGGAGGTTTAACTGGTTCTTATTTAATAATAATGAAGAATTTGATTACCATTTCAATAATGATCTTGGTAAAATGGTTATTAATCCGGATGTTACCGTACGTTCCAGAGGGGTAATAGAGAAGTGTTCTCTTTGTATCCAGATGACCCAAAAGACAATTCTCGATGCAAAACGAGATGGAAGAGAAATAGTAGATGGAGAGTTCCAGACTACTTGTTCTAATGCTTGTAGCAATGGAGCGATAGTGTTTGGCGACTCAAATGACGAGGAAAGCCAGGTTACAGAATTAAAGAAAAATGACAGGATGTACCACTTATTAGAGAGTGTGGGAACAAAACCGAATGTGTTTTATCATGTAAAAGTGAGAAACACAAATGAAGCATAATCAATTAAGGAAGAATACAACTATAATAAAAATATATGGCGTCGCATTACGAAGCACCAATACGTAAACCCTTAATTCTTGGGGACAAAGGCTACCACGATGTATCTGTAGATATTGCAGCTCCGGTTGAAGGACGTGCTAGCAGACTGTGGTGGATTGTTTTTTCCATTGCATTGGCAGCATTCCTTTGGGGTGTAGGTGCTATAATTTATACAATTTCTACAGGTATTGGAACCTGGGGACTGAATAAAACAGTAAACTGGGCCTGGGATATTACAAACTTCGTTTGGTGGGTTGGTATTGGGCATGCAGGAACCCTGATTTCTGCGGTACTATTATTATTCCGACAAAAATGGAGAATGGCAATAAACCGATCTGCAGAGGCCATGACCATATTTTCTGTAATCCAGGCAGCACTATTTCCGGTAATACATATGGGTAGACCCTGGTTGGCATATTGGGTGGTGCCTATTCCTAACCAATTTGGTTCACTATGGGTTAATTTTAATTCTCCTTTGTTATGGGATGTTTTTGCGATATCAACTTATTTGTCTGTTTCATTAGTTTTCTGGTGGACAGGATTACTGCCTGATTTCGGAATGCTTCGCGACAGGGCCGTCAAACCTTTCCAAAAGAAAATTTATGGTCTGGTAAGTTTTGGATGGACCGGGCGTGCTAAGGACTGGCAACGCTTTGAAGAAGTATCCCTTGTTCTGGCAGGTTTGGCAACACCACTTGTACTTTCAGTACATACTATTGTATCTTTTGATTTTGCAACTTCAGTTATTCCGGGATGGCACACCACCATTTTCCCGCCTTACTTTGTTGCAGGGGCCATTTTCTCAGGTTTTGCTATGGTTCAAACCCTGTTAATTATCATGAGAAAAGTAAGTCACCTTGAGGATTATATTACTGTTCAGCATATTGAACTGATGAACATAGTTATCATGATTACAGGCTCAATAGTTGGATGTGCTTATATAACGGAGCTTTTTATGGCCTGGTATTCAGGAGTGGAATATGAACAATATGCCTTTCTAAACAGAGCAACAGGACCGTATTGGTGGGCCTATCTTTTTATGATGAGCTGCAATGTTGTTTCACCGCAGATTATGTGGTTTAAGAAAATTAGAACCAGTATAGTAATTTCATTTATTATTTCCATCGTAGTGAATGTTGGTATGTGGTTTGAAAGATTTGTGATCATTGTTACCTCGTTACATCGCGATTATTTGCCGTCATCATGGACCATGTTCTCACCAACTTTTGTGGACATTGGAATTTTTATTGGTACCATTGGATTCTTCTTTGTACTCTTTTTATTATATTCAAGGACCTTCCCGGTAATTGCACAGGCCGAGGTAAAATCAATATTAAAATCATCAGGAGCCCGTTATAAAGCGCTTCGAGATGCAGGCAAACCATTATATACAATAAGAAAAAATGGAATTGTAAGAGAAACCATTGTTAACAATAATCAGGAAACTGAAGTCTCTTCGCAATCAAATCAAGAAGAAAATTTACTTAGTACACTAGGTAGTTTTGATTCAGGAACTCAGGATCCCGACGATCTTAAAAAGGTAAAAGGGATCGGTCCTTTAATGGAAAAGACCCTTAATAAATTAGGAATTTTTAGCTTTTTACAAGTGAGTAAAATGACCCAAAAAGAATACGATTTGCTTGATTCCCTTACAAATTCTTTTCCGGGCAGAGCTCAGAGAGATGATTGGGCAGGACAAGCAAGAACGTTTTTAAACAACGATAAATAATTATGGCAGCAACTATAATCCACGCATACTATGATGATGATGATGTATTGATGCTCGCCGTTAAAAAGGTTAAAGCTGAAAAACATCATATAGAAGAGGTCTATTGTCCGTTTCCAGTGCATGGTTTGGACAAAGCAATGGGCTTAGCTCCAACCAGAATAGCAATTACGTCCTTTATGTATGGATGTTTGGGATTAATTGTTTCTATTGTTATGATGAAATACATAATGATTGACGATTGGCCGATGGATATTGGCGGTAAACCCAGCTTTACTTATATTGAAAATATGCCTGCTTTTGTGCCGATTATGTTTGAACTAACGGTCTTTTTTGCTGCACATTTAATGGTGATCACATTTTATTTACGAAGTAGGTTGTGGCCATTTAAAAAGGCAGAGAACCCTGATGTGAGAACAACAGACGCTCATTTTATTATGGAAATTGAAGTGCATAATAACGAGTCTGAATTAAAAGATTTGTTGTTAGATACGGGAGCAGTAGAGTTGAACATTATTAAAAACAATCATTAGACAATGAAACGTTTTATAAAAATAGTAATGATTCTGGCAGTAATTGGATTTGTTTCTGCTTGTGCAGATAGCAGCCATCGGAATTATCAATATATGCCAAATATGTATATGCCGATAGGTTACGAAACCTATCAGCAAGTTGACTTTCTTCCAGCCGGTACTGAAGCTATGATTCCTCCGGAAAATACTATACGCAGAGGATGGTTGCCTTATGCGTTTGGCAATGATCTGGAAAGCAAGGAAATGGCAAAATTGCAAAAAAGTCCGTTGGATTCTTTGCAAATGGAAGCTAATCTTACAAAGGGCAAGGAACTTTATACTATATACTGTGGTATTTGCCATGGCAATCAGGGTAAAGGACAGGGAACTCTTGTAAAAAGAGAAAAAATACTAGGCGTACCCAGTTATGATGATGCGGCAAGGAATATTACTGTTGGAAGCACCTATCATACGATTTATTACGGGTTAAATTCCATGGGATCCTATGCAGGACAACTTGATTATGAAGAACGTTGGCAGGTATCGGAGTACGTAATGCAATTAAAACAAGACTTAACAAAATAATACATAGACCTTTAATATGTACACGTTTTCAAACAGATTAAAAATAGCTTCCTTTATTCTCATGGCCGTTGGGGTATTGGGAATTGGCATTGGCTTTGTATCCGCACCTGGAACGGTAGAGGAAGCCAAAGCCATGGTAGCCGCGCATGATGACGGCAGCGGAGATTCACATGGGGAGGAAGCATCCCATACAACGGCCTCCGATCTTGGAGAGTCTGCTGATCACAGCAGTGCACATGATGAGCACTTGTTACATCAACTTCAAAACAGACCTTGGTCTGCCTTATATGTGGCAGCTTTCTTTTTCTTTATGATTGCCTTAGGGGTTCTCGCTTTTTATGGAATTCAAAGGGCTTCACAAGCTGGATGGTCACCTATGTTATTCAGAGTAATGGAAGGAATTACGGCCTACCTAGTTCCCGGAGGGATAATAGTATTTGTTATTCTGGTACTTTCCGTATTGCATTTTAATCATATGTTTACATGGATGGATGCCGAAGTAGTGGCTCATGATAAATTGCTGCAAAATAAAGCGGGGTATCTTAATCCTACTTTCTTTCTCATAAGAGCCGCAATTTTCCTTGGAGGATGGATTGGTTATCGTGAAATATCGCGAAAGCTTTCTATTGCACAGGATAATTCTGATGATAATTCCAATTTTAAAAAGAACTTCAGATTGTCTGCTGCGTTCATGGTATTTTATCTGATAACGGAATCCATAATGTCCTGGGATTGGATAATGAGTGTTGATCCTCATTGGTTCAGTACCTTATTTGGATGGTATATTTTTGCGAGTATGATCGTTTCCGGCATAACAGTAATTGCTATGGTAACCATCTACCTTAAATCTAAAGGATATTTACCAGATGTTAACGATAGTCATATTCATGATTTGGCTAAATACATGTTTGGCTTTAGTATATTCTGGACCTACCTCTGGTTTAGTCAGTTTATGTTAATATGGTATGCAAATATTCCTGAAGAGGTCACCTATTTTGTTACGAGGATTGAAGACTATAATCTGCCGTTTTTTGGTATGGTAGTAATGAATTTCGTATTTCCGGTGTTACTGCTAATGAACAGTGATTATAAAAGAGTGAATTGGTTTGTAATTATGACAGGTATCGTGTTACTTGCAGGGCATTATTTAGATATATTTAATATGATAATGCCGGGAACGGTGGGAGACCAATGGTATATTGGGATTCCGGAATTGGGTGCTATACTCTTTTTCGCAGGAGCCTTTATTTTCTGGGTGTTCCGGGCATTAACCCATGCTCCCTTACAACCTAGCCGAAATCCTTTTATAGAGGAAAGCAGGAATTTTCATTATTAGTAATTTTAAAGTATAATTTCAATACATACGATGACTACATTATTGATCTTAATTGTTTTAGTACTAGTGGCAATTGCAATTTGGCAAATGACCAAAATCTTTGAATTGTCCAAGCTAAAGACAGTAGATTCACAAGTGGCGACCGATAAGGATAACAAGTATAATGGTTACTTGTTATTTGCTTTTTTGATATTTATTTATGGGATAACCATCTTTAGTTTTTATAAATACACTAAAGTCTTATTGCCTGAAGCAGCTTCGGCTCATGGAGCTGAATATGATTACCTGTTGCTTGTTTCATTTATTATTATCTTTTTTGTACAAACCATTACTCAGGCTTTATTGCATTATTTTGGGTATAAATATCGCGGCGAAAAAGGGAAAAAGGCCTTATTCTTTGCAGATAATGACAGGTTGGAATTCATATGGACCATAATACCAGTGATCGTGTTAGCCGGATTAATTTTGTGGGGTTTATATACCTGGACCAACATTATGGATATCAATGACAAGGATGACCCTCTGATGGTGGAACTTTATGCTCAACAATTCAATTGGACCGCAAGATATGGTGGGAAAGACAATGTATTAGGATTAGCCAATGTTAGAATGATTGATATTGATAAGGCAAATGTTTTAGGATTGGATGAATCGGACCCTAATGCCGCTGATGACGTTATTGTAAAAGAATTACATCTGCCTGTTGGTAGAAAAGTAAATTTCAAAATGCGATCACAAGATGTATTGCACTCGGCCTATATGCCTCATTTTAGAGCTCAGATGAATTGCGTACCTGGAATGACCACTGAGTTTTCTTTTACGCCAACCATAACTACTGCGGAGATGAGGATGAATCCGGATGTAGTAGACAAGGTAGAAAGAACTAACATAATTAGAGCAGAACGAGCAGCTAATGGAGAAGACAACTCCGATCCATGGGAATTTGATTATATCCTGCTGTGTAATAAAATTTGTGGTAAATCGCACTATAATATGCAGATGAAGATTATAGTAGAAAGCGAAGAAGATTATAATACATGGATGGAAAGTCAGCAGCCTTTTAGTATGACTATGGCATCAATGCAATAAAAAAAGAAAATTAATATATAAAAAATATTCGATTATGTCTGTTACTGCACATGCCCATATTGATGATCACGCAGATGATCATGTACATCATCATAAAGAGACATTTGTAACAAAGTATATTTTTAGTCAGGATCATAAGATGATTTCAAAACAGTACCTTATTACTGGTTTGATTATGGGTTTTATTGGTATTGCTATGTCTCTTTTATTCAGAATGCAATTAGCATGGCCTGGAGAATCATTTCCTATTTTCGAGGCATTATTAGGAGATTGGGCACCCGGTGGAGTTTTGGATGCAGATATGTACCTTGCACTGGTTACCATACATGGTACTATAATGGTATTCTTTGTCCTAACAGCCGGCTTAAGTGGTACTTTTAGTAATCTTCTAATACCGTTGCAGATTGGTGCAAGGGATATGGCCTCAGGTTTTTTGAATATGTTATCATATTGGATGTTCTTTGTGTCCAGTGTAATCATGCTTATGTCCCTTTTTGTGGAAGCAGGTCCTGCAGCGGCAGGATGGACTATCTACCCTCCCCTTAGTGCGCTACCAATGGCACAGCCGGGATCTGGTATGGGAATGACATTATGGTTGGTTTCTATGGCAATCTTTATTGCCTCTTCTTTATTAGGGTCATTGAACTACATTGTTACAGTAATCAATCTAAGAACCAAGGGGATGTCTATGACAAGACTTCCTTTAACCATTTGGGCGTTTTTCGTAACCGCTATTATTGGAGTAGTTTCTTTCCCTGTATTATTATCCGCAGCTTTGCTGTTGATAATGGACAGAAGTTTTGGAACATCTTTCTTTTTATCTGATATTTTTATTCAGGGTGAAGTCTTGCATTATCAGGGAGGCTCTCCCGTATTATTTGAGCACTTGTTTTGGTTTTTGGGGCACCCTGAAGTATACATAGTAATATTACCTGCACTTGGAATTACTTCTGAAGTTATGTCCACAAATGCGCGTAAACCAATATTTGGTTATAGAGCAATGGTGGCATCAATTTTAGCAATTGCATTTTTATCTACAATTGTATGGGGACATCATATGTTTATTTCGGGAATGAACCCATTCCTTGGATCCGTATTTACCTTCACAACCCTCTTAATAGCAATCCCATCTGCGGTTAAAGCATTTAATTATATAACCACATTATGGAAGGGTAATTTACAATTAAATCCCGGGATGCTTTTCTCAATAGGATTGGTGTCAACGTTCATTTCCGGAGGATTAACCGGTATTATTCTTGGTGATAGCACATTGGATATCAATGTTCACGACACGTATTTTGTTGTGGCTCACTTTCACCTGGTAATGGGTATTTCAGCTTTGTATGGATTATTTGCCGGAGTTTATCACTGGTTCCCCAAAATGTTCAAAAGAATGATGAATAAGAATTTGGGCTATGTACACTTTTGGATAACGGCAATCTGTGCATATGGAGTATTCTTTCCCATGCATTTTGTTGGAATGGCAGGTGTCCCGAGGCGTTATTATGAAAACACTGCCTTCCCAATGTTCGATGAATTGGCAGATGTAAATGTTCTTATTACTGTTTTTGCACTGATAGCCGGTCTGGCTCAATTAGTCTTCTTATATAATTTCATCAGTAGTATTTTTTATGGGAAACCTACTGAACAGAATCCATGGAAATCTAATACGCTGGAATGGACCGCACCAATTGAGCACTTCCACGGAAACTGGGAAGGTAAGATTCCAGAGGTACATAGATGGGCATATGATTACAGCAAAACTCAGGATAATGGGGAATATGTAATCCCGGGTCAGGATTTTGTCCCTCAAAACATACCACTTCAACAGGATGAAGAGGAATTGAATCATTAAAGAATAAATTGTTTAGCCATATTTATATAGCCCATCTTTTGATGGGCTTTTTTATACCGGTAATGGAGGATTATGTATAAGGCTTTTATAAAATAATAAGCCAGACTTATTTTTAGCGGGAATAATTATTAAATTCGTTATCGTGAAAAACATCATTATATTTTTTATAGCATTCTGCACACTAGCGGTAAGTGCCCAGAGAAAGCCTAAAATTAAAGGCAATAAATCCATTGTGGAGGTAAATGAAGATTTGCCCTTCTTTAATGCCATAGAAGTTAAGGATGATCTTGAAATCTATTTGAAAGAGACCAGTATTCCGGGATATTCAGTTTCTGCTGATGATAATTTGATAGACATTTTAAGATTTGATGTGGTAGACAGCACACTTGTAATAAGGTCGTTTTACAAGATTATAACCAAAAAACAACTCGATATAACAGTAAACTACAATGAGCTGGAAAGTATAGTTTTAACGCAAGGGAAGGTTGTTACAAAAGATATGATTAATGCTGATAGGCTAAATATCAGCACATTTGGATCTTCCAAACTTGAATTAAATGCCAAGGCTTCAATTATTCATATAAAGATGGAAGGAAACAGTTCCGGAGATCTTAACCTGCAGGCAGATTCTTTAAATCTGAAATTAAAAGATAAAATTAACCTCAATATATACACTACAACAGCTAAAGGCAGTATCGAAATGCATAATAATGCTTCGGCAGTAGTTGAAGGAACTGCGGATACTCTGAATATAAAGTTATCTGGAAGCAGTGATATCAAGGCCGAAAAAATGGAAGCGGGAGTAATTAGCGCTGCTTTAGAAGAAACTACCAAAGCAAGATTAAACGCCTATAAAAGTATTGAACTCTCCTCCAGTGGTACTGCTAAGACTTATTTGTGGGGTAACCCCAAGATAATTTTGAATGAATTTCTGAATACTTCTGAATTATATAAGAGGGAAGAATAATAATTAGTGTAAACTTTAAACAAAAAAACCCCCATCGACATAGACGATGGGGGTTTTTAACTAAACTCAACTAGGTCAGGACTGTACGGCATCATGGGCTGCTTTTGGCCCTGCCTCCACAATCTTGGCGTTTACGTTAGCTGCAAACTTTTTAAAATTTTCATTAAAAAGCCCTACAAGCTTTTTCTTAACTTCCTGATATTGCTCCTTATCTTCCCAGGTATTTTTTGGTATGAGAATTTCAGAAGGTACATTAGGGCAGCTTAGTGGAATTTGGAAACCAAATTCCTCATCTGTTGTAAATTCAACATTGTCAAAATCATGATGGTGTATTGCATCAATCATTGCACGGGTATACTTCAGGCTCATTCTTGAGCCCACACCATGCGCTCCACCAGTCCATCCGGTATTAACCAACCAGGCGGTAGCTTTATGTTCTTTTATTTTTTCTGCCAGTAATTCAGCATATTTATTTGGGTGCCACATCATAAACGCGGCTCCAAAACAAGCACTGAATGTTGCCTGTGGTTCCGTTACACCCATTTCCGTACCGGCTACCTTGGCTGTATATCCCGAAATAAAGTGATAACTAGCCTGTTCAGGAGTTAGTTTGCTTACTGGAGGCAATACACCGAAAGCATCACAGGTAAGGAAAATAATATTTTCCGGATGGCCTGCAACACAAGGTATTTGAACATTGTCTATATACTGAATTGGATATGAAGCTCTTGTATTTTGAGTAATACTGGTATCAGTATAATCTACATCCCTGCTAAACTTATCATATACCACATTTTCCAGAACAGTACCAAATTTAATGGCGTTAAATATATCAGGCTCTTTTTCTGCTGAAAGGTTTATAGCTTTAGCATAACATCCTCCTTCAATATTAAAAGTACCATGGTCTGTCCAGCAGTGTTCGTCGTCTCCAATTAATTTACGTTTAGGATCAGCACTTAATGTGGTCTTTCCTGTTCCGGATAAACCAAACAAAATAGTTACGTCATCTTTCTCACCCACATTTGCAGAACAATGCATTGGTAATACATTTTCCAACGGCATTAAATAATTCATAACAGAGAAAATACCTTTCTTCATTTCCCCTGCATATTGTGTTCCAAGAATTACGATCTCTTTGCGTTCCAAATTAAGATCTACACTGGTTTTAGAAGTCATTTCTGAAGTATACCTGTTAGCCGGGAATCCACCTGCATTAAGGACAACATAATCCGGTTCTCCAAAATTTTCCAGTTCTTCTGCTGTTGGCATGATTAACATATTCTGCATAAACAGAGCATGGTAAGCTCTGGTACAGATAATCCTAACTTTAATTCTGTATTTAGGATCCCAACCGGCATAAGCATCAACTACGAATAAGTGATCGCAAATATTTAAGAAATCTAATGCGCGTTCATGATTTACCATAAAGGTATGTTCATCCAAACCAATATTGATAGGACCCCAGTCAATATTATTTTCTGAATCTGGGTGTCTCACGATTCTTTTATCCTTTGGACTACGACCAGTTTTTTCACCAGAGTAGGTCATTAGTGCGCCTACACTGGATATAGCTGTTCCCTTTTCTAATCGCAATCCCAATTCATAAAGTACAGGAACACTACTATTCCTATATACCTGCTCCGTTTCGATCCCGTATTTTTGAAGATTAAAAGCTGTTTTCATTGTTTTTTTGTTTTTAAAGATTGTACTTTCCTAACCATTGATAATTTAGTGATAATTCACAAATTCTATGCAAAGAAGCCAATAAATCTTTGTAAAAAAGATGATAAATATCATGTGGTTCCAGGGATTTGTCAAATTATAAAGAAGTAGGAACATTTTGTGATATTTACCCCTTTTGTTTTTTACTATCTTTGAAAATATGAACGATAATCTTGATCCTACGGGCTCCACATTTTCACAAGAGGAATTGGATGTTGAACGGGCATTAAGGCCCATTACTTTTGATGATTTTACGGGTCAGGAACGGATATTAGAGAATCTTAAGGTGTTTGTACAGGCAGCCAACCAACGTAATGAAGCCCTGGATCATACTTTATTTCATGGCCCGCCGGGATTAGGAAAAACTACACTGGCGCATATTCTGGCCAATGAATTGGGAGTTGGAATAAAAATTACTTCGGGACCAGTTTTGGATAAACCCGGAGATCTTGCAGGACTTCTAACAAATCTGGATGAACGCGATGTCTTGTTTATTGATGAAATTCATAGACTAAGCCCAATAGTTGAAGAGTATTTGTACTCAGCTATGGAAGATTACAAAATTGATATCATGATTGAGACCGGCCCAAATGCCAGGTCGGTACAAATAAATTTGAATCCTTTTACATTAATTGGTGCTACCACACGCTCAGGTTTGTTAACTGCTCCTATGAGGGCAAGATTTGGAATAACAAGCAGACTTGAGTATTACAGAACTGAATTACTATCCACTATTGTATTGAGGAGTTCAGAAATTCTAAAAGTTCCTATTACAGATGATGCGGCAATCGAAATTGCAGGAAGAAGCAGGGGAACACCAAGAATAAGCAATGCCTTATTAAGAAGGGTAAGGGATTTTGCTCAGATAAAGGGTGATGGTAATATTGATATGAACATATCCAGGTATGGATTAAAAGCACTTAATGTAGATACCCACGGATTGGATGAAATGGATAATAAAATTTTGACTACAATTATCGATAAATTCAAAGGAGGCCCGGTAGGCATTACCACATTGGCTACAGCGGTATCAGAAAGTGCAGAAACAATTGAAGAGGTCTACGAACCTTTTTTAATCCAGCAGGGATTTATTATGCGCACACCAAGGGGTAGAGAAGTAACAGAACTGGCCTACACCCATTTGGGCCGAATAAAAGGAGGTTCACAACCCGGCTTGTTTTAGTATTATTATTAAATGTCAGACTGCCCCTTCACTGGCTTTTTATCAGACATTGGAAAACCATAAGTTAAATCTAAAATCCTGAAATATGTCGCTATTTTCAAAAAAAGAAGTAAAAGCGCAACACATAAATGTTAAAGGGAAGAAATTGAAATGCACCATATGTGCGCATGATAGATTTTATTACAGAAAAGCACAATTGAACACCAAAATTGCCTCTTTATTGGATGTAGACTGGGCGAATAAAAGTGCCCATTGCTATGTATGTGAGAATTGCACCCACATTGAATGGTTTTTGGAACAAAAATGAAAGACCTTCCAACCATCTCTCAATTCCAGGTTTTTAAAAACAGAAAAACAATTCTTAAAAACCCTTTACCTTTCCATCGGGCGAATTTTGAAAAATATGGCGATATCTTCAGAGTAAGAGTGGGTTTTCGGAAAGCTGTAATTTTTACTCGTAATGCCACCATAATTAAACACATACTTCAAAAGCAGCACAGGAAGTATCAGAAATCGGAACTTCAAACGGTCGATCTGGCAAAATATATTGGACACGGAATTCTTACTTCAAATGGAGAACACTGGCGAGTACACCGCCGCATGGTACAACCCGCATTTCACAAAAAGAAGCTTCAGGGTTTATTGGGCATTATGAAGCGGGCCATTGATTCTGAATTAATAAAAATAGAACCCGACACCACTCAGGATGTATTTCCCTTAATGGGCGATTTGGCATTCCAGGTCGTGGCACAAGCTCTTTTTAGCCGCTCAGACATTCAAAGAAACATGAAACAACTTCAGGAAATTACGGAGCGTAACCAGAAGATGTTGATTAAAGAAATGAGGCAGCCTTACCTAAAATGGTGGTTTAAAATAAGCGGAGAAATTAAAAAGCATTTGGACCTCGCCGAACGGGGAAGGGATATCTTAAATCAGATTGTCGAAGAGCGTATTGCCTCCGGGGAAAATAAGGATGATTTGCTGGATATGCTTTTAAATGCAACTTATGAAGACGGTACTCATATGCCCAGGCGCCAGCTTATAGATGAAGTCCTTATTTTATTTACGGCAGGTCATGAGACCACAGCGAACGCGCTTAGTTTTACTCTTTTTCTGTTGGCAAAAAACCCAAACATTCAGAATAAAGTTTTACAGGAAGTTGAAAATATAGACCTGGAAGCTGATGACCTGATGCCGTGCCTGCCTCAATTAATCTACACGAAACAGTGCATTGAAGAAGCCTTAAGACTATATCCGCCAGCATATGTCATTGATAGAACTGCTATTGCGGATGATATTGTTCAGGGACAAAGCTTTCCCAAGGACACCTTGATTTTAATGTCTATATACGAATTACACAGGTCATCGGATTTTTGGGATTCTCCGGAAGAATTTAATCCGAACCGTTTTGATATTGCTTTAAAAAGGGACTATTCTAATTACTATTATCCTTTTGGAGCAGGGCCCAGAATGTGTGTAGGGAATAATTTTGCCATGTATGAGATGATCATCGCCATCGCTCAGATCATTAAGAAATTTCAAATCAGCACTGACCTTAAAAGTGTTGAAGTAAATCCGTTGATCTCTTTAAAACCCGTAACCGTGCCTTTGCATTTTCATCTTAGATAGTTGCTGAATTCATTTATTCTTTCTCTTTTATACTTAGTCCCCGATTATAAAATAAAGTTAACACCAGCCTGCATTTTTCGCCCAATTCCTTAAAGTATTTGCGCAAAATGGTTTGCTCTATAGTCAGCTCTTAAGTTGGGCTTAAGTTTACAGCCTCAATATGATCATCCACTATATGTAAATGAGGTTCGTAGGATGCCCTTTTCTTTTTTTCTTTAAGAGTATCATAGATCATGAACTTGCCTATTCCAAAGAGATAGGTCTTCATACTACTGTTTACTTCATTAAGTTTTCCGCTGATGCCCCGTTTCCTTAAGGCCAAAAATGCCTCCTGGTAGATATCGACTAAGGCATCTTTATCTAACTGATACCGCTGCCCAAAACCCAAAAATGCCTCCCTGTACTCATGGTATAGGGCTTTGAGTTTTAGCCGGTCATCAGGTTTCAGGTCTGCGATGGCGTCTTTATCCATTTACGATCTTTTTTA
>CBDTVZ010000006.1:0-36096 GCA_965363995.1 uncultured Eudoraea sp.
AAAGAACCACCTTATTAGTATCATGAGCTATTCTTTGTAATAGTTTTAATATGTGAACTTTATGATAAAGATCTAGATGAGTGGTAGGCTCATCCAAAAGTATAATTTCGGTATCCTGTGCCAATGCCCTGGCTATCATGACCTTTTGCAATTGCCCATCACTAAGTTCGTAACATTTATTATGTCGTAAACTCTCCAATTCTAACATTTCAATAGCATTTAGGATTTTTGATTGATCCTCAGCAGATAAAGTCCCAATCCAGTTGGTATAAGGATGTCTTCCTAAACTAATAAGCTGTGATACCGTTAGATTTTTTGACGCGATTGGTTCTGTAAGAACTACACTCACAAGAGTTGCGAGCTTATCTGACCTTAAAGATTCAAGGGATTTATTGTTTATCATTACTGAACCGGATAATTTAGGCTGTACACGTCCCAAAGTTCGCAATAGTGTCGACTTGCCAATACCGTTTATGCCAACAATTGCCCCAAGTTCACCTTTGGTCAGTCCAAAATTAATATGCTCAGCTACATTCGTTTGCTTTTTACCTGAATTATACCCAATGGCTAACTTTTTAGCTTCTAAGATGATATTTCCTTTTTTAGTTGAGATGATTGAGAGGTTTTTATAAGTGATTAAAATATCATTTTCTTCTTTCGCAACAATAACCATATGACCACAGGTGCACCGACAACCGAAGTAATAGCGTTTAAAGGCAATACATAGGAGGATGAGGGTAATTGCGCTATCAAATCACAAAGTAACAGAAGTATGGCTCCGTATACAAGTACTGCAGGCACCAATATCCTATGATCTGTCGTATTAAAAACCTGACGAGTCAAGTGAGGTACGGCCAGTCCAATAAAAGCAATGGGACCTGCAAAAGCTGTTACCGAACCAGCAAGTAAACCTGTCGCAATAATAATTATGAAACGAGTTTTCTTTAAATGTACACCTAGACTACGCGCATAATTCTCTCCCAGCAACAAGGCGTTGAGGGATTTAAGGCATATAATACTCAATATAACACCTGCAAGGATAAATACAGTTAACACAGCCAGTTGTACACCAGATAAATTTCCTACGCTACCAAATGCCCAAAAGATATATTGTTGCAATCTTTCTGCATCGGTGAAATAAGAAAGGACGCTTACCACAGCAGCTGTTATACTGCCAAACATTAATCCAATAATGAGCAATGCCATGGTATCTTTAACTCTTGAAGCTACTGTAATTACAGCTAAAAGAACTAAAAAACTTCCAATACTTGAAGCAATGGCCAGGGATACGTCATTGATGACTTCAAAAATAAACCAATGAGAAAATAGCGAAGATCCCATGATTAATAGAGCCGCACCCAGGCTTGCACCTGAGCTTATTCCCAAAACAAAAGGGCCTGCTAATGGGTTTCTAAAAAGAGTCTGCATTAATAAACCGCTAAGAGACAACCCACTACCCACTAAAATAGCCGTAAAAGCTTTTGGAATCCTATAATTCCAAATAATATAATGCCATGATTTATTTGTTACTGTTCCTCCAAAAATACTCTTCAAAGTTTCATTAAACGGAATGTCTATAGACCCAAGGCTCAGATTGAGCACAAAACAAGTAAGTAAAACCAAAAATAAGATTAGAAAAGGAAACAGGTATGTATTCGATCTTTGCACTACTGTAAGGGTTTAAAAAAGAAAAGTTTGTGTTCCGGAAGTAATTCGGGATGAAAAATATATATAAGGTCTTTTAAGATCAAATCGGGCCTCGCAGGACCTAATTCATAAAACAATAAACCTCCTGTTGCTCCCCGTGTATTTGCAAAAGTGTATATCCTTTTTTCTTTATAGGCTTTAAACTGGCTATAATGCCTGCTTGCCTTAATAAGTTCATCATAAGATATAAATTGAGAAGGAGATATCCAAAATGTAGCGTTACCTGCCTTTGCAAGTACGCTTTCTACGCTTAATGAAAGACTTCCAGTTGCGTTTGTATCGCTCCATAAGTAATCTGCATTGGCGTCATTAATAAAGCTGGCCGCCCAACTTTTCCCTCCCGGGAGATACCATACATCTTTATATAGTGCACCACTAAGCACTGTCGGTTTCTTGGTTGCTTTCATTGCCAAATTCTTGGCTGCTAAATAATTTGTTTCAGTAGTGTTAAAAATGTCTTCAGCTTCTTCCTCCAGACCAAAGAAAGGTGCAAAGAATTTAATCCACTCGGCCTTACCCAAAGGTGTTTCTTCTGTCCAATCTCCATTGTAAACAACCGGAATATTTGAACGCTGAAGATTTTCATAGGCCTTATTCTGATTATTTATACTGAAACCTATTATCAGATCAGGATTAAGGTTTATGGCCATTTCAGTATTAATAGACTCGTTATTACCCAAATCTGTTATTATTCCTTTATCTATTTTTTTTCTGGTAACTTCTGAAGAAATATATCTCGTATCAGGAAATCCTACGAGCTTGTCTATAACTCCCAGATCCTCCAAAGCCGGTATATGGGTTGTTGAGGTAGCAATAATTCGTTCCACAGGAACATTTATTATTGCATCAAAATCCTTTTTGTTTAGTATTGGTAGTTTTTTAAGTTCTTTAGGTACTAAAGCATAAGTAAAAGCCTCCTCTGCATCAGGCCAGGGAGAAAACACTTTAACTATGGTAATTCCCGAAGCAGACTTCTCAATTGAGAATCCTTTTGCATAATTTATGGCAACCATATCCATATTTATGGTTTCAGGCAAAAAAATCTCACTTTTCTTTTTACATGAAACAAGGACTAGAAGCAAACTAAGTAGGGCTATATATTTAATTGAGAATGGATTCATAAACACTTTCGCAAGGTAACAAAAGTCACATTTCTAAAATTATATACTTTCTAAATTTGTTAAAAATTCTCATATGGGAAGAGATTCTGATATCACCATCTATATCATAGTAGGAATTGTAATACTTCATTTCATAATTGGAATTCTCTGGCTTATCATAAAACTGGGAAGGAAAAGTGACTCGCACTAGAGAAATAGTGCTACATTAGCCTCGAATTTTGGGTTTTACTTCTTTATTTAGAAATGAAATTAAAAGGGAATCCGGTTTAATTCCGGAACTGTTCCCGCAACTGTAAGCTTAATTCCTTTAATAAGGAATGCTTGTTACCACTTCAACACCACTGTTTGTGTTCATTTAAATTGAACATCCACGGGAAGGTTGGTGGCAAGACGCAAGTCAGGAGACCTGCCCAATTCAACAAACATTGTTAAACTTTCGGGACAAAAGTTTACGTATAGGAACATCTGTACAATTTTCCCGTAAAACTATTTGACTATAATGATAAAAAGATACTCTCTTTTTTCCATTCTTTGTGTATTGTTAACATCGGTTTCTGCCCAGAACCAAAGGGATACCATGGAGTTACAGGAATTGGATGAGGTAGTGGTCAGTGATTCCAGATTTCCTTTAAAAAGGGAGAACTCTGGCAAAACAGTAATTAAGATTGGTCTTAAAGAACTGGAAAATAACCAGGGTAAAACCGTAGCGGAGATAATTAACACCAAAAGTGGAATTGAAATCAACGGGAGCCGGGGCAGGCAGGGAGAGGTGTTAGGTGTATTTGCCAGAGGTGGCAGAGGCAGACAGGTTTTAATCTTGATAGACGGCATAAGAGTTTCAGATCCTTCTTCTTTTTCTCAGGAATATGATCTTAGATTGCTTGCCACATCGCAAATAGAATCAATTGAAATCATTAAAGGAGGGACCAGTACGCTGTACGGCATGAGTGCAGCAACTGCTGTAATTAACATCATGAGTAAGAAGGCTTCGAACAAAAAAATTAGTGGTGATTTTCAATCCAGTATTGGGACGAACCAATCTTCATTAGAACAGAATTATAATATTGCAGATTTTAGCAACACCGCCTCGGTAAACGGAACTCTTGACAGCTTTACTTATTCTCTGGGCTTTTCCAATGTTTATACAAATGGTTTATCATCAATTATTACCGAAACTAACGAGGAAGATCCTTTTTCAAGATATAATATTGATGTAAAATTAGGATATTCATTTAATAATCAGGTAAATCTTACTGTTTACGCCAATCAGGCGAATTTGAATAGTGCATATGATGAATCTTTTGGCTTAATTGATGCGCCCTACTTTTTTCTTACAGAACAAAAACGTCTGGGTATTTCTTCCGAATGGACTTATGAAAAAGGGGATTTAAATTTAAAAGGATCATTTACAAATTATAAGTCGGATAACAGGAGTGCTTTTCCTTCTATGTTTGAAGGGAATAATTATATAGTTGATCTGTTTAACAGATATACTTTTGACGATCGTATATATGCGATTTTAGGAATTAATTATAATCTGGATAGGGCTGAAGTTGATGGAACGCAGGAATTCTCACTGATAGATCCTTATGCAAATTTAGTTTATGTTTCGCCTTTTGGGTTAAATGTAAATGCCGGGCTACGACTTAACCTTCATTCTGAATATGGTTCACACCTAGTATACAACATTAACCCGTCTTATTCAATAGCCTTAGATGAGGGCTATTTAAAATTTATGGCCTCCTATGCCACCTCTTATATCACACCTTCTCTAAGCCAGTTATTTGGGATGTTTGGCGCAAACCCATTGTTAGAACCTGAAACTAACAGGACTGCTGAAGGAGGTCTGGAATATAAAGCAAATGAGACATTAAGGTTTAGCGCTTTGTATTTTAATAGAAAAGAAGACAATTTTGTGTTTTTTGATAATACTCTTTCACAATATTTTAATGCTTCAAATATCATTAATGCACAAGGTTTGGAGGCCGAATTGGACTGGATACCACTTGAGAAAATGAATTTGACCGCAAACTACACTTTTACCGAAAGAAAAGGAGATAATGCAATAAGAATACCTAAGCACAGTTTTAATGCAACTTTGAGCTATAGCTTTTCAACCAAAACCTATACATCACTTACATATTCTTACATTGGAAAACGCCTGGATACGAATTTTAATACATTTGATGATGAGGTTCTCGACGCTTTTTCAACCTTTGGGTTTTATATATCGCAGGAAATAATGGCAAATAAACTCAAATTCTTTTTAAACATAGAAAATGTGTTTAATACAAATTTTACAGAGGTAATAGGATTTACCACAAGAGGACGGAACCTTAGATTAGGATTGAGTTTAAAACTCTAAGTTTCTATTATTTCAAATTAAGATCTAGATGAAGAGGCTTATCCAATACCATATTGTCCTTCATTGGAGTAAACATTTTAGAGCTGGTGAATGGCTCAACAGGCGTCTTTACGGTAAAATCCCTTTTCCCTGATATACCTGTAATTTCTTCAATGGCCTTAGCCAGTAATGGTTCATTTTCCTCCCCTAGAACTCCCAGGTTTTCTAAATCCTCCTTTAATTCAATATCAGGGTCAAAACCTGCTGTATAATCGGAGAAGCCCAAAGAATTTTCATTTCTTCCTACCAATGGCTGAATGGCCCAACTATTATTGGGGTTAATCCGGTTTTCTCTGGAAGGGGTATAAATAAAAGGAGCCCCATCCCGGCCGGGATCATCCACCATTGTAAGTGAAAATTCATTCTTACCCCGGGTTGTAGCACCTATTTTAATAACTTCAACATAAGGATTTAAAGCATTAATTACCAATTCACTAGCCGAGGCTGAACTTCCGGTTGTTAATACATAAACCCTGTTCAAGTTTAAAGTATTTATAGTGGTACCTGCCCCTGTTCTGTCTGCAAAATAATCAGTTAAATCCTCGTCAGAAAAAACCTCCTGTAATTTGTCATTCCAGCGTTGTCTGAGATATAAATTATTGGTATTGGTACTAAAAATCATGCTTGAAAGTAAGCGGGAAGAATTTACAGAACCCCCCGGATTATAACGTAAGTCGAGCACTAAATCCGTAACCCCACCAGCCTTTAATTGACCGAAAGCATCATTCAATACTTCATCAAACTCGTTTATAAAACCATTATACATCAGATAGCCTATTTTTTGGCCATTTATATCAAAGGACTTTACTACAAACACCGGATTTTCAACTAACCCTTCCTGTTTAGTCAATTCCACACTTTTGTCGTTAGGAGTAACTATTCCATCAGCAATATCAGCCATATTTAATGTATAGGTCGCATTTTCGCCGAACAAAAGATCCCGAAAATTACTTTCATTTAAACTTTGGCCGTCCACCCCTGTGAATAATTCTCCACGGAAGATGTCTTTTGTAGAAGCATCAGAATTAGCAACAATATAACGTACGTATCCAAAGATATCCGTATCGTTGTCGCCATATAAAAATAAACCAAATTCCAGACCGTTACTTCGTGAGATTCCAGATAAATTATCCGTAAGTTCTTTATAATCCATACTATAAAAGCTAAATCGATCTTCTGAAAAGCGCAGTTTATTATCGAAAAAATCAGCAGGATCCGTTTCCGAGACTAAAAATGCAGTGTACTCCTCATTTGTGCTAAATCTATCATCCGTCAGGTCAGCTACATCCGGTTGCCAGAAATACCATATATTCATGGCCTTCCACATAAAGTCCTGAACACTGACAGAAGCACTACCCGGGCCATCCACTCCAATGTCATCATCTTTACTGCAGGAAGTACTTAGGGAGACAATTCCCATAAATAAAAGGAGAAACTTTTTCATTTTGCAAATTTACATAGTTTCAACAACTATCATTCCAATTTTAATATTCATTAACACTATTCCCCAAATTGTGTTAATAGTTCTGTTATATCTAAAAAATATTAGCTTTAAGGGGTGCAAATTACTTACATCTGTAAGAAAATAAAATTTTTTGTAACAAAATTCGATGTACTTCGTCTTGCTTATGTAAACACCTTTAATGGTATATACAACAACAGAACAACCGATAATGACGCAATCAGAATTTTTAAATGTGGTTATGCCTTTTAAAGACAAGTTATATAGATTGTCTAAAAGATTACTCACATCCGCTGAAGAAGCAGAAGATGCCACTCAGGAGATACTGATGAAATTGTGGTCTAAGAATGACAATATTGCGAATTACAAAAATGTTGAGGCCTTTGCGATGACAATGACCAAGAACTTTTGCCTGGACAGGTTAAAGTCGAAACAATCAAATAACCTGAAACTGGTTCATAGCAATTACGAAGATGGGAATACTTCATTGCAAAAACAGCTGGAGGCAAGAGACAGCGTAAGTTGGGTAGAGAAAATTATGGAGGAATTGCCGGATCAACAAAAATTGGTATTGCAATTGCGAGATGTTGAGGAATATGATTTTAATGAAATTGCAGATTTACTGGAAATGCAACCTACGGCAGTAAGAGTAGCACTTTCCAGAGCAAGAAAAACAGTTAGAGAAAAATTAATGCAAAAACATAGTTATGGAATTGGATAGAATTGAAAAATTATTGGAAAAGTACTTCGAGGCTACTACCACGGTAGAGGAGGAGGAACAATTGAGAGACTATTTTTCACAGGATTCGGTTGCACCGCATCTGGAACAATACGCTCCAATGTTTACTTACTTTTCCATAGCCAAGGACGAACGGTTTACTAAGCAGGTTCCATTAAAAACTAGGGTATCTTACCACAAATGGATTTCTATTGCAGCAGTAGCAGTTATGGCCTTTGGAATATATTTCGGTAATGATTACCGGGAACAAAAGGAGGCAGAGTATGCCTATAATGAAACAAAGAAAGCGTTAGGCCTGTTGGCACAGAATTTGGAACGTGGTACCCGAAAAGTAGCCTATTTAAATGAATTTGAACAAACAAAACAAAAAATTTACAACAACAATTAAAATTTAAAAGATGAAAAAGTATATTCTAATAGCAGCAATGGCAGTTTTACCTCTTAGTAGTTTCTCACAATCCATTTTTGATAAATTTGAGGATTCAGATGAGGTAAGTTCTGTAGTAATTAATAAAAACATGTTTAACCTTTTAGTTAAGATGGATGTGGATGTGGATGATCCGGAAGCTCAGGATTTTATGAATATTGCGAAAAGCCTAAGTGGTCTTAAAGTATTCATTACTGAAGATAAAGCAGTTTCTGCAGATATGCAGGCAACGGTTAACAAATATCTTAAATCTTCTTCGTTGGAAGAATTGATGAGGGTAAAGGACAAAGAAACCAACGTTAAATTCTATGTAAAAAACGGCAAAGACGAAGATCATGTAAGCGAATTATTAATGTTAGTCACGGGTATCAATAATGTAGATATGGAAATAAATGACAGAAAGATTGAAACTGTTCTTCTTACATTGACCGGGGATATTGATCTTACTAAAATTGGTTCACTTACAAAAAAGATGAATTTACCGGAAGAATTAAACAAAGCGGAAAAAAAGAATAAATCAAAATAACAGACTGAGAAAGTGGTAATTGACCGTTGGGAAGAAAATAATTTCAAAACCGGTCAACTACCACTTCTATCGGTTTTGATAAAATTTAAAGATCAAAAAAATGAAAAATTTCATAGTGATTATTGCAGGCATTACCCTCCTGGTACTTTCCGGCTGTTCTTCCAACCAGAGTCTACAGGAATATTATGTAGATAGTTCAGAAAATCCTAATTTCATTTCCTTGGATGTTCCAACGAGCATACTAAATTTGAAAAATGAGGATTTGTCAGAAACACAACAGGAGGCATTACAGTCATTGAAGAAATTGAATTTATTGGCTTTTAGGAAGACTAGTGAGAATGGGGCCGAATATGAAGTAGAAAAAGCAAAAGTAAATGCAATTCTAAAGAATGATAATTTTGTTGAACTCATGAAATTGAATTCTGAGTACGGAAAGGGTGTTATTAAGTATGTAGGTGACGAAGACGCAATAGATGAGGTAATTATTTACGGAAGCAGTGATGACAAAGGATTTGCCCTCATTCGGGTTCTGGGTAAGGATATGAACCCAGCTTATATTATTCAACTAATGGATGCAATACAAAAATCTGATTATAAAGGCGAAGGACTTGGAGAAATAGGTGAATTTCTAAAAAGCTAACTCAATTATTTATAAATATGTAACCCGCCCGGATCTATTCCGGGCGGGTTTTTTGATTTCAAAACGTAAAATATATTTAAAAGTGTTATTTCGATTTAAATATCTCAAGGCAATTTTATATCTTCCTACCCTAAATAACACTAAAATTTAATCACTATGGAAAACGCAGAAATATGGATTGAGAAAGGAATAGACTTCATTACTACTTACGGTCCTAAATTAATTGGTGCGATACTCATATTTGTGATCGGTTCCTGGGTAATTAAGAAGATAATTGGAGTTTCCAGAAAAACGATGTCCAAAAGTAAGTATGATGAATCTTTACAGCGATTTCTTTTAAATCTGATTTCCTGGGCTTTAAAAATATTTCTGATTATTATCGTTATCTCACAATTAGGGGTGAATGTAACCACCTTTGCTGCAATACTTGCTGCTGCAGGGTTAGCTGTAGGGCTAGCTTTACAGGGATCCTTATCAAACTTCGCCGGGGGTGTTTTAATAATGATTTTTAGACCATACAAAATAGATGATTTAATTGAGGCACAGGGAGTACTGGGTGCTGTTAAAGAAATTGAGATTTTCACTACAAAACTTGTTACACCTCAAAACAAATTAGCGATAATTCCTAATGGGGCTATGGCCAATGGTAATATCATAAATTATACGGCCGAAGGCAAAATACGAGTAGATGTTGAAATTGGAATAGATTACGGTGAAGATATAAAAAAGACCAAAGAGGTATTAATGAGCGTCCTTACTGCTAATGAAAAGGTTCTAAAGGAGCCTGCACCTTCGGTAAATGTATCTGAGTTGGCCGACAGTTCCATAAATTTTGCGGTAAGGCCCTTCACTAAGCCGGAGCATTACTGGGATGTATATTTTGGTACAATTGAAGGTTGTAAAATTGCACTTGATAAAGCCGGAATTGAAATACCTTACCCGCATTTACAAATACTTAAAAAGGAATAGCACTAATTAGTATTGAAGTTTTAATAAAAGGCATTAAAATATAGATCTGGTTCCTATTTACTATATAAGTATCTTTATTAAATACCCGTATAATTACTGGGGCTGATATTTTTTAATTCGGTCTTAAGTTCTTGCTTTATTTCCAATTGATCAATAAATTCTGCAATCGATTCTTTGGTAATACGTTCATTGGTTCTGGTGAGACCTTTTAATGCCTCATAGGGATTGGGATAGCCTTCTCTCCTTAGGATGGTTTGTATAGCTTCAGCCACAACCGCCCAATTGTCCTCGAGATCTTGTTCAAATTTGACTTTATTCAGCAGTAATTTGTTTAGTCCTTTAAGAGTAGCTTTAAATGCAATTAGAGTATGAGCAAACGGAACCCCAACGTTACGCAGTACTGTGCTGTCCGTTAGATCGCGCTGCATACGTGAAATAGGTAACTTCGAAGATAAATGTTCAAAAATAGCATTAGCAATTCCTAAATTACCTTCGGAATTTTCAAAATCTATTGGATTTACTTTATGTGGCATCGCTGAAGAACCTACTTCTCCTTCGGTTATTTTTTGTTTAAAATAATCCATGGAAACGTAAGTCCACATATCCCGATTTAAGTCAATAACTATGGTATTGATGCGTTTAAGTGTGTCAAATAAAGCAGCCATATGATCATAATGCTCAATTTGAGTAGTAGGGAAGGAATGGGATAATCCCAATTTATTCTGAACAAAATTTTGACCGAAATTTTGCCAATCTATATCTGGGTAAGCCACTTTATGGGCATTATAATTCCCGGTTGCTCCACCAAATTTCGCCGCACTTGGAATATCATTTAAAAGGTTAAACTGTTCTTTGAGGCGCACGGCAAAAACATTAATTTCCTTACCCAAACGAGTTGGTGATGCAGGCTGTCCATGAGTTCGTGCCAGCATAGGAACATCTTCCCAACTTTTAACTAAAGCCCTTAGAACCGCTGTCAATTCCATAAATACAGGAACATATACCTCATTCATAGCTTCTTTAATGGAATAAGGTATGGCTGTATTGTTAATGTCCTGAGAAGTAAGTCCAAAGTGGATAAATTCTTTATATTTTTCTAACCCCAATGCATCGAACTTATCCTTTATAAAATACTCTACTGCTTTCACGTCATGGTTAGTGGTTCGCTCTATTTCCTTAATAGCCAAAGCATCATCGATACTAAAGTTTTCAAAAATATTCCGAAGGGAAACGACTCTATCCCGGGATAATTTTGGGAGTTGTGGCAGTTCTAATTCACATAGCGCTATGAAGTATTCAATTTCAACCATAACCCTGTACTTTATTAACGCTTCTTCCGAAAAGAAATTTGCAAGGGAATCGACTTTGGACCTATATCTGCCGTCAATGGGAGAAATGGCGTTTAATTGATTTAACGACATATGCTTTAGGATTGATTATTTTTTGAAAGATGTAAAGATACCTATATGCTGGTGAGATTAAAAGGATATTGGGAGGATAGTTAAATTTTTTGAGGGGAGTTGGGTAATTTACTTATACTTCCCTTTTTTGGTTTTGGTTTTTCTTATTGATTAATGCAAAAATTTGTCTGGCCCTTGCTTTATAGGCTGCGCTACCCATGCTGTAATTTTGCTCCAATATCATTTGGAGTTCAGGTCGAATCCATTCAAATTTTTCACTTAGTAAATAAAGGCTCGTCATGGAATACGCTTTAGCGGCGACTTTATGTTCCCCTATGAGCCAATCAAAACAAGATGTAGTTATTTTTTCAAGGTGATATTCCTTTATTTTCATCTGGACGTCACTGTTTGATTTGGAAAAAAATTCCTTCATAAGAATTTCACAAATTTTAGCCATTGGTCTTACAGACGAATCTAATTGCACATTAGATATACCCTTAGTAAAACCATCAATATTAATGAGGATTAGCTTTATGTCTTTTTTGGCGACAAATTCCAAAATCCAACAGGCTTTTGAAGAAATCACTCTATTATCCTCAAATGCAATTTCCATTAAAGGTGAAATAGAATTAGGGCTATTAAGGACCATTTGGGATACTTTAATGCGTTTATCCCGAGTGCCATCCACATAATTTAATGATTTGAATAATTCAGATTTAGTCACAAAAATTTGTATTTTGGCCTAACAAAAGTGCCCCAAAATGAAAGTAATGAAAAAAATAGCAAAATTGCTATTACTTCTTTTTATTGCCATCCAATTTTTCAGACCGGAAAAAAATATTGATCAAGGCAATCATTTAGCCGGTTTCATAAATGAAACTAATCCTCCTGAAAATGTTAAAACCATTTTAACTCATAGTTGCTATGATTGCCACAGCAACAATACCCAATATCCATGGTACAACAATATTGCTCCAGTTTCTTGGTGGCTAGCAGAACATATCAAAGATGCTAAAGCAGATTTGAATTTGTCTGATTGGGATAATTACAACAAAAGGCAAAAGGATCACAAATTAGAAGAATTGATTGAGGTCAGAGAAGAATCTGAGATGCCTCTAAAGGAATATACCTGGGTTCACCAGGAAGCCAGACTCTCTCAGGAACAACGCGAAGCCATTCTGGAATGGGCCAGGCGCACTAAAGCTCTTTACGGACTAGGTCCGTTACCAAGGTAGGAACTCCTATTGCTGCTGTTGCCTGAATAATTATGAGATTTTCAAAATCTGAAGCATTTATACTTGGTTTTGGATCAATAAAATAAATGGATGTGCCCTGTCTTGCGTAGTTCAAAAGGCCGGCTGCCGGGTATACCTGCATTGATGTTCCAATAATTATAAGAATATCTGCGGTTACTGTAATTTGCGCAGCTTCGGATAATAATGGGACCTCCTCGCCGAACCAAACAATATGGGGACGCAATTGATATCCTTTTGAGCATGTCTCACCCAGGTTTAGATCTTTTTTCCAATCCAAAACCAATGTTTCATCACCAGTACTGCGAACTTTCAGCAGTTCACCATGAAGATGGAGAACATGAGAACTGCCAGCTCGTTCATGTAAATCATCTACATTCTGTGTTATAACAGTGACATTGAAGTACTGTTCAAGTTCAACCAGCATTTTATGACCCGGATTAGGGACTACTTCTAATAACTGCCTTCTTCTTTGGTTGTAAAAATCCAATACCAGGTAAGGGTTCCTGGCAAAACCGCCTGGGGAGGCAACTTCCATTACATCGTGTCCCTCCCAAAGACCGTCCGCATCACGGAAAGTTCTAATACCGCTATCTGCACTCATTCCGGCCCCTGTAAGTACAACAATATTTTTTTGCATGATTTTAGGTCTATTATAAAGATACATTTTTCTTAAATTAGAGTCATGATAGATCTTGATCTGCTTTCCTATTTGGAAACTTATATTACACCTGAACGTCTAAAACGGTTTAATGATGTTTTAAGCGAGCGCACAAATTATATTACTGTGGCCATTGAAGATGTTTTTCAGATGCATAATGCAAGCGCTGTAATTAGGAGTTGTGACGTTTTTGGTATTCAAAAAGCGCATATTATTGAAGACCGATTTGGACAACGTCTCGACAAAAACATTGCAATGGGAGCTCAAAAATGGGTTGATATAGAAAGATATGCTACTGTTAAATCCTGTATACGTGATTTACAAGGCGATGGATATAAGATTATTGCTACCACTCCTAATAATGACTCCACTTTGCTGGAGGATTTTAAATTAGAAAATAAAATTGCTTTGTTTTTTGGGACCGAAAAAGAAGGCTTAAGTCCTGAGGTTTTAGAGCATGCTGATTGTACTTTGAAAATACCTATGGCGGGATTTTCGGAGAGCCTCAACATCTCGGTTTCTGCGGCAATTTTACTATATAATTTAACACTCCAACTTAAAAAATCAAATTTACTGTGGCATCTAACCGAAAAGGAAATTTTGGAAAAACGATTCGATTGGACTAAAAAATCTATTAAAAGTATTGATGAAATTATTGAAAGATATAGGAAAGAAAATTAATTTTCTATATATTTAAAGGTAACCAATTAACTGATATACAAATGACTACAATTTTATACATACTTGCTGGGATTGTTGTTCTGGTTATTATTTTAGCTATGATTGCACCTAAAACTTATGATGTTAGCAGAAACATAAAAGTGCAGCAGTCCGTTCCGGTGGTATTCGATTATCTTAAATATTTAAAAAATCAGGATAATTGGAGTCCCTGGGGTAAAAGAGATCCTAATATGAAAAAAGAATTTGTGGGTTCCGATGGTGAAATAGGTGCAACCAGCAAATGGGAAGGAAACAAGGATGTTGGTAGTGGCGAACAGGAAATAAAACGAATCGTTGAAAATGAAGTAATTGAAAGTGAGTTGCGTTTTCTAAAACCCTGGAAGTCCCAATCAGATGCATATTTAAAGGTAAAAGAAACAGGTGTCGGTGAGACTGAAGTTACCTGGGGTTTTTCTGGTAAGAATAAGTTCCCTGTAAGCATCATGATGCTTTTTATGAACATGGATAAGACTGTGGGCAAAGATTTTGAAGAAGGTTTAGTGAGTTTAAAAGATATCCTGGAAAAATAACTTAGCGCTATGGAGCACAATATGGTGGGATGGTTCGAAATACCAGTGGAAGATATGGAACGAGCCAGAAAGTTTTATGAGGAAGTTTTTGATATTTCTATTTCTATTCATGATTTGGGCGGAATTATCATGGGTTGGTTCCCTGGCGTCCAGGGAAAAACTGGTAGTTCGGGATCTTTAGTTAAACATGAGATGTATATTCCAAGTGATACTGCGGGTCCGCTTCTTTATTTTTCGTGTAAAGATTTGTCAGTAGAATTGGCCAAAGTAACTAATGCCGGAGGATCTATAATTCAACAAAAAAAGGAAATAGGAGGGGGGCATGGTTTTATGGCACTTCTAACAGATACAGAAGGAAACAGGATAGCTTTACATTCCTTGCAATAAACTAAACATAAAAAATAGTAGCTTCTGCTCTACAACCCATTCGAATCGGAATATATTTGGTTCCAATGCCTTTAGAGACATACATTCTGATATCATTGAGTTTGTACCATCCCCTTAAGAACCTGCCACTACCGCCTGGCTTATAAAATGCTTTCCCAAGAAATGTTATTTGCCCTCCATGGGTATGGCCAGATAATATGAGTTTAATATTTACTTTTTGAGTTTCATTTAAAATAGCTATTTCATCACTGTACTCAGGACAATGATTGAGTACAATAGCCTCTTCAGAACTATCATATTCTGTTGAGGCATTTGTGAAATCCGGATCACCCCCAATAAAATCATCTACACCAATTATAACAAGGTTTCTGTTAGCCGTTGAGAATTTTAAACTTTCATTAATAAGCAATTGGCCATTATATTTTTTAATTAAAGTTCTGAAAGAATTTATGTTTACTTTCCCCGCATATTCCTTATTACCCATGATTACCACCTTCGGTATTTCTTTGCTGATAAGGCCCAAAAATTCATTTAAAACGGGTAATCCCTTGTTGTTGTTGACGGAATCTCCTGTAATGCAAATCAGGTCAGGTAGCTCTTGGTTAATTTTGTTGGCAATAGCCTTATGAAAAGATTTTAATTTATTTATATGAAGATCGGTTAATTGAACGATTTTTATTTTGCTATCCGAATTGGAGAGATCATAGGTCGTCCATTGAATTACATACTTCTCGAACCAAAAAATGTCAAAAAGAAATAACCCCAGAAGTGCAAAAAAGGACTTAACGATAAAATTTCTCCTGTTCATCTTCATAAAAACCCTTAGCTCGAAGCATAAATCTTATGGATTCGCAGTATGGACTGTGCTTTCCTTTAAGAACGCCAATTAATCTACTAATTCCAGGAGTGCTATATTATTATCATTTTCAAGTATTACCTTTCCATTCTTAACTTCAACATAAGTTTCGGAATAGGTATCATAAAGTTTTGTTCCGTCTCCAAAAAAGCCTTTAACCCATAGCGCTTTTTTACCCTTCGGTAAATCGAGTCCTACAACAACTTTGTCCTTATAATCCCCACTCACATAAGTTCTGCTGAAAACATAGGGTTTTTTACCCAAGCGCTTATGCCTTCCGGCCCCTATAGCAGGATGATTAGCGCGAAAACTTCCCAGTTTCTGCCAGTGAGAGAGAATATTCTTAGTTTCTTGCAGACTATCAATTTCCTGCCAATTCATAAATGATCTTAAAGTGGCATCCCCCTCGGTGTTTTCAATAGTAAGATCCCGGGCAGATTCATCTCCATAGTAAATCTGTGAAGTTCCAGGCGTTAGGAAAAGCACGTTCGCCATATAATAGGGTCTCTTCCTATCTTTGTCAAAGGGTTCCGGATCATCATGAGAAGTCATGTAATTAAGCACACCTTTGTTTTTTAATTCAGAGTTCAGAATACGATTGTATTTTTTAAATATTGTCTCATAAGACTTTTTAGCATCATATTTTAGTTCAAAGTTTATAAGACTCTCAAAACCATAGTCAAAATAATCAACAGTCTTATCTCCAAAATCGTATTTTCTATCGTTAGAAATTTCATAGCCATATACTTCCCCGACCATATAGAATGGAGTATCATCCAAAACGTCTTCGGGATGCTTTTTTTTCCAGGTTTCAAATGCATTGGAAGCTTCCGTATATAGTTCTAACCAGGTTTTTTCATCGGCATGTTTAACTGTATCTATCCTGAAACCGTCAATGCCCAAATCGTTAACGTAGTCTGTTAACCACTTAATGATATAAAACCTGGGAGCACGGGGGTATCCAGTTCTTTCAAAAAAGAGTTGAAGTTCATCCAATTCATTACTAAGTCTGCCTTCATCTTTCCATTTGGCCAGTAATGCATCCGGTAGTTCAACCACTTCATCAGATTCTGTGTAAATATCAGGTAAGTTCGCAACTAAAGTACAGTTTGTTGTAGTCTCATAATTAGTACTCTCACAAACAGGCTTTGTTCTTACCCAATCCTCGGGCCATACTGGATCTTCATCGGTTACAGGCCCCGTATGGTTAATTACCACATCCATCAGAACCCTGATATTTTTTTTATGGGCTGCTTTTACAAAATTTTCAAGATCTTTTTTAGTGCCAAAATTGGGATCTATAGCGGTCCAATCCTTTGCCCAGTATCCGTGATAAGCATAAGTATTACCTGTTCCTTCATCTGTATCACCATGGATTTGTTCTACCACGGGGGTAAACCAAATTGCATTCACTCCTAATTTTGAAAAGTAACCCTCTTCAATTTTGTCTGTGATACCCTGAATATCACCCCCCATAAAACCTCTTAAAGGAGCTGTTTCGTTTGTCCTGTTGAAATTCAAATCATTTTCGGGATTACCGTTATTGAACCTGTCTGTTAATAAAAAATAGATATTGGCACCCTGCCAGACAAACGGAATTTTTTTCTCAATTATTTGAATACTGTCTTTAGTTGAAGAAACTGGAATTTGGGGTTCTTTTTTTTCTTCTTTGCAGGTCAAAAAAAGTGCAGATACTGCAATTGCAATAAGCAGTTTTTTCATGTTCATAGATTTTGTCTAAAGCTATAAAATGAATGCGGAAAAAGAAAATTTATTTCAAGAGCCTTTAAATTGTTTCACAAGGCTATTCTTAAATCAAGTATTTATATTGGAAATGGGGCCTTAATTTCTACCTTACTTTTTTCTGTTAAGTACTTTGAATTCTTCGTAGCAACTGCTAATTGCATCCAATATTTGCAAATCATTGGCTGTTTTTATAAAGGAGGTCGAATAATTGCAATTAGTGAGGATATCATTAATATCAAATTCATCAATTTGCAATAGTTCGGTAAGTGTTTCACGATCAAATTTGGAGGCGAGGAGATCTCTGATGTCATCATCATCTTTTATTTGCCTCATTTTTTTCATCTGGTTGGGTTGTTTGCCAAATAAATTTCGAAGTAGATCCGCTGGATTAAGAATAGAGCCTAATACCTTTGTTACCGCACTCGGATTTTTACTTCCGGCCTCATAGCTGGTGGGTAATCCGGAGATGCTATATTGATATGATGTATTAATGGGCAGATTTTTTATATCAATTTCAAGATAGCCGGTTAATTGGTATGGCCTAACAACTACTTCTTCCAGAGCATATGCAAGTTCCGTGAGTGCAATCTTGGTGTTTTTAAACTTAAACATATCATTCGTAACACGAATTTTCTGAGATTTAAAGCCTAAATATGAGAAGTAAAGCGTATCGTTAACAGAGGCTTTCATAGAAAATTCACCCCTGGAGTTGGTTATAGTACCTACAACTTTGTTTAGGTTTATTACATGTACACTTTCCAAGGGGTTATTGGATTGTGCGTTAATGACTACTGCTTGAAATTCTTCTTCTTTCTGCTCAGCTTCATTTTCCTGTGATATCCCGACAAAGCCGATTAATGAAAACAAGCACAATAAATACTTCCTCATTTAGTGCAATACTAATTTATAATACGAATAAAATAAAAATAGATGCCTTGGCACATTTTTTAATATACAATTAACTAATAAAAACCATCTCTTTTTTTACTTCGTCTATTTCCGGACGATGAACCCTGTTTGGATCCTGATCTTCTTGAACCACTTTTTGAAAAGCTACCTTCTCTTTTTTTCCCCCGGCCTCTATCCCGGTCCCTGCTGTCTCCACTCTTCCGTGGTCCTCTATCCCTTCTTCGTCCTCCACCACCTTCAGGACTATTAGAGACTTCAACGTTTACAAATCGGCCTTTTATCTTAAAATCGGTAAATGTTTCCAAAATTTGGTCCTTAAGGGCTGCTTCTGTATTGAAAAAGGAAAAACTTTCTTTTACATCTACTTTAAATAAATCATCTTTACCCAGTTGAAGCGTATCTTTCAAAAAGTCCTTTAAGGACATCCAGTCATACCCATCGCGCTCTCCTACGTTTATAAAATAACGAACAGATCCGTTGCTCGAAAAATCGCTTGACTCCCTGCCTTTTCTTCGTTCTCCGCGATCAGGTTCGGAGGTATTAAGATCCTTGGTTTTATTGTAGTAATTAAAAAAACGGGTAAATTCTACTGAAACAATTTTTTGGATTAATTCATCCCTGTCAAGGCCTTCCAGGACGTCGTTAATAGCCGGTAAATAATTACTTACTTCTTCATTTATTTCTGTAGTACGGATTCTATTGGCCAAATGATACAATTGAATCTCACAAATTTCGATTCCGGTAGGTATTTTTTTAGCTATGAAATCTTGTTTTATTTTTTTCTCTATCGCATGAATCTTTCTCAATTCGCTTCTGGTGACTATGACCATCGAAATACCAGATTTACCTGCTCTTCCGGTACGCCCACTCCTATGAGTGTAGATTTCTATTTCATCGGGCAGTTGATAATTAATTACATGGGTGATATCGTCCACATCTATTCCACGGGCCGCAACATCTGTGGCCACCAACATTTGAATTTGTTTTTTACGGAAAGAATTCATTACCAGGTCGCGCTGATTTTGACTTAAATCGCCATGCAATGCCCCGGCGTTATATCCGTCTTCAATTAACTTTTCAGCCACTCGCTGTGTATCCCGTTTAGTTCGGCAGAAGACCAACGAAAAAATACCAGGATTAGCATCAGAAAGGCGTTTTAATGCAGAATACCTGTCGCGTCCGCCAACGACATAATATTCATGCCGTACAGTATCCACACCAGAATTTTTGGCCCCCACGGTAATTTCCGTTGGGTTGTGCATAAACTTTTTAGCTATTATAGCTACTTCCCTTGGCATAGTAGCCGAAAAAAGCCAGGTAGATTTGTCTTTGGGTGTATTGGAAAGAATGTCCTTAATATCTTCATAGAACCCCATATTTAACATCTCATCTGCTTCGTCAAGAATGCAATAGTCAATTTTGGATATATCAATGATTCCACGGCCAATCATATCCTTCATTCTACCTGGGGTAGCGACAACGATTTGCGCACCTCGCTTTATTTGCCGTGCCTGATCAGTTATACTTGCACCGCCATAAATAGCTACGGTATTCAACCCTTTGACATATTTCGAATACAATTGTATTTCATTGGTGATTTGCAAACAAAGCTCTCGGGTTGGAGATAATATTAAGCCCTGTGTAGTCCTGCTTTGACTGTCAATTTTTTGAATTAAGGGAAAGCCAAATGCCGCCGTTTTACCGGTTCCGGTTTGGGCCAGAGCCACCAAATCTATTTCATCTTTTAATAAAAGGGGGATGGATTTTTCCTGAACTTCTGATGGAGTTTCAAATCCTAAATCGGTTACAGCATTCAGCAGGGCACTATTGAGCCCCAATGCTTCAAATTTTGTCATAATATGTTATAATTTACGTAATCGCAAATATGAATGTTGCATAGAGCGATTATCCTTATAACGTATTAGACTCAGCGCAACACATGCTATACTAGCGGCTTCAATTTAAGCGGCAAAGGTACTCTTATTTATTTAGATGGTGATTAAACTTAATATATTCAATGTTTAATAAGGTAGGCAATGAGCTTTTGTAGAGCCTTTCCTCTATGGCTTATTTCATTTTTTATTTGAATAGGCAATTGAGCAAAGGTTTGATCATAGCCTATCGGGATGAAGATTGGATCGTATCCAAAACCTTCAGCACCCTTTTTCTCTTTAGTTATTGTACCTTCAACAAGACCTTCAAATAGGATGCTTTTTTTATTTAGATTTAAAGCTATTGCAGTTTTAAATCTGGCTGTACGCGAGGTGATGTTCTTCAACTCAAATAAAACTTTTTCCATGTTTTTTTCTGAATCTTTCTCTTCACCGGCAAACCTGGCGGAATGGACTCCCGGAGCTCCGTTCAGTGCATCTATGATAAGCCCTGTGTCATCGGCAAAACATGAAATTCCATAGTGATGGGAAATATAATCCGCTTTTAATTGTGCATTAGCTTCCAGTGTTGATTCGGTTTCCGGTATTTCTTCATGGCAGCCAAGATCCTCCAGGGAGATAAGTCGGATAGTTTTGGGAAGCAATAAACTTACTTCTTTTAATTTATTTGCATTGTGTGTGGCGAAAACGAGATCCATAAGTTAGAGGAATTCACAAAAAAAAGATTGCTGACCTTGTCAAAAGTAGTAATTTTATTTACTGCTATTTTTCTATTATGAAGCTTAAACTGCCACCTGCAATCGTTTTTTTGGTATTTGGAATCCTAATGTACCTGTTAGCTGAATTTTTGCCGGTTGGATATTTTGATTTTTTTGGTAGAAGGTATCTAATTAAGGCATTGCTGATATTGGCAGTAGTAATTAGTTGTGTAGCGTTAATTCAGTTCTACCTGGCTAAGACCAGCATAGATCCTAAAAACCCTTCTAAAGCCTCTTCTTTGGTCTCAAATGGTATTTATAAGTACTCACGTAATCCAATGTATTTGGGTTTGCTGCTAATATTATTAGCTTGGGCACTCTGGTTAGGCAATGCATTCAATGTTCTTTTGGCTGCTGGTTTTGTTTCTTATATGAACGCTTTTCAGATTCGACCTGAAGAATCATCATTAGCCAGCTTGTTTGGCAAAGAATATAAGCACTATTGTATAAAAGTAAGAAGATGGTTTTAACTTAATAAACATTGCTATTAACAAGAATGTCATATATTAGCAATATAACTTATAATCGTATATATTAGCAAATTAATTAATATTTATGTATATTAGCATTTAAGCTTATAAATAATGATTGCAGTTTTAACCGGAGACATCATTAATTCGGCAGGTTATAAAACCGCTGACTGGATGCCAGTTTTAAAAAATATTTTATTGAAACTAGGTGATACACCTGAAGTATGGGAAATATATAGGGGGGATGAATTTCAAATACGGATTGCACCTGAAAAAGCCATGGAAGTGGCAATTCAAATAAAAGCTTTGATCAAAACTATTAAACACCTGGATGTACGAATTGGGATTGGCTTGGGCGATGAAGATTTTAGAGGTGCCGGTGTCAGTGAATCCAATGGTTCCGCCTATCAAAGGTCCGGCAGAACCTTAAGTCTGTTAAAGGATAAAAAAATAACTCTGGCTATTGCAACTGGCGATCCGCAATTAGACGATACACTTAATTTAATGTTGAAATTAGGGTTGGACTTTATGGATACCTGGAGTGTTGTTTCTGCAGAGATTATTTTAATGGCCCTGGAAAATCCGCGAGCTTCTCAAAAGGAAGTAGCGGATCAGCTGCAAATACAACAATCTGCTGTAAGCCAAAGGTATAAAAGAGCACGACTGGATCTGGTCAATGACTTGTTAAATTATTACGACAAAAACTATAAAAACCCCCATTCATGATACTTTTTATAAAACTTTTTCTGGCTCACATAATTGGTGATTTTCTTTTACAACCAAAAAGATGGGTTATTCAGAAAGAGGCTAAGAAAGCGGCTTCCGGATTTCTATATCTTCATATCCTAATTCATTTTTTGCTCATAATCTTATTGCTATGGAATATAGAATATTGGAAAATAGCCCTGATTATTGCCCTCTCGCATTATGTTATCGACTTGCTTAAAATTTATGCGACGCCCCTATTTAAAAATAAGAGCATTCCTTTCTTTATAGATCAATTTCTGCATATAGCGGTGTTGTATATATGCGCCTATTACAGTAATCTTATGGATCATACTATCACATTAATACAGCAAATTGACTGGGCTCTTTTAACCGCTATAGTTTTTGTGACTTATCCTGCCGCCATTATAATGAGTATTCTTTTGGAAGGAATGTCTAATCAGATAAATTTGGACCATAAATCACTTCCCAATGCGGGAAAATACATTGGTATAATTGAGCGTTTATTTGTTCTTATTTTCATTATCATGGGCAGGTGGGAGGCAATAGGACTGCTAATTACTGCTAAATCAGTATTTCGATTTAACGATTTAAAAGAAAGCAATAGCCGTAAACTTACCGAGTATATTTTAATTGGAACATTACTCAGTTTTGGAATAGCTATTCTTACAGGTATAATCTATAATTACTAAAAATACCTTCCAGGAAAATATAATGGGTTTGGTAATTTTATTCTAATCTAAATCCATTTTGTTTTATTTCGGCTAACGCCATCATCAGTGTGAATTAATTTTTACTTTTACAGCTTAGTTATCGGCCTGGGTGTTGGATTTTTTAGCAACACCTTTAAAATGTCATTTAGACAAAAGAGCAAATTTAAACAAATGATTGAAGTGGGTAGAAAGTATGTTTTTGATTTTGATAGTACATTAACCAGAGTTGAAGCACTGGATGTACTGGCGGAAATGACTTTGCAGGGCAAGTCTGATCGTGATGACGTCATTCATGAAATACAGGAAATAACTAACCTTGGAATTGACGGGGATATTTCCTTTACAGAATCCTTAGAAAGAAGAATTAAACTCCTCAAAGCGAATAAGAATCATTTAGAACCTCTTGTTGATGAATTACGGCAGAAGATTTCAAAATCAATTGCTGCCAATAAGGAATTTTTTGAAAAGTACTCTGACGATATTTATGTGATTTCATGCGGATTTAAAGAATTTATAGATCCCATTGTTAAGGAATATAATATTCCATCTGAAAGGGTATATGCGAATACATTTAAATTTGATGAGGAAGGAAACATTATAGGTTTTGACGAAAAGAATGTTTTGGCTACACATAATGGTAAAATTGAATGTTTAAAGCAGCTCGATCTTGAAGGTGAAGTACAGGTTATAGGAGATGGTTATAGTGACTATGTTATGCGGGAAGCGGGTATTGCTCACAAATTTTTTGCCTATACAGAAAATGTCCATCGCGATAAAGCTGCTGACAATGCAGACCATGTTGCACCAAATCTGGATGAGTTTTTATTTGTAAACGACCTGCCAAGAAGCCTCTCCTATCCAAAAAATAGAATAAAGATACTTTTACTGGAAAATGTGCACCCGGCTGCTTTTGATAATCTTTCGGAAGATGGTTTCTCTGTAGAGCTCATAGAACAAAGTTTGTCGGAAGATGAACTTATTGAAAAGATAAAGGGAGTACACGTCTTGGGAATACGTTCAAAAACCAGGCTTACTCCCAAGGTTCTAGATGCGGCCAATAAATTATTGGTGGTAGGAGCCTTTTGTATTGGGACGGCCCAGATAGATCTGGATTATTGCAAGAAAAAAGGGGTGATTGTTTTTAACGCACCTTACAGCAACACCAGGTCTGTTGTGGAATTGGCTATTGGGCAAATTATTATGTTATTTCGAAATGTTTTTCCAAGAAGCATGGAATTACACAATGGCGTATGGAATAAAACAGCTGTAAATTCTAAAGAAATTCGGGGAAAAAATCTGGGAATTGTCGGTTATGGAAATATAGGCAAACAATTGTCTGTGCTCGCTGAGGCCATTGGGATGCGGGTTTATTACTATGATATTGAAGACAGATTGGCAATGGGTAATGCGGTAAAATGCGAAACGCTTGAAGATTTATTAAATGTTTCCGACGCGGTTTCTTTACATCTGGACGACAATAAAGCGAATATTAATTTTATTGGTGAGCGTGAAATTAACCAAATGCGTGAGGGTGCAATGCTTTTAAATCTTTCAAGAGGTTTTGTGGTGGAGATACCAGCCCTGGTAAAAGCTCTTAAAAGTGGCAAACTACGAGGTGCAGCTATAGACGTTTTTCCTAAAGAACCAAAATCTAATGGAGCCTTTGTCTCAGAATTACAGCAAATCCCCAATGTTATTCTAACTCCCCATATTGGAGGTAGTACGGAAGAAGCACAGAGAGATATAGCCGATTTCGTACCCAACAAGATTATGTATTATATCAACTCTGGTAATACTGTAGATGCAGTCAATTTCCCGAATATTCGATTGCCTAAACAGAATAAGGCGCACAGGTTCTTGCACATTCATAGAAATGTTCCGGGGATTATGGCCAAGATTAATGATGTCCTCGCTACTTATGAGATGAATATTTCCGGACAATACCTTTCAACTGATAGTGATGTAGGTTATGTGATCACTGATCTGGACAGGGATTATAATAAAGAGGTAATTAAAGCGCTCAAAAAAGTAGAAAACACTATTAAGTTTAGAGTTTTATATTAAACTGCTTATTGATATGTAGCTGATTATCATGATTATGTCATTACTTGTGATGATAAGGTTCATTTCTCAGAATGGTAAATGCCCTGTAAATTTGTTCAACAATAAATAAACGGACCATTTGATGTGAGAAAGTCATTTTTGAGAGACTAATCAGGCCGTTAGCTTTTTGTTTTATAGAATCACTAAAGCCGTAAGGGCCACCTATAACCAAAACCCATTCTTTAATACCTGTATTCATTTGCTTTTGCAATTGATGGGCAAACCCTACAGAGGTGTATTCCTTGCCATTTTCATCCAATAAGAAAAGGGTATCCGTGCTATAAATATGTTTTAAGATTAACTCGGCCTCCTTATCCATTTGATCAGAAGCAGATAGGTTTTTGGTATTTTTAATATCTGGTAAAACCACAAATTCGAATTTTACATAGTGCTTCAATCTCTTCAGATAAACATCTATCAGCTTCTGTAACTCTCCGCTATCCGTTTTTCCTATTACAAGAAGTTTTATCCTCATATATCTAAGTTATTATTTTAAGGAAATTGAATTTCTTTATTGGCATATGTTTTTACTAATTTAGTGCCCTACAAGTTGCAAAAATGATATCAGAAGAACAATTCCAAAAGGAGATATCTTTAATAATAGAAAATGCCATTAGGGAGGATATAGGAGATGGAGATCACAGTTCACTTGCTTGTATTCCCTTGAATGCAATGGGTAAAGCTAAACTATTAGTTAAGGATGATTGCATATTAGCCGGCGTAGAATTTGCCCGTCAGACTTTTAATTATGTGGATAAGGATCTAGAAATGGAAATCCTATTGAATGATGGCCAACAGGTTAATTTTGGGGATGTGGCATTTTATGTAGAAGGAAGATCTCAATCTATTTTAAAAGCAGAGCGACTTGTTTTAAATGCCATGCAGCGCATGAGCGCCATAGCTACAAAAACTAATTATTTTGTTTCACTACTTCAGGGCACCAAAACAAAAATCCTGGACACCCGGAAAACCACTCCCGGAATTCGAGCGCTTGAAAAGTGGGCTGTAACCATTGGAGGAGGAGAGAATCACAGGTTTGCTTTGTACGATATGATTATGCTGAAAGATAACCATATAGACTTTGCAGGTGGTATAACTAAGGCAATTGAAAAAACCAAGCTCTATTTAAAGGAATCTAAAAGGAATTTGAAAATTATTATTGAAGCCAGAGATCTAATAGAAGTGGAAGAAATTCTGAAATCTACAGGTATTTATCGGATTCTTCTGGATAATTTTAGTTTCGAGGATACCAAAAAAGCCGTAGCCCTTATAGGGGATCAGAGTTTAACAGAATCCTCCGGTGGTATAAATGAGAATACGATTAGAAAGTATGCGGAATGTGGTGTAGATTATATTTCTTCAGGTGCTTTAACACATTCAGTATTTAACAAGGACCTAAGTCTTAAAGCAATTTAGATGTCGGAGGAAATAGAAAGAAAACTTGACAAGATTCCCTTAGTCAAATGGATAGTCAGACTACTTAAAAAAATTAAGCTCCCAGCCTTTGAAGGACTCTCTCTTTATGATCTTGTTGAAATGTACATTACAGGGATAGTTCAGGGTGCATTTTCAACCCGGGCAAGTTCTATTGCATTCAGCCTTTTTATGGCTCTTTTTCCTTTACTTATTTTCTTATTTACATTAATCCCTTTTATCATTCCCTATGTGAGTTTGGGTAATGAAAATTTTGATAGCCAATTTCTTGATTTTCTAGAGTCTTTTTTACCTTCTGCCACAGGTGAATATTTTGAAGTAATTTACTATCAGATAAAAGATCAGCAGAATAGTGGATTGCTGTCTTCGGCGTTTATTTTGTCTATTTTTTTAATGACAAATGGTGTTAGTGCCATTTTTGGTGGTTTTGAAGATTCTTACCATATAAATCTCACCAGGAATTTCTTTAAGCAATATGCCTATGCCATGATAGTAGGATTTTTTCTCTCCGTTTTATTGATCTTAGGTGCTGTTGGCTATGTATACTTTGAGTTCTATATTCTGGAATATTTAAGTGAATGGGCAGCCCAAACCAGAGGGTATGATCTTTCAGAAAATGATATTGTAGGAGCACGAATTGGTAAAACCTTGTTTTTTATCCTGCTTTCCTATTTTACCACTGCAATCTTATACTATTTCGGTACCAGGGAAGGCAAACAGGCTAAATTCTTTTCCTATGGCGCCTTAATGACTACCATGTTATTTGTCTTAACATCCTTTTTATTCGGGGTTTATATTGACAACTTTTCAAGATATAATGAATTATATGGGGCCCTGGCAGGATTATTAATTCTAATGGTTTATATATGGCTGAACTCTATTATACTGCTACTCGGATTTGAACTAAATGCGACTCTAAATTATCTTAGAAAAAACATTGGCAATGAGGTGTAGGCTTATCAAATTATTTCTTTTAGGGATATTCATTTTGGTCTCCCTTGGGGTAAATTCTCAGAGCATATTGGGCGAGTGGAAAACTATAGATGATATTAATGGAAACCCTAAATCTATACTTGAAATATACACAAAAGGTGGTCGCATTTACGGGAAAGTTCAAAAAATTCTTGAAAAGGGTAAAGAAAATGCGAAATGTATTAAGTGTTCGGGCGAACTTAAGGATAAGCCCGTAGTAGGAATGCTGATAATTGACGGGCTAATAAATAAAAGTAAGAATGAATATAGTGGAGGGGAAATCCTTGATCCGGAAAATGGAAGAAAATACAGATGTAAAGTTTGGTTAGATCCTAAAAACCCAAATGAACTTAAAGTTCGCGGTTACTTTGCATTTTTCTATAGGACACAAACCTGGTTGAGGGTTATAAATTAGATGGTATAGAATAATGGAAATCTTTATAAATGTCATACTGCCAATTCCTTTGGAAAAGCATTTTACTTATCGCATTTCTGAATACGAAGCATCGCAATTAAAAATAGGAATGCGTGTAGCCGTGCCATTTGGAAAAGCTAAACTTTATACCGCTCTCGTTGTTGAGCTCCATAACAGGCCACCTATGGTGTATGAAGCTAAAGCCATACACGATATATTAGATGAACAACCTATTGTGACATCAATTCAATTGAAACATTGGCAGTGGATAGCGGATTATTATATGTGCACTCTGGGCGAAGTATTCAGAAGTGCAATTCCAAGTATACTTTTATTGGAAAGTGAAACACTGATTTTACCAAATAAAGATGTCGTAATTGATGAAGATCTGTTAAAAGACGATGAATTCCTGGTCTACGAGGCACTGAAATACCAAAATATCCTTCGCGCTAGTGATATTATGGAAATTGTGGAAAAAAAGAATATTCTCCCTATTCTCAACAGACTTCTTAAAATCAAAGCTGTCGTATTAAAGGAAGAAATTCATGAACAGTATAAACCAAAAATGGTACGATATGTTCGTCTGGGGCAGAATTTTAATTCAGAGGCTGAACTCGAGAAATTGTTGAATTCACTTACCAGAGCACCCAAACAAAGCCAGGTCGTACTTTCATTATTTCATCTTCAGGCGACGAAAAAAAAACCAATAAAGCTTGATGAATTAGAAATTGAAAGTAGATCGAGCCGGGCCGTAATACGCGCATTAATAAATAAAGAAGTCCTGGAAGAATATTTCATCCAAACAGATCGGGTTGCATTTAACGGCAGGAATGAGCTTGAGCCTCCTAAAGAATTGAATGAATACCAGGTTACGGCATTAAAGGCAATTAGACAAAGCTTTAGTAAGAATAGAGTAACGCTACTTAAAGGGGTTACCTCTTCCGGTAAGACTGAGGTATATGTACAACTCATAGCAGAGTGTTTGAGTGAGGGTAAACAGGCGCTATATCTGGTTCCGGAAATTGCGATTACTACGCAACTCATTTCAAGGTTACAGGAATATTTTGGCTCCGCTATTTCCGTTTTTCATTCCAAATACAATATGCAGGAAAAAGTGGAAGTTTGGAAAAATGTTTTAGATAATAAATCAAAAGCACAGCTAATTATTGGCGCTCGTTCTGCCTTATTTCTCCCTTTTGCCGATCTGGGTCTGATAGTTATAGATGAAGAACACGAGACTTCTTTTAAACAATACGATCCTGCTCCACGCTATCATGCAAGAGACGCGGCAATTGTACTCGGAGGCTTGTTTAATTGTAATGTGTTATTGGGTTCCGCAACGCCAAGCATAGAGAGTTTCAACAATGTACAAACGTCAAAATACGGATATGCACAAATAGACAGAAGGTTTGGAAATGTTTTGATGCCCGAAATTGAATTGGTAGATATCAAGGAGCAGCATCGGAAAAAACGAATGAAGGGACATTTTTCTGAACGCCTGTTAGAAGAAATTACAGAAACACTAGACCAGGGGGAGCAAGTAATTTTGTTTCAGAACAGACGGGGTTATGCCCCAATTTTAGAATGTACCACTTGTGGGCATTCTCCTCAGTGTCCCAATTGCGATGTGAGTTTGACGTATCATATGCAAAGAAAACAACTAAGATGCCATTATTGCGGACATCATATAGCTGTTCCCAATAACTGCCTGGCTTGTGGCAGCATTACATTAGACACCAAAGGCTTTGGGACAGAACAGGTGGAACAGGAGTTAAATACGATTTTTCCATCTGCGAAAGTAGGCCGAATGGATCTGGACTCTACCAGGGGTAAACATGCGCATGCCAAAATTATTCATGCCTTCGAAAATCAGGAGATGGATATATTGGTAGGGACCCAAATGCTTACCAAGGGTCTTGATTTTAGAAATGTCAATCTTGTGGGAATTATGAATGCAGATGCGCTTTTGAATTTTCCAGATTTCAGGGCACACGAACGGACCTATCAATTACTTACTCAGGTAGCCGGCAGAGCTGGTCGAACAAAAAAAAGAGGTAAAGTAATAATTCAAACTTTCAACCCTTACCATCAGATACTCAAGCAAGTTACCACAGGAGATTATGAAGGAATGTTTCAGGAACAATTGTATGAAAGGGAGCAGTATAAATATCCTCCTGTCAACCGGATTATAAGAATTAGCTTTAAGCACAAGGAGTATAACAAATTAAATGAAGCCTCAGCCTGGTTTGCAAAAGCCCTGCATAATGCCAGTGAAATTAAGGTATTAGGCCCTGAATTTCCAGCGGTTGCCCGCATACGCAATCAATACTTAAAACATGTTTTGATAAAGATTCCAAAAGGCGTGCCACTTCATAAAACAAAAAAAAACATCAAAAGAATTCAAAATTCTTTTGATGCTGTTTCTCAGTTCAAAGGTGTTCGTATAATCTATAATGTAGATTATATGTAATTAAACATTGCTTAATGCCTCTGCCAATTCTGTTTTTTTGTTTCTACTCAATGGAATAGACCTGCCACTTACTTCAACATTTTTACTGTTAAATTTCTCTATCTTTTCAAGATTCACAATATAAGACTTGTGTATTCGTAAGAATTTGTCTTCAGGTAACTGTTTTTCAAAAGCCTTCATTGTAGAAAGAATAACAATATTAGCCTCATCTGTAACCAATTTTATATAGTCACCTAAGGCCTCTATCCACTTAATTTCATTCAGGATCACCTTTCTTTTCTTAAGATTGCTCTTAACAAAAATATGTTCTTCATCCTCATTTACCTTATTAATTTGCTCGTACTTGGTTACTGCTCTTTTGACCGAAGCATCAAAACGTGCCATTGTAATAGGCTTATGGAGATAATCCGTTACATCATAATCAAATGCTTTTAAGGCATAATCCGGTTTGCCTGTAATTAAAATCACTTGTGGGCTGTTTTCTAAGGACTCCAATAAATCAAAACCACTAATAATAGGCATTTCTACGTCAAGAAAAATCAAATCGATTTCATTATTCTTGATGCCGTTTTTGGCTTCAATAGCATTACTGTAGTCAGCGACTAGGGCTAGGTTGGGATGATTGTTAACTAACTTTGCAACTGCCATACGTTGCATTGACGAATCATCAACAACAATACTTCTTAGTTTCATAAAGGGGTTGATTTGTGGGGTTAAATCATCGACAAAGTACCGAAAAAACAAGTTTAACTGCAATAAAAGTTGTAAACATTGTTAATAATTACGTGTAAATGGTAAATGATTATACATTTTAGGTTTAAATAGGTTAAGTTTTATTATTCTTGATACCTATAACGAAGATTTTTTCAATTTCTTGTAATTAGAACTAATAATTATTACTTTTGCGCTCCTAAAAATATATAACAATATGAACAATTACGAAACTGTTTTCATTTTAAATCCCGTTCTATCAGATACTCAGATAGAGGAAACAGTAAAGAAATTTGAGGATTTCTTAAAGAAAAGTAAGGCCAAAATGGTCGCTAAAGAAAATTGGGGGCTTAAGAAATTAGCTTATCCAATTCAGAACAAAAAAAGTGGTTTTTATCACTTATTTGAATTTACTGCTCCAGGGGAGGTAATTACGCCCTATGAACAAGAATTCAGAAGAGATGAGCGTATTATGCGTTTCCTGACCGTTAAATTGGATAAACATGCCATTGAATGGGCGGAAAAAAGAAGAACAAGACTAAAAGCTAAAGCGTAAGTAATATGGCATCTATAGAACAACAAGCAAAGGGTAAAAAGGATGGTGAGATCAGGTATTTGACCCCCCTTAATATTGAGACTAATAAACAAAAGAAATATTGCCGATTTAAAAAATCCGGAATCAAATATATAGATTATAAAGATCCTGATTTTTTAATGAAGTTGGTAAATGAACAAGGAAAACTTCTACCAAGAAGATTAACCGGAACTTCATTAAAGTATCAGAGAAAAGTGGCCCAGGCCGTAAAAAGAGCGCGTCATTTGGCACTTATGACATATGTTGGAGATTTATTAAAGTAAAAAACAGCGGATCATGGAACTTATTTTAAAAGAAGACGTCCAAAACCTTGGTTTTAAGGATGACTTAGTAAAAGTGAAGAACGGTTACGGTAGAAACTACCTTATACCTAAGGGAGTGGCCATGCTGGCAACTCCATCGGCCAAAAAAGTACTGGCAGAAAATTTAAGACAAAAAGCGCATAAAGAGAAAGAGTTGGTAGCGATTGCCAATAAAACTTCAGATGCGTTAAAAGAACTGCAGATAAAAATCTCAGCCAAAGTAGGAGCAGCAGAAAAATTATTCGGGTCTATATCAAATATGGATGTAGCGGATGCTTTAGCTAAAGAAGGTCATGAAATTGACAAAAAGTATATCATTATCAAAGGAGGAACAATTAAACGTGCAGGGCCTTATGAAGCTCAAATAAGACTGCATAGAGACGTGGTTTTAGAATTTCCTTTTGAAGTGGTGCCTGAAAAGAAGTAAACCAAATTGGTTGATAACTTAAAAGAGCTATGTCTACATAGCTCTTTTTTTTATTTTATTTTTATTCCTCGATGTTCTAACAACTAAACTCAAAACCAATGAAAATCACATCACTGTTAAGTCTTTTTTTGCTATGTATTGGAATGAGTGTTAATGCACAGGTTACAAGCTCTAATATCAGGGGATCTGTGGTTGATGATCAGGAAATTCCTCTTTTAGGAGCAAATATAGTAGCTATTCACATTCCAACTGGTACAAAGCACGGTACTGTGAGTAATGAAGATGGCCGATTTAATTTATTAAACCTTAGGGTAGGGGGGCCTTACGAGCTTACAATTTCTTACGTTGGATTTAAAACAATTACCGAAAAGAATATTTATTTATCACTAGGTAAAACATTTAATGTAGATGTCTACTTGGTTTCTGAAAACCAGACACTGCAAGAAGTTACCGTAACTTCTGACAAAGGTGGAACTTTTGGTAGTGACCGCACAGGTCAAGAAACCAGTATTGGGAACAGGGAATTAACCACATTACCATCAATTTCGAGATCAATTTCGGATTTTACAAGACTTGATCCTACTGCATCTACAGGAGCTTCCGGCACTTCATTTGGTGGAAGGAATGACCAATACAATAATTTTTCCCTGGATGGGGCCATCTTTAATAATCCATTTGGATTAGATGCTGCAACACCTGGTGGACAAGCCAATTCTACACCAATTTCATTGGATGCAATAGACCAGATACAAGTCACAACAGCACCTTATGATGTTACCCAATCCGGCTTTACGGGTGCTTCTGTAAATGCGGTTACTAAAAGTGGGACCAATGAATTATATGGTACAGTATATGGCTTCTTTCGTAATGATGATCTTACTGGAGGAAAAATTGATGGGGATAAAGTATTTAAAAACGGATTGGAACAAAAACAATATGGTTTAAGTATTGGTGGTCCCATTATAAAGAATAAACTGTTCTTTTTTGTGAATTTCGAACGTGACGAGCTTACATCCCTCGGAACAGACGGCTTTGTTCCCAATACCGGTACTGGAGAAATAAATGAAAGCAGGGTATTGGAATCCGATTTTCAATTAGTTGATAATTTGCTCCGCCAGGTAGTTATAGGTCAGGATAACAGTGGAAATGATATTTTCTATGACCCGGGGAGATATACAGGATTTAATTTTGATCAGGAATCAACCAAAGGGATAATAAAACTTGATTGGAATATTAATGATAATAACCGATTGGCCATTATTTATAATTTCCTCGATGCTTCAAAAGGTAAACCTGCAAATAGAGATGCTCTTGCTTTTAGGGGACCCAATACGCAAACTTTACAGTTTGAAAATGCCGGTTATGAAATAAATAATAAAATTCAATCCGTTCAATTGGAACTTAATACTAAATTAACTGATAACACTACTAATAAATTACAAGTAGGATATACTCATTTTGATGATTTCAGGAATTCTTTCTCCACACCAGCACCAAGTATTGTAATCTTGGATGATACAGGAAGTTCCAATTATATTATTGGAGGTCATGAACCCTTCTCTATAAATAATAAGCTCGATCAAAAAGTTTTTCAGATTACCAACAACCTAAACTATTTTCAGGGAGATCATACATTTACTATTGGTTTTTCCTTTGAAAAATTTGAGTTTGCCAATTCATTTAATTTAGGGGCATATGGTGCTCAGGGAGTTTTCTTTCCAACCACGACGATAACAGATTTTCCAGATTTCGCAAGTTCAGGAGCACTTCAGCAATCCTTTGATGACGCCATTGCTGTCAATAATGCGTCTAACGCTGCCGGAACCGGAAATCCAGGTGGATGGGCACTTGCGGAAACCAATGTAGGTCAGTTATCCTTTTATCTGCAGGATCAATGGGATATAAAAGAAAATTTCAAACTTACTTATGGCATTCGTTTTGACAAGCCATTGTATTTTGATACTTCAAAATTAATTGCGGAAAACATTGAACGAAAAGGAGGTGCGATGGGCACTTATATGCCATCAATCCAATATTTTGATCCGGCAACTAATCAACCCATATTTCTTGATTCAGAAGAATTACCAACTAAAAAAGTATTGCTCTCGCCGAGGGTTGGGTTTAATTGGGATGTAAAAAGTGACAAAACCTTTCAAATTAGAGGGGGAACAGGAATGTTTACCGGAAGATTTCCTTTTGTATGGCTAGGCAACCAGGTACAAGGTGTAGATTTTTTCTTCTATCAAATCGTAGATCCTGATTTCAGATGGCCGCAGGTCTGGAGAACAAACGTTGGTGTTGATAAACAATTTAAAGATGGATTAATACTAACAGCAGATGTATCATATACCAAGGATATTCATGCAGCTTTTGTTCAAAATTGGGGACTTAGTTCTCCTACCCTGACGTTAAATGGAGTGGATAACAGAGCGGTGTATTCTAACGATGATAAATCGCAAGTTTTTGGAGGACCTACAAATGCTTACGTGTTTACGAATTCCGATAAAGGAAGAATTTGGCTCGGTTCCGTACAAGCTAAAAAAACATGGGGTAATGGCATATATGCGATGGCAGCTTATAGTTTTTTAAATGCACAAGAAGTAACCTCTATAGATGCTGAGATCACAGGAGATGCTTTTAATGGAAATGCCATTGTTGGTGATGCTAACAATGACGTGCTTTCTTTTTCAAGATATGGTGATACTCATAGGTTTATCGGGGTTTTCTCAAAAGGATTCTCCTCAGGGACTACAGTTTCGGCATTCTTTGAATATGCAAAAAGTGGACGTTATAATTATATTTATGGAGGAGATATCAATAATGACGGATCGAGCATAAACGACCTGCTCTATATTCCAACCACATCGGAATTAACTCAAATGGCTTTTAGCGGCCCGGGCCAGGCTGAAGCCTTTGAAGCATTTATTCAACAAGATGATTACCTAAGTGGTCGAAGAGGTGAATATGCGGAACGCTATGGTGCCTTATCCCCCTGGAGAGGCACTATTGATGTAAAAGTTTTGCAGGATATTAATATTAATGAAAAAAACAATTTTCAAATAAGTCTTGATATTCTTAACTTTGGCAATCTAATTAATTCTAATTGGGGAGTTGTGCAAGCACCCAATTTTGACCAGTTAATGGGTGTAAGTGTCGATGATACAAATACTCCTACCTATACTTTTGATCCAAGTAGAAATACTACTTTTGGACCTGTTATTTCAGTGATTTCCAGATGGAGAATGCAGATCGGGGTGCGTTATATATTTAACTAAACAATATTTGATTTAAATAGGGCTGCACACTTTGTGCGGCCTTTTTATTTTTGAAAAATGAAATATGCCAGGCTAACAAAACAGCAATTTGAAGAATTGCATCAAGAGTTTATCAATTTTCTTGCAACACAGTCTATTGCGGCAAACGAATGGGAGACTATAAAGAAAAGTAAACCTCAGGTAGTTGAAGAGGAATTGGATGTATTTAGTGATCTGGTATGGGAAGGTGTTTTGGGTAAAGTAACTTATTTGGAGAATATTTCCAGGCAGCAGATGCATTTATTCCATTTATCTAAAAAGGAAATGAAACTGATTTCTGTTAAAATATTAAATCCGGATATTGATTTAAATACTTCTCTAGGTTTTAATTGGTTTA
>CBDTVZ010000007.1:0-34099 GCA_965363995.1 uncultured Eudoraea sp.
CTGTAATTGATAGATCTTATCCGCTTGAAGAAGTTGCTGATGCATTCAGGTATGTGGAAAAAGGACAAAAAACCGGAAATGTTGCAATCACCCTTGGAGATTAGCGTAATTTATCCCCCATTGCATCTAAATATTTCAAATACCTAAACCAAACAACCAAACCACACATAAAAACATGAATACCACAACCAGAAAAAGAATAACTTCCATTGATATGCTCAGAGGGTTAGTTATGGTAATCATGGCCCTTGATCATGTACGAGATTATTTCAATTACGACGCATTTTTCTATGATCCCACGGACTTAAGCCAGACCAATGCAGCCATTTTCTGGACGCGCTTTGTTACTCATTTTTGTGCCACGGTATTTGTTTTTTTAGCAGGTACCTCAGCTTTTTTTGTCGGTCAGCGCCGGGACAAAAAATCGCTCTCTGCATGGCTGTTAAAAAGAGGCTTATGGCTTGTTATAGTTGAATTTACCATTATAAAACTGGCATGGCTTTTTAAACTGGATTATTCTGGTGTTGTACTTCAGGTGATTTGGATTCTTGGAGTGAGCATGATCCTGCTTGCAGCATTCATTCACTTACCTAAAAAACTTACTATTTTCCTGTCAATAATAGTTATCGCCGGGCACAATGTATTTGACTCTTTTGCCCCTACAGGAATTTTTGCATCCGGACTTTGGACTTTTCTGCACGTATTTAATATTGTAGAAATAGGAAATATGCAGGTTTTTGTGGGATATCCTATAATTCCCTGGGTTTTTGTCATGCCACTAGGATACTACTTTGGGGAGCTTTATAAGCCAACAGTGGATTCAACCTTTAGGGTTAAGAGATTATGGCAACTGGGAATTGGTATCACTTTGGCGTTTTTTGTAGTACGATTTATAAACTTATACGGAGATCCCAATGTATGGTCTACTCAAAAATCTTTTGGTTTTACTCTTATGTCGTTCTTTAATTTAACCAAGTACCCCCCTTCTCTTTTGTATTTGTTAATCACCTTAGGGCCTTCAATAATTTTCCTTGCTCTAGCGGAAAAATGGAAAGGTTCATTTTTTGACAAATTAATCACCATTGGTAGGGTCCCAATGTTCTTTTACATAATCCATATTTATATAATACATCTGCTGGCTTTAATCGCTGCAGTACTTACAGGTTTTAGAGCTTCTGATATGTTTATTGATGTATGGATAAACATGCAACCCGAACTACAGGGATATGGTTTCAGCCTTTGGGTGGTTTATCTCGTTTGGATAGCACTCATCTTTGCACTTTACCCTTTATGCAGCTGGTTCAATAATATCAAGAATAATAATAGAGATAAATGGTGGCTTAGTTATCTGTAGATAAAAATTTTACGATATTGTACCAATTATTTTCATATTTGGTTCAACTGTAAAAATCACTCCTATGAAAAGTATAATATCTTTTATTAAAACAACCCTAATTGGAGGCTTGTTTTTTGTAATCCCTTTCGTATTGCTAGTTTTAATTATAGGTAAGGTCATGGATATTTTACGAAAACTAGTTGCGCCTATCGTGGATAAAATTCCGCTTGAAGCAATTGAAGGAATTGGAGGAATTACCATATCGAGAATATTTGCTTTACTTGTACTATTACTACTCTGTTTTATCGCTGGTTTATTTGCCAAAACAAAAAAAGCCAATGATTTAAAGAAATGGGTTGAAGCAAAAATTTTATCACATATACCGGGTTATGGCCTCTTAAAAGGATTGACCGAGTATGCTGCAGGCCTGGATTCTGAGCATTTAAAAGATGTCGTTCTCGTAGATATTGAAGAGGTCTGGCAAATTGGTTTTTTAATGGATGAAATTGATGATGAATTAAGTACCGTATATATTCCTGGTGCGCCAAACCCAATGTCCGGTGATGTTTTTTTTGTTAAAAAAGAACGTCTTAAAAAATTAGATTTACCGGAACTGAGTGCCATGAAAATTTATAAAAAATTGGGGTTAGACTCGAAGAAGATCCTTAATGGAAAAATTAGCAAATCATCTTTTTGAGTGGTAGTTTTTAGGGAAGAACAATATGTTTTTTAATGACAGTTATTGCTTTTAGTAGATGTTTTTCTTTTTTACTTTTATCCTTTTGTTATTTATTTTTACTTTTAGACTTACTTTAATCCAGGAGATAAAATCTTAGAATTTATTAGAATAATCTAGTTGTAATAATGATTTTTTTGATTACTAACCAAGCATGTAAAATATGAATTCCTCAATTTTTGATTCCCTCCCAATATCTGTCACTTATATTAGTCTTAGCCTGTTTATTTTGATTGCTTTTGAATTAGGTTATCAAATTAGCAAGCGCCATGGAGCGTTTAAAAAAGGAGTGGAACCCGGTACTCTGGGATCTATGGTAGGTGGACTTCTCGGGATGTTAGGGTTTTTCCTTGCTTTTACATTTTCAATAGCGACTAAACAACATACGGCAAGAAAGCAGGTTGTTCTTCAGGAAGCCAATGAAATTGGGACAGCCTACCTGAGGGCAGACCTTATTGATGCGAAATACACAACTGAAGTAAAGCGGCTTTTAAGAGAATATGTTGATATACGCCTACAGGCTGTTACAAGTACTGATATTAACAAAAAAATTGCTCAATCTGTTGAATTACATGGTTTTTTATGGGCACAAGGATCAGCGGCAGCAAAAGCTATGCCCAATACCAACACGGCTATGTTAATTCAATCTATTAATAATGTAATTGATGCACATGAAAAACGTTTGACTGCAGCTTTACGCAATAGAATTCCTATTAGTATTTGGGTAACGCTATTGGCGATCTCCTTCATGACTATGGCTACTATAGGTATTAAGGCCGGTTTTAGCGAATCTCGAAGTTTAATAGCAGTCCTTCCTATGATATTGGCATTTGCCGCGCTCACCACACTTATTGTTGATCTTGACCGTCCGCAGGAAGGATTATTAAAAGTAGGGCAAGAGGCAATGATTTCGCTTCAAAAGAGTATGCAAGAAGACCTAAAATAAACTTTAGTCTTGTTTGTCCTTTTTTAAAATCCTGTTGTACATTTAGCTAATCAACCAAAAAATCCCTGCATGAAAAATATATTTCTTTTTGTAATACCAATATTCTTTGTCTTCTCATGCAAACAATCCGAAGATAAAGACAAGACGAATAAAAGCTTACCACGTATTGCCATTGCCGGCCTGGCCATAGAATCCAGTACTTTTTCTCCTGCCTTAACTCATGAAGAAGCCTTTCACGCAAGAATAGCCGAGGATGTCTTCTCATTTTATCCGTTTCTTGCTAAAGATTCCATTAACCGAAAGCGGGCTGAATGGTTTCCTACCTTAAGGGCACATGCATTACCAGGAGGAATAGTTACCAGGGAAGCCTATGAATCACTTGTATCAAAAACTCTTGCTATGCTTAAGGAAAATGGTCCTTATGATGGTCTTTTTTTTGATATTCACGGCGCAATGAGTGTTGTAGGGCTAGAAGATCCGGAGGGCGACTTTATCCTTCGTGTGCGGGAAGTGGTAGGATATGAAACCTTAATTTCTACCTCCATGGATTTACATGGTAACGTTTCCTGGCGCCTGGCCGAAAACTCAGATCTTATTACATGCTACCGCATGGCACCCCATGAGGATGCACTTGAATCTAAAAAACGTGCGGTTGATAATCTCTTACGCAGATTAGAAAACGGGAAAGGGAAACCAAAATATAAAGCCTGGATACCTGTTCCCATCTTGTTGCCCGGAGAAAAAACCAGTACAAGGATAGAACCGGGAAAAGGCCTGTACGCCATGCTACCTGATGCTACCAAAAGTGAAGGAGTCATCGATGCTGCCATCTGGATCGGATATGCATGGGCAGACGAAGCTCGTAACCATGCAGTGGTAATGGTAACGGGAGATGATAAAAAAGAAGTGGGTGATGCCGCGGAAAAGTTAGCACAACATTTTTGGCAGGTAAGGTCAGAATTCGAATTTGTGGCCCCAACAGCCACCCTAAAAGAGAGCCTTGACATGGCTTTAAAGAATAACAAAAAGCCTTTTATTATAAGTGATATGGGAGACAACCCTACGGCTGGAGGTGCCGGAGATGTTAGTTGGACTTTAAAGGAAATTCTGGCAAGAAAAGAATTTAAATCTGAAAGTGGTCCTTCTGTAATATATGCCTCTATTCCCGGTCCGGAATTAATTGAAAAGGCCAAAAAGTTAAAGGTGGGGGATCATATAAAAGCCTCAGTGGGTGCCATGGTTGATGATAGATATGCAGGACCAGTTGAATTAGATGGGGTTATCATGGCTATTGAGCATGGCGATATAAATGCAGAGACCGAAGTAGTAGTTAGAGTAGGCAGCGTGGATGTTATTGTTACCAAAAAGCGTAAGCCATATCATAAAGAAGTCGATTTTACCCGATTGGGATTGAATCCACGGGAATCTGATATTGTAGTCGTTAAAATAGGTTATCTGGTACCGGACTTATATAATATGAGGGGAGGCTGGATTATGGCGCTTACCCCCGGTGGTGTGGATCAGGATCTGGAACGACTTGGCCATAAAAACATAATAAGACCAATGTACCCTTTAGATAAGGATATGAAAGATCCCGATTTAAAAGTGAGGTTTGTACCACTGTCTAATGAATAAAACCTTCTGAAATGAGTGAAACTTTAAAACAGAACAAAGAAAATGCCATTGCATTTTACGAAATGGCCTATAATGGAAACCCGAAAAGAGCAGTGGAATTATATGTCGGTGCGGAATATATTCAACACAATCCATTAGTTGGCGATGGGCCCCAACCGTTTATTGATTATTTCAATAGGATGGCTACTGAATTTCCCGACAAATCAATTGAATTTTTGCGATCTGTGGCTGAAGGAGATCTGGTAGCGCTACATACACGTCAAATTTGGCCTGATAGCGACGAATATGTTACCATGGACTTCCTTAGGTTTGATGCCAACGGAAAAATTGTGGAACACTGGGATTCCATACAACATATCCCCGAGACTTCAGCAAATAACAATACTATCTATTGATAATTAGAGCGAATAAATCAAACTATTTTTCTATCTTTAATAACGGCGTTTAGCAACCAAATTACCGTGAGAATTATTATTTCTAGAATTGGATTTTGGTAGATGCCTCAAGTGTATCAAAGGCTAAAAAAGCTAATTTAGAGAAGCATAGTTAGTTCAAATTCAATGACAGGTGAATAAGCTAAGAAAAGTCATATCTGAAAATTTATCAGGGAAAAAAGTCGCCTTTCTGTTCTTGCTTACCAATCTGATTTATGCATTCATGCTTTTTATAACTATTCCAAAAACGGTGGCCCATTCCGGTGGCATGAAATTGTTGGATATGATGCCGCAGGGATACGATTCCGAATATGTAAATGAACTTTTTAACAAGCTTGGAGAAGAAGGCCGTGAAGTTTATTTATTTAATCAAATCCCTGTAGATATGATATATCCTTTCCTGTTTGGAATTTCCTATTCGCTCTTAATTGCCTATTTCCTGAAAAAATTGGATAAATTAAATACATCCTTTTTCTATTTATGCCTGATTCCCATCATTGCCGGAATTGCTGACTATTTAGAGAATATAGGAATAATCACCATGCTAAATGATTATCCAGATCTATCAATTACACAAATCAGTACAACAAACTTTTTTACGCTTATAAAGAGCCTGTCGACAACGCTATTCTTCCTGATATTGATAGCGATTGTTATTCTAGTGGGAGTTAAGCGCTTAAAATGGAAGTAAATCGGCTAACAGCCATTAATACTAAATAATTTTGGAAAAATAAATGACCTATATTGATTATTATAAAGTTCTGGGTATAAATAAAAAGGCTACGGAAAGTGATATAAAGAAAGCGTATCGGAAAATGGCTCGTAAATATCATCCCGACCTGAATCCGGACGATAAAGAGGCCGAAAAGAAATTCAAGGAAATAAATGAAGCCAATGAGGTGCTAAGTAACCCGGAAAATCGGAAAAAGTATGATAAATACGGGAAGGACTGGAAACACGCTGAAAAATTTGAAAAAGCACAACAGCAGCAGCAATATCATGGAAGTACCCGCCAAAGGGGCTCTGGCCAACATTCGGAAGAAGACTTTTCTGATTTCTTTAGTTCCATGTTTGGAGGAGGATCTGCAGGAACTCGAGGTAGAAATGTTCAATTTCGAGGACAAGACTATAATGCAGAATTACAACTGGAATTGAAAGATGTCTATCGGACCCACAAACGCACACTTACAGTAAATGGTAAGAATATCAGGTTAACTATTCCGGCAGGAGTCAGGAACGGGCAGGTAATCAAAATTAAGGGGCATGGTGGCGAAGGAATTAATGGCGGACCAAGGGGAGATTTACATATTAAATTCTCCATCTCAAATCACTCGAAATTTAAACGTGATAAAGACAACCTCTATACTACAATTGATCTGGACTTGTATAAAGCCTTATTGGGAGGGGAAGTAGTTATTGACACCTTTGATGGAAAAGTAAAGCTCAAGGTGAAGCCGGAAACAAAGAACCTGACTAAAGTAAAATTAAAAGGCAAAGGCTTTCCGGTATATAAAAAAGAAGGTCAGTTTGGTGATCTGTATATTACGTATCAGATAAAAATACCAACCAAACTTTCAGATAAGGAAAAGGAATTATTTGAAGAATTGGCAAAACTAAGATAGATATGGAACTAAAAGATTTTATACCAATTGTCCAGTTATGTGAACATTATAGTGTGGAGATTTCATTTTTTAATGAACTCCATGAAGAGGGCTTAATTAGTATCACAACCCTTGAACAAACTTCCTATCTTCATCAGGATAAAATTAGCGATGTAGAAAAAATGATTAGAATCCATCAAGAATTAAATATAAATACTGAGGGTATTGATGCAGTTTTCAATTTGCTGCAAAAAATAGATAATTTACAAAATGAATTGAATAAGTTGCATAACAGGTTACGCTTATATGAGAATGATTATTAATAAGTTAAAAAAACACCTCTGATGAAAATTGCCAGAATCCATCTTATTCAACTTTTATCAATTTGTTTGCTAATATCTTGCAGGTCACCTCAAAATCCCGAACAAGAAGTAGTTTCGAAATCAAGAACCGTTTCAGTTGCTTACAAGGCACCAGTTTTTGAAACTGACAATCGTGTAGAAAAGATAAAGAGCATTACATCCCAGATGCAGGAACTTATAGAGGAGCATTCCAAAGAGCGCAATATACCTGGGGTGGCTTACGGCATTGTTGTAGATGATAATCTGGTAGTTGCATCGGCCACAGGGATGCTCGATATTGCGAAGGAATTTCCCGCAACTACCGGGTCTGCATTTCGTATAGCATCCATGAGTAAAAGCTTTACGGCCATGGCTATTCTGAAACTCCGGGATGAGGGGAAATTATCTCTTAGCGATCCGGTCGCTAATTATATCCCTCAAATGTCAGGTCTGGAATACCTTACATCCGACTCTCCCATTATAGATATTGAAAACCTGATGACCATGACAGCAGGGTTTCCTGAGGATAACCCATGGGGGGACCGCCAATTGGATGAGCCGGATCAAATGCTGAATGATCTTCTTATTGAGGGTATTGCTTTTTCTAACCCTCCCTCCTATACATTTGAGTATAGCAATACGGGATATGCCCTATTAGGTAATATTATTAGTCGTGTTTCCGGAATGCCCTATCAACAATATATCACAGAGAATATTTTACAACCCCTTGGAATGAATCATACTTATTGGGAGTATGATAAAATTCCACAGGAACAATTGGCTATTGGATACCGATGGGAAGATGATAAATGGAAACTGGAACCCATGCTTCATGACGGATCTTACGGTGCCATGGGAGGACTAATAACTTCTATAGAAGACTTTAGTAAATATGTTAGTTTTCACCTTTCCGCATGGCCGCCAAGGAGTGATGAAGATAACGGACCCGTTAAGCGAAGTACTTTGAGAGAAATGCACACGCCTCAATTTTCAAGCCTAAATACTGAAGCCACAGACTTCAATGAGAATCCTTGTCCAACTGTATCCGGATATGGATACGGATTGGGGATCCATACCAATTGCGAAGGCTTAACATTAGTAAGACATGGCGGGGCTTTGCCTGGTTTTGGGAGTAATTATGTATTTTATCCTGCCTACGGTATTGGGATAATGGCCTTTGGCAATCTTACCTATACAGCTCCATGGCCACTTAGGAAGATAGAAAAATTACTATTTGAAAACCTGGCCCTAGAGCCTCGGAAACTTCCGGTATCAACTATTTTAGAGAAGAGACAGCAGCAAGTAAGCCAATTAATTCAAACCTGGAGTCCTGAGTTGGAAGTGGAACTGTTGGCAGAAAATTTTTATATGGATAAATCCCGTGAACACAGAATGGCAGAGGCAAAAGAAATTTTTGACAAAGCAGGCCCGGTTCTCAGTACAAATGAAATTAAACCCTATAATCAACTTAGAGAAAGTTATAGCATTAAGACAGAGAATGGAGTCATTAATGTCTTTTTTACACTTACCCCTGAAAAAGAAGCGAAATTACAGCAACTTTATTTATCATATGAACCTGATGAATCTCAAAAAAAGTAAAGAGTGCAATTGCACTCTTTACTACTCTTTTAGAGAAATAATATAGCTCATTAAAAACCTATTAAACCATCTCTTCTATCCCGGTTTCTATATTCTGCTTTATTAAAAACTCCTCAACTACTTCTTCCAGGTTAGGTTTCCCAATAGATTGAAGGTCATAAAAAACTCTGGTGCTTGGTTTTCTAATATTTATAACCCTGTTTAAATCTATGGGCGTACCAATAACTACTGCATCGCAATCACAGCTATTGATAGTCACTTCCAAATCCCTGAGCTGGTCATCACCATATCCCATAGCCGGTAATAATTTTCCAATTTTCGGATAAGTCTCATAGGTATCCTTTAATTGACCTACAAGGTATGGCCTGGGATCTACGATCTCAGAAGCTCCAAATTTTTCCGCAGCCAAAGTGCCTGCCCCAAGTTTCATGCCTCCATGAGTTAATGTTGGCCCATCTTCTACCACCAAAACCCTTTTATTCCGTATAACGGAAGAATCCGCAACACTTATTGGTGAGGCAGCATCAATTATAATTGCGCCGGGCACCACTTGAGTAATTAATCTTCGGAGTTTATCAATATCTTTCGGACGCGCGCTGTCTATTTTGTTTATGATAACAGCATCAGACATCCTTAAAGTGACTTCTCCAGGATAATATTTTGTTCCATGGCCTGCTCTGTGCGGATCCGTAACGGTAATATGTAAATCAGACACATAGAATGGAAAATCATTGTTTCCTCCATCCCATACAATTACATCACAACCGTCGGGGTCATTCTCTGCGGCCCTTACAATATCTTCATAATCCACTCCTGCATAAATGACATTTCCTCTAACGATATGAGGTTCGTATTCTTCCATTTCTTCAATGGTACAGTCGTATTTCTCCAGGTCCTCCAGTCGGGCATAACGTTGCACTCGCTGTGCCTCAAGATCCCCGTAGGGCATAGGGTGCCTGATAGCCACTACTTTAAGCCCATTTTCAATAAGGATCTCGATCAATCGTCTGGCCGTTTGGCTCTTACCACACCCGGTTCGGGTGGCGCCAACACTAATTAGTGGTTTAGTGCTCTTAACTGAGGTTTCTTTTCTACCCAGTAAGACAAAATTTGCACCTGCGGTATTTACCAGGGCACTCTTATGCATTAGCTGCTCATAGGAGATGTCCGAGTAAGAAAAAACAACATCATCAATTTTAAGATCAAAAATTAAGTTTGTAAGGTCTTTTTCATCGTAAATTGGAATACCGGAGGGATATAACTTTCCTGCCAGTGAAGGTGGGTATTTACGATTTAAAATATTAGGAATCTGTGCTGCCGTAAAAGCTACTACCTCATAGCTCTCATTGTCCCGGTATACGGTATTGAAATTGTGAAAATCACGGCCGGCAGCTCCCATAATAAGGATTCTTTTTTTTATCATGTTAGTATATTTTTGAATACATTTAATCCTTCTAAGGTATTCTAAGATTTATATACAGGAAATGATAAAAATCATATTGAAAATTGCACAGGTGAAAACATCTTAAAATTTGAATAAAAAATACTTTTTAATTATCCTGCTTATCCTCTTAACAGGAGCTCCTTTTTTTGTTTCAGCACAGGAGAAAAAGCCAAAAGTTGTGGTGGTCTTAAGTGGTGGAGGTGCAAAGGGAATTGCGCATATTCCATTTATTCAAACCCTTGATTCCTTAGGAATAGTCCCTGATCTTGTGGTGGGTACAAGTATGGGAAGCATAGTTGGTGGATTATATGCCATGGGCTATTCGGGCGACAGTATTGCCAATATTACCATGAATGCCGACTGGGACAAACTTTTAAGTGGGAATATTTCTTTATCTGACGTTAGCGTTGAAGAAAAAAGTGAATTTAAGAGATATCTGGTAAATTTAGATTTAAAGAAAGGAAAACCTAAAATAGACCCTGCATTAATAAATGATCAGAACTTAAGGGAGTTTTTGTCATTGCTCACCTATCCGGTTTACAGGATAAATGATTTTGATAAACTTGCAATACCATATAGAGCTATCGCTACCGATCTTGTCAATGGCAAGAAGGTGATCATTAGTGGAGGGTCCTTACTTGTAGCCATGAGGGCGAGTATGTCTATTCCCAGTATATTTAAACCTGTACCCTATGAAAATACCCTTTTAGTGGATGGAGGCGTACTTGATAATTTTCCAACGGATGTTGCCAAAGAAATGGGAGCTGATATCATTATAGGAAGTGATGTTGGTGGTGGGATGGCACCCATTGAAAAATTGGATAATATTGCTACTATTTTGTTTCAAACCGGGATGCTAACCAGTAATCTAATAAATCCAGAGAATCGAAAATTATGTGATATACTTATAGATCATATTCCTCATTTAACTTATTCTACCGGCGATTTTTTAAAAAGTAAAGAAATCTATGAAGAAGGTAAAATTGCAACATTGCTAAACAAGGAGGCTTTAGTGGCACTTTCTGAAAAATTAAAGGATTATCCAAAAAGAAGTCATGAACTCCCTTATACAGAACCTGATATTACATTGGATACAATAATCTACAAAAATATTAGTGAGGATAATCTGAACCTTGTTATAGCACGAACTAATATTGAAACAAATAAAAAATATGAGCCAGAGGCACTTAAAGAAGGAATAGACAGAGCCATGGGAACTAATCTCTTTCGGCAAATTACTTATGCTCCCTATATTCAGGATAATAAGTTGGGAATTGAAATAAACGGTTTTGAAAAATCCAGACATCAACTAAATGGATCATTACACTATGATGCATTCAGAGGAGTTGGCTTAATTCTAAACTATACAGGAAGAAATATTATAGGAGAGTCTTCCAGGCTGCTGTTAACCCTTGATGTTGCAGAACAACCCCATTTTAGAACACAGTACCAGAAAAATTTTGGAGATCAGAAAGAATGGTGGTGGCGATCCGAAATTTACGGAGAGCAATTAACGCAAAGAGTTTACGTAGGTGGCAGCGCCACAGATGATATGAAATCAAGATACTTTCTATATGATAATGAGATAAATAAAAATATTAACTCTTTAAAAAGTTATGCGGGTTTAGGTATTAACTATAATTACACCGAAATTAAACCAAAAGTTGATCCGGATATTCTAGATAATATTCTTTCACTCAAAGATTACTTTTCGAACAATATAGAAGTCTATGGCCATTATTTAAGCAATACACTTAATGATGTCTTCTTTTCTACTCAGGGCTCTTTCTTTAATGCGAGAGTCGGAAGGTCTCTATTAAATGATGTGAATCTTTCCTTTAGCGACAATACCATTAGTGATGTGAAAGGAAGTACCAACGGATTTACAATAATTAATGCGGAGTTTGAAGAACGAATTCCTTTTCATTCCAAGGTTAGTGGTATTATAGGTGCATCATTTGGTTTTATTTTCGAGGACCAACTGCAATCCAATGAGGTGTCCTTTACAGAATATGGTTATGCCGCTAAATACCTTTTAGGCGGAAATATGGTAACGCCAAATAAAAAAAGTTATTTGTTCTCCGGGCTACGACAGGATGAATTGAATGTAAATCAATTCATTAAACTAAATCTTGGCATTCAATTAAATCCAATAAAAAAAGTATTTATTACACCGCATTTTAATATCGCCTCGGTTGGTTTTAATGATTTTAGTGACTATATAAAAGATGCCTTTTCACCTGATGGAGAGTGGCAAGAGCTCGTAGAAACAAGCATGCTTATGTCTGCAGGAGCAACTTTCTCCTATAGATCGCTCCTGGGACCAGTTAATTTTGACGTATCCTGGGTAAATAATATAGACAAATTAAGATTGACCTTCAGTGTAGGTATCCCTATAAATCGTTCCAACTAGATAATATAAATACATTTAACTAATAGTTGAGTAAATTATAAGTATTCCAGTTATAAAATAGGCAGTTATACCTTCATAATTTATCTAATATTGAAGACCTGAATTCAAATTTGATATCCTTCCTAGTTTGTAACGAAGTTATTCCTTATTTCATCAAAAAACTGTAAATTACCTATTAAGTTCTAAAAGCTTGCAGATGAAAAATATAGACAGAAGAAACTTTATTAAAAAGACATCACTATCTGCTGCTGGCCTTGCGGCAGCATCTATCTTGCCAATATCTGGTCATGCCCAAAATAGCAGGGACACTAACGCCATTTATATGGGTGGTTTTGCGGCTCCAAAGTTGGAAACCGTTCGGGTTGCAGTAATAGGAGTAGGTGCCAGAGGACCAGCTCATTTACAATTTGCTGCCTCCCTGCCAGGTACAGAAATAGTTGCGATATGTGATTTGTATGAAGATCTTACTACTAAATGGGCTACTGTGGTAACTGAAATGGGAAATGGTCATAGGCATCAAAACGTAGCCACGTATTACGGCGATGAGGACAAATGGAAATTGATGCTGAAAGAAGTAAAACCAGATATGGTTTTTATAGCGACAAACTGGGTCAATCATGCTCCAATGGCCATTGAAGTAATGAACAGCGGAGCTCATGCCTTTGTTGAAGTACCCTTGGCTATTAGTATTGACGAGATATGGAAGATTGTTGACACCTCAGAAAAGACACAGAAGCACTGCATGATGATGGAAAATGTCAATTATGGCCGTGACGAGTTACTATTTTTAAATATGTGCAGATTAGGTCTCATTGGTGAGCTATTATACGGGGAGGCAGCTTATATTCATGATTTAAGGACACAGATGGATGAGGAAGAACGCGGAACAGGTTCCTGGCGTACATACCAATATGCCCAAAGAAATGGGAACCTCTACCCTACTCATGGCCTTGGCCCGGTAGCACAATACATGAATCTGGGTCGTACAGAAGACTCTTTTAAAAGTTTGGTTTCATATTCCACTCCGGCTAGAGGACGTGCTCTTTATGCAAAAGAAAATTTTCCTCCGGACCATAAATGGAATAAACTGGAGTTTAAGGGAGGCGATATGAATACCTCGATAATAAAGACAAGTCTCGGACGAACAATTATGGTACAATGGGATGAAACCAGTCCCCGACCTTATACCAGACTTAATTTAATACAAGGTACAAAAGGGATTTTGGCCGGTTTTCCTACCCGAATGGCATTAGAAGGTGGTGTTGAAGGAATTACCGAAAATCATCATCAATGGGTAGAGGGGGATCAATTGGCGGCACTTTACGAAAAATATGATCATCCCTTATATAAACGCTTGTCCTCTACTACCAGTGAAAGTGGCCATGGAGGCATGGATGGAATGATGGTATACCGGATTATTGAATGTCTTAGAAATGGCTTACCGCTTGATCAAAACGTTTATGAAGGTTGTTTCTGGAGTGCAGTTTCTCCTTTAAGTGAGCGTTCTGTAGCTAATGACGGTGCACCGCAGTCATTCCCTGATTTTACACGAGGCAATTGGAAAGAAACGAATCCTTTGGATATCATATCATAATTTCATGGTCTTCGATACATTTCTGTATATAATTCATCTCATTAATAGGTAAATATTTTCCGTTTGGTAATGAATAAACAAATTAATTCAATAATAAGGCAATTAACCGAAGTTCATAATGGTCTGATTTGGACAGGAGCATCCTATACTAAAAAATTATCTCAACTAAAAGAAAATCAGATGTTTATACGTCCTCTGCCTTCTGTGCACAGTATTGCAGAAATTATTGCACATATCATTTCCTGGCGAAAGGATACCATCTTAAATTTAAAGACCGGCAGAGGTGAACTAACAGATACCCATCCAGAGAATTGGAGGTCAAATGATGAGTTAAAGACTATTGGTTGGGAGAAGATCCTGGAAGAGGATAAAAGCACTCTCCGGGAATTATTGGAACTATTAGAAGATAAGGATGATACATTTTTAGATGAATACTACTATGACCCTGAATTTGATGGGAACTATCCTAATTCTTTTGTACTTGAAGGAATGTTACACCACGACATCTACCATTTAGGACAAATTGGACTTGTAATAAAATTGTTAAAGGAATGAATCGTCCAGTAAAACCCATAACAGAAACTCCCAGATTAATGCTCAGGGAGTTCGCACTTGATGATGCCAAAAAAATATGGGAATTAAATTCGGACCCTGAGGTAATAAAGTACACAGGCGATCCCCCATTTGAAACTGTTGAAGAAGCAAGGGAATTTCTTCTTAATTACAAGGATTATAAAAAATTCGGCTTTGGCAGATGGGTCGTCATTACAAAAGCCTCCAATTCCTTTATTGGATGGTGTGGACTAAAATTCAATGAGCAAAATTTGGTCGATCTCGGGTTTCGCTTTTTTAAGAAAGAATGGAACAAAGGTTATGCCACAGAAGCTGCGCATGCATGCCTTGACTTTGGTTTTAAGGAGCTACATTTAAAAGAGATAATTGGCAGGGTTGCCAGCCAAAACAAAGCCTCCATTAAAGTTCTGGAAAAACTTTCCATGGTATTCTGGAAAAAAGATAACTGCAAGGGTATTGAAGACTCTTTGTATTACAGAATTACAAAAGAACAATACCTTCAAAAATTAATAAAAAGTAACTAATTGCACATGGATTTGAATTCTGATTATATCAAAATAAATAAGGCCTCCTGGAACAGTAAGACAGACACTCATATGGAATCTGATTTCTATAATATGAAAGGATTCCTGGATGGCGAGACATCACTTAAAAATATAGAATTGAATCTCCTTGGGGATATAAAAGGCCGGAGTATTTTGCATTTGCAATGTCATTTCGGCCAGGATACGCTCTCATTAGGAAAGCTTGGCGCCAGGGTTACCGGGGTTGATCTTTCCGACAAAGCAATAGCCAGAGCCAGAGAACTAGCTGTGAAAACAAAAATAGAAGCTAACTTTATTTGCTGTGATATTTATGATCTTCCCAATCATTTAAACGAGGAATTTGATATTATTTATACAACTTATGGTACTATTGGCTGGCTGTCTGATATTGACAAATGGGGGCAAATTGTGTCTAACTTTTTAAAACCTGGCGGCAGACTTATTTTCGTGGAGTTTCATCCGGTAGTCTGGATGTTTGATGATAAGTTTAGTAAGATTACTTACAACTATTTCAATTCAGGACCAATAGTGGAAACTGAAACAGGAACGTATGCTAACAGGGATGCTGATCTCTCATTGGAATATGTAATGTGGAACCACGGCATAGGTGAGGTGATCTCAAGCTTGATAAAGAATGGGCTTGAAGTGACGTCCCTTGAGGAATATGATTATTCCCCGTACAACTGTTTTAAATTTACTATAGAATCTGAACCCGGTAAGTATCGAATTAAACACCTTGGGAATAAACTTCCAATGGTGTATAGCATACAGGCTAGAAAAAAGAATCCGATTGCTAAAAGTTAAACATTAATGACCCATGAGAAAATGCCTCTATTTGATTCTGACCCTTTCGATAATATCCTGTACTAATAGTTCGAAGCCAGAAACATCCGCCCTTAGTGGTATTTATAGCGGCCTCTTTAAAAAAGGAAGTTTTACAGATTCCATTGCATTTGAACTGGAACAAGATTCCACTCAATGGAAGGTCTATTTTACAAGCCTTGAACAAAATGCCAACAGAATCCCATTCAGAGATATTGACGTAAAAGGCGATTCAATTAATTTTAAATTACAAAGCGATTTTTATACCTATTCATTTAAAAATAAATGGGTAAAAAATAATGCTGAACTCCGGGGTACACTAACTGTGGACACAATGAAAATTTCATATACGCTCTATAAATCTTTAGCAAGTAGTAAAGAGATCTCAACTGCTGAGGACGTAAGTTTTAAAACTAATAACCTGAAATTGAATGGCACTATTTACCATCCACCCAAAGACAACAAAAAAGCCCTGATTATTGTTACTTCTTCTGGTAATTCAGACAGGAGTGCTTCCAGAGCAGAAGCTCAACTTTTCGCAAAACGAGGTTATACTACCTTTATTTATGACAAACGGGGGACAGGTATTTCTGAAGGTAATTGGTCACAGGCCAGTATAGAAGAACTTGCATCGGATGATATTAATGCCATTAAGTGGTTTTCTCAAAAGACAAACATCCCTATTAGCCATATTGGTATAAAAGGCAGCAGCCAGGGAGCTAGCAAGATCCCATATATTTTGAATGACTTAAAAGACCTCAAATATGGCATTGCCGTGAGCTGCCCTGGTTCTACCTTATTGGAAAGTGATCTTAATTATTGGAAGAACAGAAACAAAGAAACACTGGGTGAGAATATTGAAGAGGCATCCAAATTTGAGCGAAAAGTTTTTGAAACTATTGCAGGTGAAATTTCCAAAGAAACCCTTCAGAAAGAGATCAACGCTGTTAAATCTCAAGGGTGGTTTAATATGGTATGGATTCCCAACCTTGATAAAATAGAAATAGACAAAAAATTGAAATATACCCCTCTCCCCTATTTTGAAAATATTAAACAACCAGTACTTATTGTTCAAGGTGGTTTGGATGAAATTATACCGCCCAATAGTTACGAAATCATTGCAGAAGCCCTTGAGAAAGCCCAAAACACAAAATATGAAATAATAGTATTAAAAGGTGCTTCACACTCCATGTATGATGTTGGGCAAAGTGATTTTCCCTATTGGTCTAAATTACATTCCAAATACATAAGCATTTTGGAGAACTGGATCAATAAGCTTCCAGAAGTAAACTAGATTTGCTTCAGCAACATTCCGCATCCATTTACAGGTTCCAAAAAAATTCTATTCCTAAATTTCGTAAGACCAAAATCCACCTTATATTTAACTCTTATACTTTTAATGAAGTTTCCTCTATCAAATAAATTTAAACTAATTGAAATACTTCGTATATGACTGTACATTTTAAAAATCAACTTTTCTTAGCCATACTCCTATCCTTAGGATTTTTCCAAATTAATGCTCAAAATACTGTTGATACCAGATTGATGAAAAGCCCGGCAATTAGTGAAAATAATATCGCTTTTATTTATGCCGAAGATCTTTGGATTGCCAACAAAAATGGATCTAACCCAAGACGACTTACTATTGATGAGGGGGTAGAATCCAACCCTGTTTTTTCACAGGACGGTTCTTTGATCGCATTCAGTGCAGAATATGACGGTAATATAGACGTGTATGTTGTTTCTGCACAAGGAGGAGTTCCTAAAAGATTAACCTGGCATCCAAGTTGGGATCAGGTGAGAGATTTTTCTCCCGATGGTAAAAGTGTTCTTTTCATCTCTCGCAGATCTACCTACACCAACAGGCATGCCAAGCTTTATACTATAGCAATAGAAGGTGGCCAGCCTTTGGAACTACCTATTCCTACTGCATTTAACGCTTCTTATTCAGAAGATGGGAAATATATCGCTTATACTCCTTTATACGAAGTATTTAACCAGTGGAAAAATTATAGGGGAGGTACACAATCGCGCATATGGATTTACGATACAGAGACTTATGAAGTAACGGAAATCAACAAACCTGCATCTGGTAGTAATGATGCCAATCCTCAATGGATAGGTAATAAAGTGTTTTTCAGAAGTGACCGCAACGGGGAATTTAATTTATATGCCTATGATTTGGATACCAAAGGGGTTACCCAACTCACAATGTATGACGATTTTCCAGTGATAAGTCTCAATACCAATAACAATGATTTAATTTACGAGCAAGCCGGATATTTACATTTATTTGATTCAAATTCTTTATCCAGCACAAAACTTACCATTTCTATCGCCACAGATCTGCTGGAACTCAGAGCACGTTATGTTTCAGGAGACAGATATATCAGAAGTGCTGGCATTTCACCTTCAGGTGCCAGGGCAGTTTTTGATTTCAGGGGTGAAGTAGTTACCGTGCCTGCTGAAAAAGGTGATGTAGAGAACATAAGCCAAACTCCAGGGGTGCATGAGAAATACCCGCAATGGTCCCCTGATGGTAAGCAAATAGCCTATTTTTCTGACGCTTCGGGTGAATATAGCTTGCATCTTAAGACACTGGAAAATGGTACAATAAAAAAATTGCCCATTTCCGGTTCTGGTTTTTATGCTTATTTACATTGGTCCCCGGATAGTAAAAAATTATGCTTTGTAGATAATGGGCGTAATTTATTCATGGCAGATGTATCTAGTGGACAGATCACCAAAATTGGAACAGATAAGTTATACATTCCTGGCGTTTTTCGCGAACTTTTTGGATCCTGGTCTCATGATTCAAAATGGGTGTCATACACGAATATTACGGAAACAAATTTTGAAAGAGCTTATGTATATTCCGTGGATCAGAATAAATCCTTTGAACTTTCCGATGGCCTTTCAAACGTAAGTGAGCCAGTCTTTGATCCGAGTGGAAAATATATCTATGTGCTGGCCTCCACAGATGCCGGTCCGGTTGTGAATTGGTTTGATCAGTCAAACCAGGATATGGAAATGACGAATTCCATCTATTTGGTAACATTACAGAAAGAGCTTATATCCCCTTTGGCTAAAGAGAATGATGATGAAAATGATAAAGAAAATGACGAAGACGATAAAAAAACTAAAAAAGATTCCACAGATAAAGATGATAAGAAGGAAAATAAAACGGTTGCTCCATTGCGAATTGATTGGGAGCAAATTTCAAACCGAATTATTGCCCTGCCTATTTCACAAGGAATGTACTCAGGTTTAAGTTGTTCTGAAGAGGGAAAATTGTTTTATTTATCACGCAAGCCGCATAGCAGTTTCAGCGATCCTCAGACTCTTAGAATGTATGATTTTAAAAAGCGGGAAGATGAGGAAGTTATGCCTGCAAATTGGTATACTATTGCTGCTTCCGGGAAAAAAATGTTGTACCTGAAAGAGAAGACATGGGGAATCACAGAGGTAGGTAAAAAACCTGAAAATGGAGAAATAAATATAGGTGCCATTCAGGTAAAAATAGATCCCCGACAGGAATGGTCCAATATATTTGATGAAACCTGGCGCGTGAATAGGGACTATTTCTATGACCCAGGAATGCATGGTTTGGACTGGAATGCCATGAAAGAAAAATATTATATTTTTCTACCCGATGTCACATGCAGAAGTGATCTCTACAGAGTTATGCAATGGATGTGCAGTGAATTGGCCGTGGGGCATCACAGGTTTGGTAGCCGAGGTGATCGAATGAATAACCCGGATAAAGTAGGTGGAGGACTGCTTGGTGCAGATTATGAAGTAGTTAACAACAGGTATCGCTTTGCTAAAATATACGGAGGTCTAAATTGGACACCAGAGCTTCGTTCACCATTAACGGAACCAGGGGTAAACATTGTGGTTGGGGAATATTTAGTTGCTGTGAATGGAAATGAGGTTACTGCAGATAAAAATCTCTATAGTTTCTTTGAAAATACTGAAAATAAAATAGTGGAGCTTACGGTTTCAGCTTCAGCAGACGGGTCTGGTTCACGAAAAGTGAAAGTAGTACCCTTAGAAAGTGAACGTTCCATTAGAAACAGGGATTGGGTTGAAGGAAATATTAAAAAAGTAGACAAGGCTACAAACGGGCAGGTAGCATATGTGTATGTTCCGAATACGGCAGGAGCCGGACATGAATATTTTAAACGCTACTTTTTCCCACAAGCTAATAAAAAGGCTATAATTGTTGATGAACGACATAATGGCGGCGGACAATTAGCAGATTACTATATAGATATACTAAAAAAACCATATCAGGCATCCTGGAATTTCAGATATGGAAATGACCTTAAATCTCCCAGTGCTTCAATACAAGGTCCTAAGGTGATGATTATTGATGAAACCGCAGGTTCCGGTGGAGATTATCTCCCCTGGATGTTTAGAAAATTTAAACTGGGAACCATAATTGGAAAAACTACATGGGGCGGGTTAGTAGGCGTTTTAGGTTATCCCGAATTTATAGATGGCGGATCGGTTACTGCACCTAATTTAGCCTTTTGGAATGAAGATGGCTACCGGGTGGAAAATGAAGGAGTTCCTCCGGACATTAAGGTTGAACAATGGCCCAAAGCAGTAATTTCAGGCGGTGATCCCCAATTAGAAAAAGCTATTGAAGTTATACTGGAGCAGCTCAAGAGTAACCCGCCTGTAACCCCGAAGCGGCCGGAGTATCCTGTTCGTGTTAGAAAATCTAACTGATAAATTTATTAATGTGCGATGTACTTAAGTGACCATCGCACATTTTTTTTGACTCAGATTTATTGTTCAGTATTTAACTACTATATTTAGTAAATCTATCAGCTAAGTGTTAACCAAAACTACTGATTGGTAAATAATATGATTTCAGCACTGGGTAAAATTTTCACAGACTTTTTTATAAAATATATGCCTAGCGCTTATGTTTTTGCATTACTCTTAACATTGTTAACGGGTTGCCTGGCACTTATTTGGACAGATGCTTCATTTATAAACGTTCTTGGTGGCTGGTATGATGGTTTTTGGTCCTTATTGGCCTTTGGAATGCAGATTATCCTTGTTATTGTTACGGCGTATAGCATAGCTCAATCAGAACCTGTTGAAAGAGGAATAAATTGGATAGCGCGTTATATAAAATCTCCGGGGAAGGTATATTTATTTGTCCTGATTGCCAGCGCAATATTTTCCCTGATCAGTTTCGGAATGATCGTGATAGTGGCCATTTTAGCCAGAGAATTGGCCACAAGAGTAAAGGGTTTAAACTATCCTTTTCTAATCGCTTGTGTTTATTTTGGTATGGGCAGCTGGGTTGCCGGGGCTTCCAGTTCAATAGCGCTATTATTGAATACCGAAAATAATTTTTTAATAGAAGCGGGAATTCTTTCAGAATTGATTCCAACTGCCTATACTTTGGGATCTTCTCTCAATATGGCTATGATTGTACTCTTTGTTGTGGTAGGTCCTCTTATATTTCTCATATTAACACCTAAAAACAACAAACAAAAGGAATTATCCGATCTGCTGGTTCTGGTTAATCTGCAAAAAGAGCCTTCCGTAAAAGATGAAGCACAATCCTATAAATTACCTTTTCAGGCTGTCTCAGATATACTCAACAATAGTGCCCTTTTACAAATGACCATTGCAACTTTTGGATTCATTTATATCGGTCACTATTTTTATCTGAATGGGTTTGATCTGAATTTTAATATTATCATATTTATGTTCCTGATCCTGGGCCTATTTCTGCATAAAACCCCGCTGCGCTACAGTATCTCTATGAAACGGTCTAGCAGCAATATCTCCGGAATTCTTTTTCAATATCCATTTTATGCCGGTATAATGGGAATTATGTTTTCAACCGGTCTGGGTGACCGAATTGGAGAAATTCAGGCATCAGTTGCGACCCTAACTAATTATCCTTTTTTGGCCTATGTTTCCGGTGGTTTGGTGAATTTTGCCATCCCTTCTGCTGGTGGAGAGTTTGCCATAATAGGACCCAGTATCATTAATGTTGTTAAAGAACTGGGAGCAGGGTTAAGTGAATCTGAAGTTACAGCTATGATCGCAAGAGCATCAATGTCCATTGCTTATGGAGAAAGCCTTAGTAATGCCCTACAACCTTTCTATTTACTCATAATTTTTCCTGTAATGGCAAGTGGAACCAAATTACAGGCAAGGGATATTATGGGGTTTTTTGTAATACCTTTTATTTTATTTTTTATCATTCAGTCGGCACTACTAGTTTGGATGCCACTATAATATTGAAGTCCCAACCACCGGGTTGTCATTACTAATTTTGGTTAATTCAAAAAATATCTTAAAGCCAACATCATTCAATTATTAAACAAAATTTCTTAAATTTAATTCTTCCTCATGATATAAAAATTAAGATATGTGTTACGATATCAAGGCAAGTCTGGAAGCACAGTTAAAACGGGCCAGGCATTACGGGAATGAGCAGGCCATTGAGGAGATCATTGAAAAATTGGCTCCATTATCAGACCTGCCACTTTATCACGTATCGGGTTTTAAGCATCCAAAATTATTTATTTATCCGGATCGTTCTCCATATGAACCAACTCTTGCAACCTGGGGCCTGGTACCTTTTTGGGTAAAGGATAAGACACAATTAAAAAAACTGTGGAACAATACGCTTAACGCAAGAGGAGAAACTATTTTTGAGAAGCCCTCCTTTCGTAATTCAGCCAAAAATAAACGATGTATTATTTATGTAGACGGCTTTTATGAACATCATCATTATGCCGGCAAAACCTATCCATTTTATGTGAGAAGGAAGGATAAAGAACCTTTGCCGCTGGCCGGGCTCTGGAGCGAATGGGTAGATACTGAAACGGGGGAATTGATCAATACCTTTTCTATAGTGACAACCGTGGGCAATTCTATGATGTCCAGGATCCATAATAACCCAAAAGCAGCAGGACCCCGAATGCCTTTAATTTTGCCAGATGAACTGGCAGACAAATGGCTGGAGCATATAGAAGACGATTTGGATAAAAAAACTATACAGGAATTAATACAATCATATCCGGAAGATCAACTAAAAGCTCACACCGTAAGCCGGTTAAGGGGAAAAGAATATCCGGGTAATGTAAAGGATATCAATAAAGAAGTAGCCTATGCCGAATTGGAATTTTAAAGTCCTTCCATGTAATAAATTAAAGATTGAAAAAAAATTAGTTTTTAACGTAATAGGAATTATTTTAATAACTCTTGTTTATGCCTGTAATGGCGCAAATAATGAACCTGCTAAAATTACAATTGCGGCTGCGGCTAATACGCAATACACATTACAGCCAATTATAGAAAAATTCACTGAGAAGACTGGTATTAGTTGTGAATTGATCATAGGTTCTTCGGGAAAGCATACCGCTCAAATTATAGAAGGCGCCCCCTTTGATGTTTTTGTCTCGGCCGATATGAAATACCCTTCGGAGCTTTATAAAAAAGGTTTTACCACCACTCCACCAGAAATCTATGCCTATGGAAAATTAGTCCTCTGGACAATGGTTGACGGACTGCCGATATCAATAGAAAACTTAAATGATTCTGCCATTAAACATATAGCACTCGCGAATCCTAAAACGGCCCCCTATGGACAGGCTGCCGTGGAAGTACTAAAAAAGTACAGGCTTTTATATAGTCTTGAGAATAAATTGGTATATGGTGAAAGTGTTGCCCAAACCAATCAATTTATATATTCGAAATCGGCCGAAATCGGATTTACTGCGCAATCAGTGGTCCTTTCACCCGAAATGAAGGGCAAGGGTAATTGGGTTTTAATAGATGATTCCAGTTATACTCCAATTTCACAGGGTGTAGTTGTAATAAATCAACCCGAAAGAAATAATTCACAAGCATATAAATTTTATAAATTTCTTTTCTCCAAAGAGGCGAAGATTGTATTAAAAGATTTCGGATATTCGGTAGATGAATAGTTTAGAAGGTCATATTAAGGAAGTGCAGGTAAACGGTAGTTTGTCGCTTGTAACAGTTGAGCTTTCTGATCAAATACTGTTTAAGGCTATCATCATAGAAACTCCGGAAACGGCTACCTATTTAACAGTAGGTCATTTAGTTAAGGTTTTATTTAAGGAAACAGAAGTTATTATCGGCAAGGACATAAAGCATTTAATAAGCCTTCAAAACCGGGTTAGAGGGGTAGTTAGCCGTATTGAACGCGGTTTATTATTAAGCAATATCCTGATCAATACCCCGGCGGGCGTCATTAGTTCCATTATTACCACCAATGCCGCGGATCAACTTGGTTTAGAAGAAGAATTAACCGTATGTGCTATGGTTAAAACTAATGAAATTATGCTCTCTGAATGATGAATTGGGACCCACTCTTTATTACCTTAAAACTCGCTGTTGTTACTACGGTAATTTTATTAGTTATTTCAATACCAATGGCATATTGGTTGGTAAACACGAAATCCAGATCCAAACCTTTTATAGAAACTCTTATTAGCATGCCTTTGGTTTTGCCTCCTACTGTACTGGGGTTTTATTTCCTCGTAGCTTTCAGCCCGGGAAACGCATTTGGGAATTGGATAAATGAATGGCTGGGCCTTAAACTGGTATTCTCATTTGGCGGACTTGTCCTTGCCTCCATAATCTATAGTCTGCCCTTTATGGTTCACCCCATTCAATCGGGCCTTAGCATTCTGCCTCATTCACTTACAGAAGCTTCCCAGGTAATGGGAAAATCGAAATGGACCACCTTGTTCAAAGTACTCCTTCCCAATTGTAAAACTTCCTTATTAACCGGCATTGTGCTTGCTTTTGCACATACCGTAGGTGAATTTGGGGTTGTATTAATGATTGGTGGTAGTATTCCCGGAAAAACCAAAGTCGCATCAATTGCAATTTATGATGAAGTTGAAGCGATGAATTATGGTGCCGCTAACTTCTATGCTACTGTATTATTTATCATTACATTTTGTATCCTGCTTATGGTTTATTTAATAAACGGCGGGTATCTAAAGCGCTTTTGGAAATGATAAAAATTGATATTCATAAAAGTTTAAGTGCCTCTGACGGACAAATGAACCTTCGCATAAAATGTGAAATTGAAAAAGGGGAATTGGTTACTCTTTACGGTGAATCCGGTGCCGGAAAAACCTCTACTTTAAGAATCCTTGCCGGCTTATTGAAGCCAGATAAGGGTGAAATAACAATAAACAACACCAGTTGGGTTAACACCAAAACCAAAATCTTTCTCTCTCCCCAAAATAGGAATATAGGATATGTTTTTCAGGATTATGCCTTATTTCCAAATATGACTGTATTACAAAATCTGGAGTTTGCATCTACTAAAGGTCAGAATAAAAAAGTGATTGTAGATCTTATAGAGATGATGGAACTTGGCGATCTGCAAAATAGAAAACCACAAACACTTTCAGGAGGGCAACAACAACGGGTGGCCCTGGCGAGAGCTCTGGTTCGTAAACCTGATATTCTTCTATTGGACGAGCCACTTGCCGCCCTGGATTATAAAATTCGTTTGAAACTCCAGGATTACATCATAAGAATTCATAATGAATATGGTCTGACCACTTTATTGGTAAGTCATGATATAGGCGAGATTATAAAACTATCTGATCGGGTTTTTGTGCTTGAACAGGGAAAAATTACCAGAAAAGGTATTCCAAATGAGATCTTTTCTAACAAAAATATCAGCGGTAAATTTAAATTTATAGGGGAAGTATTGAAGATAGAACACCAGGATGTTGTCGCTATTGTATCGGTTCTTATTCAAAACAATGTGGTTAAAGTAATTGCTGATAAATCTGAAGTACAATCCCTGAACCTTGGAGATAAAGTAATGGTTGCCTCTAAAGCCTTTAATCCAATTCTCTATAAAATTGAATAATATGAATCATAATAGTAAACCGGCATTACTTCTTATCGATATTCAGAAAGGGTTAGATGATATTGATTATTACGGCGGTCATAGAAATAATCTTCAAGCTGAATCAAATGCAAGAAAAATCCTGGACTTCTGGAGAAATCATAAACTTCCCATTTTTCATATTAAACATAACTCAACCAATCCGATTTCCCCACTTGTTAAGGGCCAGCCAGGTAACGAATTCAAGGATATTGTAAGGCCATTGGCCAATGAATCAATTATAGAAAAAGAGGTGAACAGTGCCTTTATTGGTACAGATTTAAAACAACAATTAGATAAACTGGAAATCAAAAAAGTTGTTATAGTTGGACTTACTACAGATCATTGCGTATCGAGTAGCACAAGAATGGCAGGAAATTTGGGATATGATACATTTTTGGTTGGAGATGCAACGGCGACCTTTGATAAAGTAGCAGCGGACGGAACAAAATACAAGGCTGAAATGATTCATGAAGTTGAATTGGCAAGTTTGCACAATGAATTTGGTACGGTAGTTGAAACCGATGCTTTATTGAATTTCATTACAGAAGCAAATGAGATTTAGTGTTTTTTTATTTTCATCAAATAAATAACTTTATCCATTACTCTATAATTTTAATAAGAAAAACTTAAATTTTTTGAAAACGAATACGAACTATTCAAAACTGACGTTAACGTTGCATATGAAAATGAAAACAGTATTATTATTTATCTTCTTTGCCTCCGGAACAATTTTTGCCCAGGATTGGCAAACCGATTTTGATCAAGCCAAAGAAATAGCTAAAGCTGGAAATAAACCGATAATTTTAGTTTTTCAGGGCTCAGATTGGTGTGCCCCTTGCATAAAACTTGATCAGCAAATATGGCGTAGTGAAGAATTCATAAATTATTCTGCAGATCACTTTGTCATGCTATTGGCAGATTTCCCACGTAAAAAACAAAATATGCTCCCGGCTGAGCAGCAGAAAAAAAATCAGCAATTGGCCGAAACCTATAATCGCAATGGATACTTTCCATTGGTAATAGTCCTGGATAAAGATGGCAAGATTTTGGGACAAACTGGTTATAAAAAAATATCGGTTAAAGAATATATCGGTCTTTTAGAATCTTTTAAAGGGTAAATGGTAAAACTTAGTAGCTCCCTTATTATTCTCTTGTTCGCTATTGTTCCCTTATCGGCACAACAATCATTTCAGCGAAGCCTAAAACTAATGGGCAGTGGTTTTCAAATTACTGTAGTCGTTAAAGATTCAATGGAGGCCAATAGAGTAATTGACCTTGCCATTAATGAGATTTCAAGAATTGAAAAACTCATTTCTTCCTGGGATCCCAATTCCGAGACTTCTGAAATTAACAGAAATGCCGGATTAAAGCCGGTTAAAGTCGACGAAGAATTATATGGCTTAATAGACAGGGCAATAGGCCTATCCGGATTAACCGATGGCGCTTTTGATATCAGTTATGCGTCTATGGACAAAATCTGGAAATTTGATGGTAGTATGAAGAAAATGCCTTCAAACGAAGAAATAGAGTCATCCGTTTCTAAAGTGGGATTCCAAAAAATAATTATGGATTCCAAGAATAAATCGGTTTTCCTTAAAGATAAAGGAATGAAAATTGGATTCGGAGCCATAGGGAAGGGATATGCAGCAGACCAGGCTAAGGCCCTATTAATCAAAAACAACGTACAGGCAGGTATTATTAATGCTTCAGGCGATATGAATACATGGGGCAGACAACCCAATGGTAATGAATGGACCGTAGCTATTACGAATCCACTAAATAAAACCAAAGCAGCTGCCATTTTGCCGATTTCGAATGGTGCAGTGGTAACTTCGGGTAATTATGAAAAATTTGTGCAATTTAATGATATTCGATACGCGCATATTATTGACCCGCGAACAGGTTATCCCGCTACCGGTATTTTGAGTGTAACCGTATTTGCTCCAAAAGCAGAATTGGCAGATGCCCTTGCAACATCTGTATTTGTAATGGGTATTGAAACAGGATTAAACAGAATTAATCAATTACCGAAAGTTGAGTGCGTAATTATCGACAAAGAAGGGAAAGTGTTTACTTCCGATAATATAGAAATAGACAGAATATGATTAAAAAAATTGTTTTAGTAGCATGTATCCCTATAGTTTTAAGTAGCTGTGTTGCAGTAAAGGGATATGAAAAAGTGAATATTAATGATCCTGATATGGTACTATCGGAAAAGTTATCAGATAGAAACATAACCATATTTCATTCCTATCGCGAAGCTGCAGTTGGTGCAAATGGAGGTAAAACTGGTGGCGGTTGTGGATGCAATTAACCTGACGATGAGAAGAATTAAACTCCCACTTATTTTTAGAAAAACTACGTCAATACATAAGCTCCTACTTTTTATTGGTCTCTTCATGGTCTTTGGTATTTGCCACGCCCAGAATCCTGGACAAAATGACGGAGATTATAAAAAAAGGGTTTTGGAAACCGCCGAAATAGACATTTTAGCTAGTTACTATTCCCAGGAAGGCAATAATGCAGCAGTAACAGGTGGACTTGGCACCGAAGAATTAACCGATATTACCGGGGCATTGGTAATTGCAATTCCCTTAAGTGATGATGACGTACTAACAGTGGATGCCGGTATATCGGCATATACCTCTGCCTCTTCTAGTAACGTTAACCCCTTTGATAATGGTTTTGCAGACCCCTTTATTGCTTCCTCTGGCGCTTCACAGAGTGATACCTGGTTTAATCTTACAGGAAATTACAGCCATAGTTCGGATGATAGAAATTCTATATGGAGCGGAAGACTTTCATTTTCAACAGAGTACGATTACACTTCACTAGGTTTTGGAGGCAGTTATACCAGGTTGTTCAATGAGAAAAATACAGAACTTGGATTTAGTGCAAATGTATTTTTAGATAAATGGAAAATTATTTACCCTTTTGAACTTCGTCCTTTCGCTCCTGGTGGAAGTGGATTAAATGATGTTTTATTTGTAGAAAATACCATCATAGGAAATCCTGATTACAACCCTTCTTTTACAGTTTTAACAGATGAGAATCGTAACTCCTATTCTTTTGGTGTTGGTTTATCGCAAATACTTACCAAAAATATACAGGGATCTTTTTTAGCTGATTTGGTGCTGCAGCAAGGCTTGCTTTCCACGCCTTTTCAAAGGGTATACTTTAGTGATGTGGCAGATTCCTTCATTGATATCTTTCATCTCGCGGATGATATTGAACGCCTGCCTGATTCCAGATTTAAAGTTGCTCTGGGAGGTCGACTCAACTTTTTTATCAATGAATATCTGGTTGTGAGATCATCTTATAGATATTATTTTGATGATTGGGGAATTAATTCCAATACACTAAGTATTGAATTGCCTGTGAAAATTGCGGAAAAATTCACTTTATATCCTTCCTATCGCTTTTACAACCAAAAGGCCGCGGATTATTTTGCTCCATATAACGAAAATCTTTCCACCTCTCAATTCTATACTTCAGATTATGATTTGTCCGAATACAATGCAAATCAATATGGTATCGGTATTAATTATACCAACATAATTATGAAACAACACAAATTGAAAGTAGGTTTGAAGAGCATTGATTTAAAGTATGATTATTACAAAAGAAGTACTGGTCTAAAGGCAGGAATTATTACGGCGGGATTTAAATTTGTAGTTGATTAAAACAATTACGGTTTAAACGAATGTCCTTTGTCAGGGCACCCAAATATATATGAAACAAAAAAACGAGCTAAAAGCTCGTTTTTAAATTTGTATAAGACGGCTCTTTATTTGGCCACATTAACCGAACGTGTTTCACGTATTACTGTAACTTTTACCTGACCCGGGTAGGTCATATCGGTCTGAACTTTCTGAGAGATTTCAAATGAAAGCTGTGCAGCTTTCTCATCACTTACTTTTTCACTTTCAACAATAACCCTCAATTCCCTTCCTGCCTGAATGGCATAGGCTTTTTGTACACCTCCAAAAGCAAAGGCGATATCTTCCAGATCTTTTAGTCTTTGAATATAGGAATCCAGCACTTGTCTTCTTGCTCCAGGGCGGGCACCACTAATAGCATCACATACCTGTACGATTGGTGATATTAAGGTCTTCATTTCTATTTCATCATGGTGGGCTCCAATAGCATTACAAACATCCGGTTTTTCCCCAAATTTCTCGGCCCATTGCATCCCTAAAATTGCATGAGGTGTTTCCACTTCTACCTCGGTATTTGGCACTTTACCTATATCATGTAATAAACCTGCTCGCTTGGCTATTTTTGGATTCAAACCTAATTCTGCCGACATTACGCCACAAAGTTTTGCTACTTCTCTTGAGTGTTGTAATAAGTTCTGTCCGTAAGAAGATCTATATTTCATCCTACCTACGGCTTTAATCAATTCCGGATGCAATCCATGAATACCCAAATCAATAACCGTACGTTTTCCAACCTCAACAATTTCTTGTTCTATTTGCTTTTCAGTTTTTCGTACAATCTCCTCAATCCTGGCCGGATGAATTCTGCCATCCGTAACAAGTTTATGTAAAGACAATCGGGCCACTTCTCTTCGAACAGAATCAAAGCAGGATAGTATAATGGCCTCAGGGGTATCATCAACAATAATTTCTACTCCTGTAGCAGCTTCCAGTGCCCTGATATTCCGTCCTTCTCTACCAATAATACGACCTTTAACATCGTCAGATTCAAGGTTGAATACAGATACACAATTTTCAACAGCTTCTTCAGTACCAATGCGCTGAATTGTATTTATGACAATTTTCCTGGCTTCCTGCTGAGCAGTAAGTTTAGCATCCTCCATTGTGGTCTGCAAATAAGCCATAGCATCTATTTTGGCAGTTTCCTTTAAAGATTCAAGGAGCTGGCTTTTTGCATCTTCCGCCGCTAAGCCGGAAATGACCTCTAACTGTTGAACTTGACTTTTATGAAGTTTTTCAAGTTCAGATTGCTTTTTATCGTAAAGTTCAGATTTGTGCTCGAGATCTTTTAGTTTAATTTCAAGTTGTTCATTTAACTTTCTATTTTTAGCCAATTCTCCGCTAATCTGTGATTCTTTATCCCGTGTTCGTTTTTCAGATTCAGCAATCTTTTTGTCTTTGTTTATGATTACTTTCTCGTGTTCTGCTTTTAATTCTAAAAACTTCTCCTTTGCTTGAAAAATTTTATCTTTTTTAATATTCTCGCCTTCAGTATTGGCGGCTTTTAAGATAGTATTCGCTTCTTTTTTTGCATTTGCAACAGTCTTTGATGCCTTACCCTTCTCTAAGACTTTTGCAACAACTAATCCTATTACCAAACCAACTAAAGCTGCTATTGCAATTGTTGTAATATCCATAACCTATTTTAATAATTAATACTTTCCTGCCCCTAGTTAAAGTATGAATGCAGCACTTGAAAATGATGCGAGCAATCACTAAGTAATAATACTTTAAAACTATTTTTGTTCATCCCCAAAGGGTAAAAAACAAATCGAGATCAGGCCTCAAAATGATTTAAAAACCAATTTTAAATAAAAAACCCACATTGATGAAGTTCTGTACAAACTCCAGAAAACAGGTTTAGGGCTAACAAATTGATCAAGGATCCTTTACAAGAAGGCTTGCTTTTACAACTTAAACTCACCCTTTTCAAACAAATTAGTGTTGAGTTCGTCAAAAATTAAATACCAATGTGGGCAGTAACTTTATACTATGTTAAAGAACTTATTTTATACTAAGCTTAGAGTTTACCAGCTGATCCAACGCTTTTAAACGTTCTGTAACTTCTTTGGTACTCTCGGTATTGTCTATGCCTCTTTGTTCAATCTTGGAGGCAAACTGCAAGGCACACATGGCCAATACATCTTGTTTGTCTCTAACGGCATAATTTTGCTCAAATTTCTTGGCAAGCTGTTCTATATTCTTTGCAGCCTTTCTTAGTCCTTCTTCCTGACTAGGGTCAATAGTCAAAGGATATACCCTATCTGCGATAGAGAGCTTTATTTTCAGCTTCTCTCCCATATTTCTTAGTAACACTACTCAGCGAGTTGAGCTATACAATAATCCAACTCCCTAACTAATGTATTTATTTTGAGCTTTGCTTCAGTTTTATTATTATCACTGCCCAGCATTGAATTTGCGAGCTTGAGAGAATTATATCTTTCTTCCCATTCCAAAATGGTATTCCTTATTGTTTCATCCTCATTTTTAAGTGCAACAATTTCCTGCTCCAACCTTATTTTAGACTGATTTAGCAATTCTATTTTGTGCAGAAGCTTGCTAATTTTATTTTCTAAGGAATCAACGATTTCAACCAATTCGCTCATATGCAAATTACAATACGTTTTACACAAAGTTAACACACCTCAAACAACTTCGCAATAGTTTTTGCAATTATTCCTGAAGTAATACTTTAATTCCAATGATTTGGACTATTCTGCAAATTGATATAAATAATAAAGAAAATTATGGTTGTTAACAGACCTTTTTTCCAAGTTTAACTCGTATTAATTAAATTCGCATCAACTTAGCAGCTATGAGAATACTTATTTTAAGTCTCCTTCTTCTTTCCGGTATTACTGGTTTGGGTCAGGAAAAGTATCCCCTAAACACTTTCAGGCCTCCGTTGGATATACCGTTAGTCCTCGCTGGCACATTTGGTGAATTACGATCAAATCACTTCCATTCTGGCATTGACATTAAAACTCAACAGCGACAGGGATTGCCGGTTTATGCCATAGGAAATGGCACGGTAATAAGAATAAAAGTAGGACTTTGGGGATATGGGAAAGTTATATACATTGCCCACCCCAATGGTTATACTTCTGTATATGGGCATCTACAAAAGTTTTCGCCGGAAATTGAATCCTTTATTAAAAAGATTCAATATGATAAAAAATCATATGAAGTTGAGATATTTCCGGATTATGGTGACATTAAGGTCATAAAAGATCAGGTTATTGCTTACAGCGGCAACACGGGAGGGTCATCAGGACCACACTTGCATTTTGAAATAAGAAGCAGTATATCTGAAAAACCAACAAACCCCCTACTTTATGGCTTGGAGGTACGGGATGCTACCAATCCAACTCTAGTTAGTTTATTTGCCTATCCATTGTCTGAAAACGCTCAGGTAAATAGAAGTAGTAAAAAGATTCAAATCAAATTCAATAAGCAAAAGGATGGATCTTATCTGGCAAATAATGTGTACGCTTCCGGAACAATTGGTTTTGGAATAAACGCCTATGACAGGCAGGATCTCGCGGCCAATAAGAATGGAATCTATTCTGTACAACAATTAGTGAATGGAAAAATTTACACCGATTTTAATTTTGAATCGTTCTCATTTAAAGAAACCCGATATATCAACACTCTAATAGATTATGACCATTTTGGGAAATATAACCAGCGTATACAACGCTGCTTTATTGCGCCGGGCAATCGACTTGAAATATATAAACAAATATATAATGAAGGAAAAATTACAGTTAGAGAAGGACTTTATTACCAGGTGGAAATCCTTATAAAGGATCTGCATAATAATCTGGTAAAATTAGTTATTCCTGTTGAAGGAAAAAGACAGCAGCCATTGAAGATTGAGGATGAATTAAAAACAGATTATTTTATTATCGCCAAGCAGCCTAATAATTATGACCTGGGTGCTGCAAAAGTCTATTTTCCGGCAAATACCTTTTATGACAATTTTTATATGGACCTGCAAAAAGGTAAGGATACAGTTGTGATACACAACAATAGGATCCCAGCGCACAAAAACTTTACAATAACTTTTGATGTAACTAAATACTCTCCACAGGAGCGAAAGAAATTGTTTATAGCCCGTCTGGACAAAAAAAAGACGGCTAATTACATGACTACTTTTAAAAGAGGGACAACCTTTACAACCAGAACCAGAAGCCTTGGGACTTATACACTGGCACAGGATACAATTCCACCGAAAATACGTCCTAAGAACTTTAAGGAAAAGCAGTGGTTAAATAACTACCGTTATCTCAGTCTTACAATCTCTGATGACCTAAGTGGCATCGACACTTATTCTGCTACGTTAAATGGTGTATGGATATTAATGGAATACGAACCCAAAACAAAAACACTTACCTATAATTTTGACGATAAAATTCTAAATCAAACGCAAT